>JBKKAQ010000142.1:0-16022 GCA_046714555.1 Sphingomicrobium sp. | reverse complement strand
AGGGTCGGGATAAGCGCTTGCCTTGCGGCACCGGATCGCGCTTTGTTCGTTGCGGGGGCACAGGTTAGTTTCCTTGAGGAGCGACGATGCTGTTCAGCAAGGCCAAGCGTGTCGTCAAGCGTATCCTAATCGTCGAGGACGAGCCGCTGGTTGCATTCGACAATGAGACCATACTCGCCGAGGAAGGCTATGAGGTCGTCGCGACGATCGACAAATATGCCGATGCGATCGAGATTCTCGACCGCGAGCAGGTCGATCTGATCTTGTGCGACGTCCGTCTCAATGGCGACCGGACCGGAATCGACCTCGCCATGGAAGCGTCCAGGCGCCGAATTCCGGTGATGTTCGCGACCGGCAACGCGCCCCCCGACGCCGGGACGATGGCAATCGGATGCCTCAGCAAGCCGTATAATCCATCGACCCTCAAGGCCGCGCTCGAAAGCGTCAATCGGCACCTTTCGGGCAAGAAAGCCAAGCCGCCCAAGGGGATGGAAATTTATCCGCGCGCGGCGGAGGCATCGGGCGAGGCATCGGGCGGCTGATCGACCGCAGGCTCGATCCGGCGGCGGCAAATCAGCATTCTGCTTCAGGTTTCAATGTCGCGCCGATTTGAAGGGTGTCTTGCCCCTTCCCGCCGCCGCTGGCACTGCTAGCATCGGCGCTTGGGGATGAGGGAAGAACGCATGACGAGCGAAGCGCGAACCGAATTGCAGGGCGGATGGCGCGCTTCACTTCCGGCAGGGGTCAGGCCTTATCTCGAGGCGGCTCCGTTGACCGCTCTATTCCTCGGGATTTCGTCGGGCTTTCCGTTCGCATTGCTCGCGGCGACCCTAACCCAGCGGCTGTCCGAAGCCGGGATAGAGAAGAAGTCGATTTCGGCCTTTGCGCTCGCTTTGCTGATCTACAGCTTTAAATGGGCGTGGGCGCCACTGGTCGACCGCATTCGCATACCCTTTTTCTCCGACCGGTTCGGTCAGCGGCGGACCTGGCTGTGGTTGGCGGGAGCGATGGTCGCGGCCGCGGTCATCGTTCTCGGACTGGCCGACCCGGCGGCGGATATCCGCTCGGTGGTGATCGGCGCCCTGTTCCTCGGTTTCGCGGGGGCGACCTTCGACATCGTTATTGACGCTTATCGAATCGAGATTCTCGAACCGCGGCAGCTCGGGGTCGGCTCGGGAATGTCGCAATATGGCTGGCGGCTCGGCGCGTTCTTCGCGGCCTCGATCTCGCTCGCGGTGGCGAGCAGTTCGAACTGGACTTTGGGCTATTTCGCCTGCGCGCCCCTGGTACTCGCCGCGCTCGGCGCGTCTGTGTTGATGGGCGAGCCCAAGCGGCATCACGAGCCCAAGCCGGTGCGTGGGGGGCGCGCGCTGGTGGAGGCATTCTGGGGGCCGCTGTCGGACTTCTTCAAGCGCGAGGGGGCGCTGCTCGTGTTGCTGTTCGTGCTGGTCCACAAGATCGGCGATACGATGGCCAACCTCATGATCCGCGACCTTCTCGTCGGGCTTGGCTTCACCAAGGCCGAAGTGCTGTGGGGCGATGTGTGGGTCGGCTTCTTCGCCTTGCTCGCCGGGATTTTCGTGGGCGGAATTCTCTACGCGCGGCTGGGGATGAAGAGATCGGTGCTGATCAGCCTGGTGCTGATGGCGGTGTCGAACCTGAGCTTCGCCGGGCTTGCCGCCGCCGGGCATTCGATGGAGATGCTGGCGTTCACCATCGGCTTCGAGAATTTCGCCAGCGGGATCGGTGGGGTGACCGTTGTCGCTTACCTTTCGGCCCTGTGCAACCTGCGCTTCACCGCGACCCAGTTCGCTCTGCTTTCGGCGGCGGCGGGGATTGTCGGGCGGTTCCTCACCGGGACCACCGCGGGAGCGCTGATCGAGGGGGTAGGCTACGTCAACTTCTTCCTGCTGACGACATTGTTCGCGCTTCCCGGGGTGCTGCTTTACATGTTCATGGTGCGAAGCGGACTGATCGACCGGTCGATCGGCGATGCCGGGGTCGAAGGCGAAGGCGATGTCCGCGCCGAGCGCGGCGACGACAAGGTCGCCCGGCCCGCCTAGGTCGGGAGCTGGCGGTTGGCGGCGAGGACTTCGCCGGCGAGGTAGAGCGAGCCGAAGGCGAAGATCCTGACGGGTCCGCTAATCGATCGCGCGATCTCGGCGAGCGCCTGTTCGAGCGTTGAACAGGCCTGCGCGGTGAAGCCCTGAGCGGTGGCCATCACCGCGAGGTCGACCGGGTCGCGGTAATCGTGACCGGCAATCGGCAGCGTGTGGATGGTCGCTCCGAGCCCGGCGAACGGGAGCAGAATCCGCTCGGCGTCCTTGCTTTTGAGGCTGGCGAACAGGATGTGGAGCGGAAGCTCGTCGGCGAAATTCTCGCGGACGAAGCCAGCGACCTCGCGCGCCGCCGCAGGGTTGTGGCCGCCGTCGAGCCAATATTCGCTTCCCGCCGGAAGCGTCTCGAGCAGCGGACCCGGTTCGAGCCGCTGGAGCCGCGCGGGCCAGTCGGCCCAGTCCATCGCAGCTTCGAGCGCAGCCGGGGGGACGATCAGCCGCTGCTGATGGCGAAACATCGCCACTGCGAGCGCGGCGTTCATCGACTGATACCGCCCGCGAAGCCGCGGCAGCGGCAGCAAGAGTTCGCCGACTTGGTCGCGGTAGGCAAGCTTGCGCCCCAAAATCCGCGCGTCCCATTGCCCCCCGCGCGGAAGCCATTGGGCGCCGGCGGCCCGCGCGGCCTCGCTGATCCGGCGCGCGGCCGAGGGGTCATAAAGCTGGGTAACGAGCGGCGCGCCGCGCTTGGCTATCCCGGCCTTTTCGGCGGCAATATCGCCCAACCGGTCGCCGAGCCATGATTGATGGTCGAGCCCGAGGCCCGCGATCCCGCAGACCAATGGCGTTTCGATGACGTTGGTCGAATCGAGCCGCCCGCCGAGCCCGACCTCGACGATGCATGCGTCGGCGGGAGTTCGGGCGAAAGCAAGGAAGGCGGCGGCGGTGGTCGCCTCAAAGAAGCTCGGGTCGATGCTATCCGCAGCGTCGAGAGTTTCCGCGAGCAGCGCGGCGAGCTGCTGGTCTTCGATCAGCTTCCCGGCAATCCGGATTCGCTCGTTGAAGCGGACGAGATGCGGGCTGGTGAAGACATGGACGGCTAAACCAGCGGCTTCGAGGCTCGCCCGGAGAAAAGCGCAGGTCGAGCCCTTGCCGTTGGTCCCGGCGACATGGAACACTGGCGGCAAGCTGTCCTGCGGCCGGCCGAGGCGGCCGAGCAGGCGGGCAATCCGGTCGAGCCCGAGGCGGTCGCCCGACGGGATGGACGATCCCAGCCGGTCGAGCTGGGCCTGGACCGCCGGGTCGTCAGACCGCGCAAAGTCGGCCATCAGGCCGCGGCCTTCTCCGCAGCGAGGTAGCCGATCAGCCGGCCGATCGTCTGCTTCAATTGCTGGCGATGGACCACCATGTCGATGATTCCGTGGGCGAGCAGATATTCGGCGCGCTGAAATCCTTCGGGAAGCTTTTCGCGAATGGTCTGCTCGATCACGCGCTGGCCGGCAAAGCCGATCAGTGCGCCGGGCTCGGCGATCTGAACGTCGCCGAGCATCGCATAGGATGCGCTGACCCCGCCGGTGGTCGGATCGGTCAGCACGACGATATAGCCCAGCCCGGCCTCCTTCAGCTCGGCCAGCGCGACGGTCGTGCGCGGCATTTGCATCAGCGACAGGATGCCTTCCTGCATCCGCGCGCCCCCGGCGGCAGTGAACAGGACATAGGGGCAACGTTCGGCAATCGCGGCGCGGACCCCGGCGAGCAAGGATGCTCCGACGGCAATCCCCATCGACCCGCCCATGAAGGCGAAATCCTGCACCCCGAGGATCGCGGCCTGGCCGTCGATCGTCCCGCGCGCGTTGAGCAGCGCGTCGCGCTCGCTGGTCGCCGAGCGCGCCGCCTTGAGCCGATCGGTGTAGCGTTTGGTATCCTTGAAGCGGAGCGGATCCTCGCGCACTTCGGGAGTCGGCAGAAGCTCGTGTTCGCCCTCGTCGAACAGCATTGCGAAGCGCGCGGCGGGGCCGATGCGGTCGTGATGGTCGCAGCGCGGGCAGACGAACAGATTGTCCTCATATTCCTTGACGAACACCATCGAACCGCACTTGCCGCACTTGTGCCACAGCGTGTCGCTGCTCTGCCGCTTGGGTAGGAACGGAATTCCGTTGCGGACCTTTGTCAGCCAGCTCATCGCGCGTTTCCGATTCTCATCGCCGCGCGGGTAAGCCGAGGCGGGCGCTGTTGTCCACTGGCGATCATAGTGTCGCGGCGATCGCCCGCGCCGCGGCATCGGGATCATCGGCGGCGGTGATCGGCCGGCCGATAACGAGGATCGAGGCGCCCGAGTCCATCGCCGCGCGGGGACTGATGACGCGTTTCTGATCGAATAGCGAGTAATCGAGCGGGCGCACCCCGGGGACGACGAAAAAGCCCTTGGGCCAGGCAGCGTGGGCGGCTTTGACTTCGGCGCCCGAGCAGACGATCCCGTCGAGCCCCGCCTCGCGCGCCAGATCGGCGAGTCGCTCGACCTGATTGTGCGGATTGCCGTGGACCCCGATCGCCTTGAGATCATCCTGGTCGAGGCTGGTCAGCACGGTCACCGCGACGACCTTGGTTCCGGCAGTCGCGGCGGCCTTGGCATCCTCCATCATCGCCCGGCCGCCCGCGGCATGGACGGTGAGCACTGCGGGCTCCATCTCGCGCAGCGCGCCGATCGCCTTGGCGACGGTGTTGGGGATGTCGTGGAGCTTGAGATCGAGAAATATGGGAAGACCGAGCTGGGCGAGTTCGAGCACCCCCGAGCGGCCATTGGCGATGAAGAATTCCAGGCCGAGCTTGAGCCCGCCGGCGTGGCGCCGAACCGCCTTGGCGAGGCCAAGCGCCCGCGCCAGATCGGGAGTATCGAGGGCGACATAGATCGGGCTGCTCATGGCGTGCCGCGGTCCTCGTCGTCGGCTGCTCCTGCGATCGAAGCCGCGGGAAGCGGGACCAGCCGCGCCCGGTCCTGAGCGTCGAGCCGCCGCCGCACCTGCCACAGGCGCGCGCGGAGGATCACGAAGGGCGGCACGAAGCCGAGCAGGAAGACCAATAGAAGCAGCGCCGGAATCTTGATGTCGACCTGGATATTGCCCCACAGGTCGATTGTCACGTCGCGCCAATTATGGCTTGCGATAATCGCCAGGACCACCGCGATCGCAACCCATAACAAGGTGCGGAGGAATTGCATTGAAGGCCTCCTGTTCGCGGCGCTCTTAGGCGAGGCGGATGAGGATGGCCAGCACCGGCGGTGTTCGTCGCGCCAGGCGTTCGCTTCATCGCACCAGTGACGGCTGCGCGTTGAGCCGAGCCGCTCTCGCCGCCACAGCATATAAAGGGGGGCGATGGAGCAAGGGCCTGGAAAAGCAGAATGTGATCGGACTGGGGGTGTTCGCGCTGCTGGTCGGCACGATCGGGCTTGCAACGCAATCGCCCGAGAAAGCGACGATCGACCCGCGCGCCGCGCTTGCCGCGCAGCATCTCAAGCTCGCCGCGGTTTCCCCCGCAAGTCGCCGCGACGTCGATTATGACGCGCTCGACGAACGGCTCAAGCGCCTGATCGAACGGCCAGCGATGGTTGGACTGTCGGTCGGGGTGGTTGAAAACGGGCGAATCACCTTTCTCGCAGGCTATGGCGAGACTCTCGCCGGGTCGGGCGACAAGGTCACCCCGGCGACGGTGTTCCGCTGGGCGTCGGTGTCGAAGGGGGTGGCGGGGACGATGGTCGCCAAGCTTGCCGAGCAGGGCAAGCTCGACCTCGAGGCTCCGGTCGCTCGATATTCGTCGACCCTCAAGCTTCCCGAAGGCAATGAATATCGAGCGACGGTCGCCGATGTTCTGAGCCACCGCCTTGGGCTGTACCGCAATGCCTATGACAACAAACTCGAGGAAGGGCAGGACCCGGCGTTTCTTCGCCGGACGCTCGCCCAGCTCAACGCGATCTGCGCCCCGGGGCAGTGCTGGAGCTATCAGAACGTCGCGTATGACGCCTCGAGCGAGATCGTCGCCAACGTCACGGGGCGAAGTTACGCGGCCGCGGTCAAGGAGCAATTGTTCGATCCCATCGGGATGAGCTCGGCCAGCGTTACCCGCGACGGGCTGGTCAGTTCGCCAAGCTGGGCCAAACCGCACAGCGTCGGACGGAGGCCGCTCGAAGTGCTCGACTTCTATTATCGGGTCCCGGCGGCGGGCGGGGTCAACAGTTCGATCAAGGACCTTGCATTATGGATGATGGCGCAGGCCGGGGCGATGCCCGATGTGCTGTCACCCAAATTGCTCGAGACGGTCCATGCCTCGCTGATCGCGACTCCGAGCGAGCGCGGGCGGATGCGCAAGTTCCTCGAGCGGCTGAGCGCGCCCGAATACGGGTTCGGCTGGCGAAGCTATGATTACGCCGGGCACCGCATCGTCGGGCACCGCGGCGGGGTCGCCGGCTATCGCTCGCTGATCCTGTTCGACCCCGCGCTGAAAAGCGGAGTAGTGGCGATGTGGAACAGCAACGCGGGGCAGCCTGGCGGGCTCGAATTCGAAGTGATGGACATGCTCTATCATCTGCCGTTCCGCGACTGGCTCGAACTTGACCGTGGGCCCGTGCCGCGGCGGCGCGTGCCTCCTCCCGCGGCGAATATTGCGCGAGCGGAAACGCCTCCGGATCATAATCGGGTCGAGGCCAGGCTCGCAGTTGAGGCGCGCCGCAGGGCGAGCGCGAAGGCGGGAGCGCCGGGGGCATGAATCCGATCGCCGGATTCACGCCAGGCCGCGGAACTCAATCCCAATCGAGGACGTTTCTCCCAATATTCACAGGGAGATATTCAATATGGCCAGCTCACCGAAAGACGCCGTCGCGCTTCTCAAGGACGACCACCGCAAGGTCGAGGAACTGTTCGCCTCGTTTGAAAAGGCGAGCGGAGATGGCCGCAAGCAGTCGCTCGCCGAGCAGATCTGCATGGAGCTTTCGGTCCATGCGACGATCGAGGAGGAGATTTTCTATCCGGCGTGCGAAGGCAAGGTCGAGGAGGATCTGCTGAAGGAAGCCTATGTCGAGCATGACGGCGCCAAGGTGCTGATCGCCGAGATCGAGGCGGGCGGGCCGGGCGACGATTTCTACGACGCCAAGGTCAAGGTGCTTAGCGAACAGATCGAGCATCATGTCGAGGAAGAAGAGAAACGGATGGAAGGGCTGTTTGCTCAGGCGCGCAAGGCCGGGCTCGACATGGACGCGCTCGGTGCCCAGCTTGCACAGCGCAAGGCCGAGCTGACCAGCCAGTACAAGAGCACCGGCACTCCGAAGCCCGAACTGACGACGATGAGCCAGGCTCAGATCTAGACGCGTCGCGCAAGACGTTGGCCGGGGGCGGAGCTTATCCGCCGCCGGCCGCACTGCAATAGGCGATTGCGTCGCAGCGGGGCTGCCCGCATGTAACCGCCATGCCGCGCAAGATCACTCCCGGACTCCCGAGCCGCAAGGCGATCCTCGAATTCGTCGCTTCGTCGAACCAGCCCGCGGGCAAGCGCGAGATCGCCCGCGCGTTCGGGCTTGGCGGGCATGACAAGATCCTGCTCAAGGCATTGCTCAAGGACATGGCCGACGAAGGGCTGATCGATTCGGCTCCGGGCCGCGCCTTCCATGCGGCGGGCGGGGTGCCGAGGGTAACCGTGCTTCGTGTGGTCGAGGTCGAGGACGGCAATATCTGGGCGGTGCCCGAGCAATGGCAGGCCGAAACTCCGGCGCCCAAGCTGCGAGTGGTCGAGCGCGGGCGCAAGAGCGCGCTCGGGCTTGGCGACCGAGTCCTAGCTCGGACCGAGGAGAAGGGCGCGGGGATCATCGCCCACCCGATGAAGAAGCTCGCCAAGAGCGCCGAGTTGTTGCTCGGGGTGGTGCGCAAGGACGGCGAACGATACTGGTTGTCGCCGGTCGACAAGCGCGAGCGGCGCGAAATGGCGATCTCCGACCTCGGCGAGGCGCGGACCGGCGATCTGGTGCTCGCCGAACCGTCGGGACGGCCGCCGCGGGTGACCGCGCGGGTCGACGCGGTGCTTGGCGATCCGTTCGCTCCGCGCAGCTTCAGCCTGATCGCGATCCACAAGCATGGGCTTCGCGATGCGTTTCGCGAGGAGGCGATGGTGGACGCTGCGCGGGTTTCCAAACAGGGGCTCGGGGAGCGAGAAAACCTCAGTAATCTGCCGATTGTGGCGATCGATCCGATCGACGCGCGCGACCATGACGACGCCATCTGGGCGCAGCCGCGCGAGGACGGCGGGTGGAACGCGATCGTCGCCATCGCCGATGTCAGCTTTTACGTCCGCCCGGGCTCCGAGCTCGACAAGGAAGCGCGGGCGCGGGGCAATAGCGTCTATTTTCCCGACCGGGTGGTAACGATGCTGCCCGAAACACTGTCGGCGGACATCTGCTCGCTGAAGGCCGGCGAGGAACGAGCGGCGATTGCCTGCCACATGGTGGTAGGCAAGGACGGGACGTTGCTCAGCTGGCGTTTTGCCCGTGCGAAGATTTGCGTCTCGGCAAACATTGCGTATGAGAATGCCCAAGCGGCGATCGACGGGACCGGTGGCGATGTCGACCCGCAACTGGTTGAAAAGGCACTCAAACCCTTGTGGGAGTGCTGGCGGGCGATGCTCGCGGCGCGGAACAAGCGCCAGCCGCTCGAGCTCGACATTCCCGAGCGGCGGGTGGTGCTCGACGAGAAGGGGCGGATCCTGTCGGTCGCGCCTCGCGAGCGGCTCGACGCCCACCGGCTGGTCGAGGATTACATGATCGCCGCCAATGTCGCCGCGGCGCGCGCGCTCGAGGCGAAGAAGGCGCCGGTGATGTACCGGGTCCACGAAACCCCGGGGCGCGAGAAACTGATCGCGCTCAAGGATTATCTCAGCACCTTCGGGGTCGAGTTCGCGCTCGGCCAGCTGATCCGCCCGGCGACCTTCAATCAGATCATCGAGCGGATCGGCGATGCCGAGTTCCGCGCGGAAGTGATGGAGCAATTGCTTCGGACCCAGATGCAGGCGCGCTATTCGCCCGAGACGCTCGGCCATTTCGGGCTCGCGCTCGGCAGCTACGCGCATTTCACCTCGCCGATTCGGCGCTATGCCGATTTGCTCGTCCACCGCTCGCTGGTGACCAGCTACCGGCTCGGCGAAGGCGGCTTGCCGGCGGGCGAGGGCGAGCAGTTCGAACGGATCGGGGAAGCGATCTCGATGCTCGAGCGGCGGGCGATGGAGGCCGAGCGCGATACCGTCGACCGCTATGTCGCGGCGTTCCTGGCAGACCGCGTCGGGCAATTGGTCGATTGCAGGATCACCGGGGTCCAGCCGTTCGGTTTTTTCGCGACGGTCGAATCGCTCGGCGGCGACGGGCTGGTGCTCGCAGCGACGCTCGGCAATGAATATTTCCGCTATGACGAAAAGGCGCGGCAATTGATCGGGGACGATAGCGGCGAGACTTACCGGGTCGGACAGAAGCTGCAATTGCGGCTGGCCGAGGCCAATCCGGCGTCGGGCGCGCTTCGCTTCGAGCTTCCGCAAGGCAAGGGCGCGCCGCCCGACCGCCGCGACCGGGTGCGACCGACGATGAAGCGCGGCCGCCCGGCCAATATCCGCCATCGCGGGCGATCGCCGCGCTGAGCAACCATCTGCGGGGCCACGCATTGAGTGCGAATGACCAAGCCCAAAATCGCAGTGATCGTCGGCAGCCTGCGCAAGGATTCGATCAACCGCAAGATCGCCAACGCGCTGTGCGCGGCATCGGCGGCAAGGCTCGATTGCTCGATCATCGAAATCGGCGGCCTGCCGCTCTACAACGAAGATGTCGATCGCCAGCCTCCGGCGCAGTGGGCGGAGTTCCGCGCCGCGCTCCGCCAGGCCGACGGAGTGTTGTTCGTCACTCCCGAATATAATCGCTCGGTCCCGGGGGCGCTCAAGAACGCGATCGATGTCGGCTCGCGGCCTTATGGCCAGAGCGCCTGGGCGAAAAAACCTGCCGCGGTGGTTTCGGCCTCGCCCGGCGGAACCGGCGGGTTCGGAGCCAACCATCATCTTCGGCAATCCTGCGTGTTCCTCGACATGCCGATGATGCAGCAGCCCGAAGCCTATCTCGGCCGGGTCAACGACAAGTCGTTCGACGGCGATGGCGGGTTGGTGGAAGGACCGCTCAAGGAGTTGCTCGGAAAAATCGCGGCCGCCTTCGCCGACTGGGTCGGGCTGATCGGTGCCGGCCGCGAAATGCTTGCGAACGATTCGCTGGGCTCTTCGGGAAGCTGAATCAGAGCTTCGGAAGAGTGACGCCTTTCTGGCGCATATATTTGCCGGCGCGGTCGGCGTAGCTGATCTCGCACGGCTCATTGCCCTTGAGGAACAGGAATTGGCACGCGCCTTCATTGGCGTAAACCCGCGCCGGAAGCGGGGTGGTGTTGGAAAATTCGAGAGTGACATGGCCCTCCCAACCAGGCTCGAGCGGGGTCACGTTGACGATGATCCCGCAGCGCGCATAGGTCGATTTGCCGAGGCAGATGACGAGCACGTCGCGCGGTACGCGGAAATATTCGATCGTCCGGGCGAGCGCGAAGCTGTTGGGTGGGATGATGCAGCAGTCGGTCTTGCGGTCGACGAAGCTGTTGGCGGCGAAGTCCTTGGGATCGACGATCGCCGAATCGACGTTGGTGAAGATCTTGAATTCGTCGGCGACCCGGGCGTCGTAGCCGTAGGACTACAGGCCATAGCTGATGCAGCCGTCGGCGCGCTGCGCCTCGACGAACGGTTCGATCATCTTGTGCCGCATCGCCTGCTCGCGAATCCAGCGGTCGGATTGGATGCTCATGGGTTGGGGACGTAGCGGGCGGTTCCGGTCTCGTCATCCCGGGAATTCTTTGTCATCCCCGCATCGTCTTCGTCATTACCGCGTTCGCGGGAATGACGGGAAGGGGAGCAGGGTTCCCGCTCAGGACGGCGATGCCCCGGGCATCGCCGCTGCCTTCGCGTTCGCGGGAATGACTGGGGAAAAAATTGTTTGAAACGTACCGCGATTCAAAACGCTGCTATATCGTTCATTATCCGCAGCAGTTCGGATCGGCGGGCCAGCCAACTGGTTCGACGCAGGGCGTAGTCCGGTTGAGACAATGGTTCCCATACGATCAGGGGTTCAAGCCTGACGTATCCACGGCTCAACCGGACGCGCCCTGATCGCTCATCGGTTCGCCGATTGCAAACCCGTCGCCCTGCGTGTCTGGCTCGGAAAGTGCGCATGTGGCGGCTAAAAAGTCCGCAAATCGGGTATTATCTGAGATTATCCACATCGTATGTCGAAATCTCAACCACCAAAAAGTTTGCAAAATGCGAACTTTGAATGAAGGTTGTGATCGCAAAATCGGTAAGCCCACGACATGGCCGAACTTTACCGAATCGACGGCGGCGCCGATGTGCCCGCACCGCCCTCTCTCCCGCAGAACGTCGAGGCCGAGGCCGCTCTATTGGGCGCGCTGATGATCGACAATCGGCTGGTCGAGGACGTCCAGCTCAAGTTGAAGGCGCTTCACTTCTTCGAACCGCTCCACGGGCGGATCTATGATGCGATCCTGCGCATGACCGACAAGAACATGGTCGCCAATCCGGTCACGCTCCGCCCGATCTTCGAGGCCGACGAGGCGATGAGGGAGGTCGGCGGGCCGGCTTACCTCGCGCAACTGACCGGGTCGGGGGCGGCGATTATCGGGGCGCGCGATTTCGCCACGCAGATTTACGATCTCGCGCTTCTCCGCGCATTGATCGGGGTCGGGCGCGAGATGGTCGAGGGCGCGCTCGACACCAGCGAGGAGGTCGCTCCGCTCGCCCAGATCGAGCGAGCCGAAACCGAGCTGTACAAGGTCGCCGAGGAGGGCGGCGACGAGAATAAGGTCAAGTCGTTCGGCGAGGCGACCCGGCTGGCGCTGGAGATGGCCGAGCGCGCATTAAACAGCGGCGGGCATTTGTCGGGGGTGACCACCGGGATCGACGGGATCAATTCGAAGATCGGCGGGCTCCACCGGTCGGACCTGACGATTCTCGCCGGGCGCCCGGGGATGGGCAAGACCAGCCTTGCGACCAATATCGCTTTCTCGGCGGCGCAGCGCTTTTCGCGCGACATCGAGGACGGCATCGACGCGACCAAGTCGGCCGGCGCAGGGGTCGCTTTCTTCAGCCTCGAAATGTCGGCCGACCAGCTGGCGACCCGAATTCTCGCCGAGCAATCAGGGATCAGTTCCGAAAATCTGCGCATGGGCAAGATCAGCCAGCAGGATTTCCGCAACCTCGCTCGCGCCGCGGGCGAGTTGCAGGGGCTGCCCTTGTACATCGACGATACCCCGGGGCTGACCATCGCAGCGCTGCGTGCCCGCGCGCGGCGGTTGAAGCGCCAGAAGGGCATCGGCATGGTCGTGGTCGATTATCTGCAACTGCTCCAGGGCACCGGCAAGGGTGGAGCGAACGAGAATCGCGTGCAGGAGATTTCGGAGATCAGCCGCGGGCTGAAGCAGCTCGCCAAGGAGCTCGACCTTCCGGTGCTCGCGCTGTCGCAGCTAAGCCGGGCGGTCGAGCAGCGCGAGGACAAGCGCCCGCAATTGTCCGACCTTCGCGAATCGGGGTCGATCGAACAGGACGCCGATATCGTCCTGTTCGTCTATCGCGAGGAATATTATGTCGCGTCGCGCGAGCCCAAGCGCCCGGGCGACAGCGACGATGCCAAGATCCACGAGGCGCATGAGCAATGGGCGCGCGACATGCAGGCGGTCTATCAGGCGGCCGAACTGATCGTCGCCAAGCAACGCCACGGAGCGACCGGCAAGGTCAGGATGAAGTTCGACAGCCGGGTGACCAAGTTCAGCGACGCCGCCGACGAGAATTACCTCCCTGAAATGCGCGGCTAGAAAGGGCCGGGGGGTGGAAGCGCCCGCCGATCCCCCCGCGGTTCCGCGCGCAATTCCGCTCAGCGAGGCGGTGCGGGTGTGGGCGCGGATCGCCGCGCTGAGCTTCGGCGGGCCCGCCGGGCAGATCGCGCTGATGCACCGCGTGCTGGTCGAGGAAAAGCGCTGGATCGACGAGCACCGCTTCCTCCACGCGCTCAATTTCTGCATGTTGCTTCCGGGGCCCGAGGCGCAGCAGCTGGCGACCTACATCGGCTGGCTGATGCACAAGGTCCGCGGCGGTCTGATCGCCGGGACCCTGTTCATCCTGCCGGGGATGATCGCGATCATGGCGCTGTCGTGGATTTACGTGCTGTTCGGGGAAACCGGGGCGGTCGAGGGAGTGCTGTTCGGGTTGAAGGCGGCGGTCATCGCCCTGGTGTTCGACGCGGTTCGGCGGATCGCGGGACGGGCACTGAAGAGCCGAGCGCTGCGGGCCATCGCGGTCGCGGCGTTCCTCGCTCTGTTCCTGTTCGCGGCGCCGTTTCCGTTGGTGCTGCTCGGCGCGGCGGTGGTCGGACTGGTTGCGCGGCGGTTGGGCGCAAGCGGCTTTGTCGTCGGCGGGCACGCGCCGATCGGGTCGGGGTCGGGGGCGAGCGTGCTCGGCGAGGAGGTTCCCGAGCATGCGCGGACCGGCTCGGCGCGGACGCTGGGGATCAGCGCGATCCTGATGGTCCTGTGGCTTGGGCCGGTCGCGTTGCTCGCGGCGATGCTCGGGCCCGACGATGTGTTCACCCGGATCGCGATCTTTTTCTCGCAATTGGCGGTGGTGACCTTTGGCGGGGCTTATGCGGTGCTTGCCTATGTCGCCCAGCAGGCGGTCGAGGGGTTCGGCTGGCTCGCCCCGGGGGAGATGCTCGACGGGCTTGCGATGGCCGAGACCACTCCGGGGCCGCTGATCATGGTCACCCAGTTCGTCGCGTTCATGGCCGCGTATCGCGCCGAGACGGGATTGCCGCCGATGCTCGCGGCGAGCCTCGGCGGACTGCTCGCGACCTGGGTGACCTTCGTGCCGTGCTTCGTGTGGATTTTTGCCGGAGCGCCTTATGCCGAGCGGCTGCGCGGCAATCGGGCGGTGGCGGCGGCTCTGTCGGCGATCACCGCGGCGGTGGTCGGAGTGATCGCCAACCTCGGCGTGTGGTTCGCGCTTCATACCCTGTTCGGGCGGAGCGTCGAGTGGCGCGGGATCGATTTGCCGGTGATCGCAAGCGTCGATTGGGCAGCGGCGGCGCTGACGGTGGGGGCGCTGGTCGCGGTGCTGAAGTTCAGGGTCGGGCCGGCCTGGCTGCTCGGCGGTTGCGCGCTGCTCGGGCTCGGCTGGCGGCTGCTGGGCTAGTTGGCGAGGCCGGTGGGGTCGCGCAGCCCCTCGCCGATCGCCGCCCGGGCGATTTCCGATTCGCTGCTGGTCACCGGGTAAGCGCAATAATCGGCGGCGTAATAAGCACTCGGGCGGTGGTTGCCCGACAGTCCGACGCCGCCGAACGGAGCGCTCGACGGAGCGCCGTTGGTCGGCTTGTTCCAGTTGATCACGCCCGAGCGGACATTGGCCCAGAAGCGATCGTAAAGCTCGGGGCTTCCGCCGACCAAGCTCGCGGCGAGGCCGAAGCGGGTGGCGTTGGCCTCGTCGATCGCCGAGTCGAAATCCCTGACCCGGATCATCTGGAGCACCGGTCCGAACAATTCGACGTCGGCGCGCTCCCTGACCTCGGTGACGTCGATCAGCGCGGGGGTGAGAAACGGGCGGTCCTCGACCGGGCGGTCGAGCCGGCGGATCGGCTTGCCGCCCTTGATCATTAGCTCGACCCATTGTTCCTGAAGGAAATCGGCGGCGGCATTGTCGATCACCGGCCCCATGAACGGCGGCGGGTCGGCGTGGGGATGGTCGAGGATGATCCGGTCGATGAGCTTGCCGATCGCCTCGACCAGCGGGGTGTGCTCGCCGTCCTCGACGATCAGCCGGCGCGCGGCGGTGCAGCGCTGCCCGGCCGACAGATAGGCCGACTGGACCGCGATCACCGCCGCGGCGTCGATGTCCTTGGATTGCCACACCACCAGCGGATTATTGCCGCCAAGCTCGAGCGCGAGGATCTTGTGCGGGGTTTCGGCGAACTGGCGGTGGAGCGCCATTCCGGCGCGCGCCGAGCCGGTGAACAACAGTCCGTCGATTCCGCCTTCGCCGGCGAGCGCCCGGCCCTGTTCAGGACCACCGAGCAGCAGCCGCACGACCCCCTCGGCGATCCCGGCTTCGCGATAGCATTCGACCAAGAAAGCGCCGCTCGCGGGGGTTTTCTCGGACGGTTTGAACACCACCGCATTGCCCGCGAGCAGCGCCGGGACAATATGGCCGTTGGGAAGGTGCGCCGGGAAATTATACGGCCCGAGCACCGCGAGCACCCCGTGGGGCTTGTGGCGAACCGCGACCTTGTTGCCGAGCGCGGCCTCGAGCCGGCGCTGTCCGGTGCGTTCCGAATAAGCGTTGATCGAAATGTCGACCTTGCCGATCACCGCGGCGATCTCGGTTCGCGCTTCCCACAGGGGCTTGCCCGTTTCGCGGGCGATGAGATCGGCGAATTCGGCCTCGCGGCGGCGAACGACATTGGCGAAGCGGCGCAGCGCCTCGCTGCGGAAGCTGACCGAATGCGCCGCCCATGCGGGCCAGGCGGCGCGTGCCGCGGCGACTTCGGCCGCCGAATCGCCGGTCTCGCCCGACCAGAGCTCGGTGCCGGTTGCCGGCTCGGTCGAAACCAATTTGTCGCTCATTCAAACTCCACTGGCGCGCGAAGATCCACCATGTTCGCCTGGTGCGGTCAACCCGCGGCGATCGCTTCGCCCATCCGGCGAATCGCTTCTATCTTCGTTTCGAACGGTGACCAGTCATCGTCGCGATCGATCGCCGCCCAGATCGCCTCGACTTCGGCGATGTGAATCGAGCAGGGCGCCGGATCGGACCAATAGGGGTGGAGCGGAGCGCGGGCGCGGCCTTCGAGCTGCCGCGCGA
>JBKKAQ010000141.1:0-10460 GCA_046714555.1 Sphingomicrobium sp. | reverse complement strand
GGGTTTTGGGACCCCGCGCGAAATAGCTGTCCATCCACTCGACATCGTCGTTGATCGGAATCAGCTCCTCGAAACGTTCGAGCAATATTTCGAGCGCCGCCTTGGCTTCCATTCGCGACAGGAACGATCCCAGGCAGAAATGCGGACCCTGGCCGAACGACATGATTTCCTTTGGATTTCGGTCGTAGACGAACTCCTCCGAACGCTCGAACTTGCGCTCGTCGTGATTGGCCGAGCCAAGCAGCGGCAGGACCAGCGCGCCGTTCGGGATCGTCACTCCGCCAAGCTCCACTTCGCGGGTGGTATGGCGGAACAGCATCTGGACCGGTCCGTCGAACCGAAGCACTTCCTCGAGGAAGGTCGGAACGATCGAACGGTCGGCGCGGATCGCGGCATAGGCTTCGGGATGATGCTTGAGATGCGCAAAAGTGATCCCGAGCAGATTGGTGGTCGTCTCGACTCCGCCGATCAGGAGCAGGATGGCGAGGTTGAGCACTTCGCTCCGTGTCAGCCGTTCGCCCGCAACCTCGGCGGTAATGAACCCGCTGATCAAATCGTCCGCCGGATTGGCAGCGCGCAAATCGTGCACTTCCTCGAAATAGGCGCGGATCGCCTTTGAGCTCCTGTCGATTTCGGCCAGCCGCTCGGGCCCATAGACCGCTCGGTTGCCCGCCGACAGCAGATCGTCGACCCAATGCTTGAAGTCGACCCGGCGCGCGAGATCGACTCCGATCACGTCGGCGACCACGCTGACCGGGAACAATGCCGAAAATTCCCACACGAAGTCGAATTCGCCCTCGCGCCCGTGCTTGGCAAAAATATCGTCGATCAGCTCGTTGGCGACCGCGACGATCTTGTCCTGCAGAGCGCCGACGCGGCTCGGAACGAACGCCTTGTTGGCGAGCTTGCGGATTCGCATGTGTCCCGGCGGATCGAGCGAGATCATCGGCTGGACTTCGGGAACCGGGTCATATTCGCCAAGCAAGGCAGGCCAGAATTGCGCCGACGAGAAGGTGCGCCCCTCGGTCAGCACCTCGACCACATCGTCCCAGCGCGATACCGCATAGCCCTGCATCGAATCGATCCATGCGACCGGCGCGATTTCGCGTAGCTCGGCATAGTGCCGATAGGGATTGTGCGTGACCTTGGGATCGAGCGGATTATATCCGATCTTGACCGCGGGTTTCTCTGCAAGCTCGACCATCTTCGGACTCCTTACTCGGGGATCGCGCCAAGCTGCTTGAGCACCGGGATCGCATCCCAGATGCTGCGCTCGAGGACAATCTTGCCATTTTCGTCCCAGCCCATGACGGTCACTCCGCGGGTCTTGGTCACCTTGCCCGCCGCCGGAACGCCGAGGAAGTCGCCGGGATGCTTGGTTTCCCAGGTCCACTGGAACGAACCGAGCCGATTGTCCCCGACATAATCGAACACGTCGAACTTGTTATAGCTGAGCGTCGGGTCCTCGACGATGAAATTTTCGAAAAACGCGCGCTGCGCTTTCAGATCCTTGGAGATTCTGACTCCGAAATTAATGTCCTCGAACTCGAATTCGGGGGAATAGAGCGTCATCAGCTCGTCGGTTCGATCAGCGAACAAGCTGATCCAATAGCGTGCCCATTCAAGGTTCAATCTGTCTCTCCTAATCGCGACGCTCGGGTCTCGATGCCAGATGCGCCTTGCCTGCTGACCCCATGCTAGCCGCAACTATGACATCAGGGAAGCTAGACGCATGGCGGTGCGCCTCCCATGACCGACCAGGCCCAATTGGCGCTATACGTGCCAAATTATCATTTGTCCCGCGCACGTCGACAGAAATCCCGCACCGCAGCGATTTCTGCACGGAAGGGCGATCGAAGGAGCATAGCGGCGCTCGCGAACCTTGGCCAACCGAGAACTGGCTGGGGCGGCAGGATTCGAACCTGCGAATGCCGGCATCAAAAGCCGGTGCCTTACCGCTTGGCGACGCCCCAACAGCGTGATGCGCGTCTCGAACGCTACCGGGCGCGCTTATAGCCGCGCCGACGCTCGTGAAAAGGGGTCAGGCGTTGGGTATCCGGCGGTTGACGAGGTCCTCATAATCGCCCGCCAGCTGCCGCGACAGGTCGCCGACCTCGAAATTCCATGGCCCCGCCGAACCGACGAAGGTCACTTCGGCGGCGCTTCCGGTAAGAAAGAATTGCTCGAAGCTTTCAAGCTCCTCGGGCCAGATCGCGCGTTCGATCACCTCGACTCCGCGCCGCCTGGCGAGGTCGATCACCGTCTGCCGGGTAATCCCGTTGAGAAAGCAGTCGGGGGTCGGGGTGTGGATCGCCCCTTCGCGAATGAAAAAGGCGTTGGCGCCGGTCGCTTCGGCGACCTGACCGCGCCAGTCGAGCATCAGCGCGTCGTTGAATCCGCGCCCCTCGGCATGATGCTTGGACATGGTGCAGATCATGTACAGCCCCGCCGCCTTGGCATGCACCGGGGCGGTGTAGGGCGCGGGCCGCCGCCACGGCGCGATATCGAGGCGGATGCCCTTGGCGGCAAGCGCGGGATCGAAATATTTGCCCCATTCCCACGCCGCAACCGCCATGTGCGGCTTGGTCCGCTGCGCCGAAACCCCCATCTGCTCGGATCCGCGCCAGGCCACCGGGCGGACATAGCCATCGGTCAAGCCATTGGCCCTCAACACCTCGTTGCACGCGGCATCGATTTCGGCGACGCTCCACGGAAGCTCGAACCCGATCAGAGAGGCGCTGTTGCGCAAGCGCGTGCTATGCTCGCTGAGCTTGAAAATCGTCCCGCCATAAGCGCGTTGGCCTTCGAACACCGACGAGGCATAATGCAGCGCATGGGTCAGGATATGGACGTTCGCCTCGCGCCACGGAACTAGCTTTCCGTCGAACCAGATCCACCCGTCGCGGTCGTCGTAGGTCTGATCGTCGGCCATTCGCGTCCCTGCCTGCAAAATCGCAGCGCTCCGCCTAGGGCAGCCGCCCCGGCGAATCAATCTTGCGGGGGTCGCGCTCGCGCCTCGGCCGCAAGCTCGGCCCCGCGCGCCGCGGCGGCATCGATCACCCTGGCGATCAGCCGGTCGAGCGCTCGATCTTCGTCGAGCACCGCGAGCCCCGCCTCGGTCGTCCCTTTGGGGCTTGCCACGCGCCTCGCCAGCGCCGCCATCGTCTCGCCGCTTGCCTCGGCCATCGCCGCGGTCCCGCTTGCGGTGAGGAGCGCGATCCGCGCCGCAAGCCCGGGGTCGAGGCCCTTGGCGGTGCCCGCCTTGGCGAGCGCCTCGATCACCCGGGCGACATAGGCCGGGCCCGATCCGGCGACCGCTCCGATCACTGCGAACTCGGCCTCGCTCTCGGTCCACGGCGCAAAGCCAAGCAGCCCGAACAGGCTCCCGACCCGCTCGCGCATCGCCGCGTCGCCGCTCTCGCTGTGAAGCGCGATCACTCCGCGCCGTTCGCTGACGGGCAGATTGGGCATCGCTCGAACCACCGCGCCCGCGGCTGCAAAACGCTCCTCGAGCATCTTCGCCTCGACCCCCGCGAGCAGCGACACCACCAGAGTCTCAGGCCCGATACTCGACGCAAGCGCGGGCGCGACATTGTCGAGCATCTGCGGCTTGAACCCGAGCATTACCAGCCGTGGAGCCTCGCCGCCTTGGGGAAGCGCGGTGACGGTGCGCACCCCCGGCACTGCTCGCCCGCTCGGACGGATCGCGGTGACCGGGCCAAAATCGACCCCCGCGGAGCGCCAGCCTTCGACCATCGCTCCGGCCATATTGCCGCAGCCGACGAACCAGCTTGGCTCGGGAAACGTCCCCGCGGTCACGCCTCGCCCACCGTCTCGATCAGCGCGGCGCTGATCGCCTCGCTCGGCGACTTGCCGCCCCACAGCACGAACTGGAAGACCGGATAAAATCGCTCGCATTCCTCGATCGCGGCCTCGGCGATCGCTTCGGCCTGCTCGATGCTCAGGCCGTCGTCCTCGCCCGCACCGCACAGGGCCGCGTGACGGAACACGATCAGCCCCGATCCCGACCATAATTCGAAATGGCCGAGCCATAATTGCTCGTTGATCAAGCCCAGCGTTTCATAGATCGCGCCGCGCTTTTCCGGGCCGACCTTGATGTCCGGAAAGGTCAGGAACTGAAGCACCGCATCCTCGGGGCGCCATACACCGCGAAGCTCATATTGCGCCCAGCTGCCCGGCGCCGAAGCGACGATCTCGCCCTCTCCGGTGCGCTCGCACGCCCATCCGCGCGCTTCGAAATATTGTTCGAGCACTTCGATCGGGGCGCCGTCGTCGCGCTCCTCCTGGTCTTGGATCTCGTTCAGCTTGCCGGTCCAGTCCTGCCGCGCGGTGCGGGCTTGGGTTTTGCCGCCGCCGCTCCCTCGAGCGCGACGATCCGTGCCTTGAGCGCTTCGTTCTCGTCGCGCGCCGCCGCCGCCATCGCCTTGACCGCGTCGAATTCCTCGCGCGAAACGAAGTCGATCCCGCCGACCCATTCGCGCATCTTTTCGCGCATCGATCCTTCGGCCTCGCGTCCCATGCCGGCGACCGTTCCGGCAAAACCGTTCATCATCTTGACCAGATCATCGAATATCCGATTTTCGGACTGCATGTTTCAGGCTCCTGTAATTGCGAGTGGCACCGCATCGGCCCCGGGGTTCAGGCGGCCGATCTCGGCGTTGAGCGCGGTCGCCACGCACAACCATGCCAGATAGGGAAGCATCAGCGCTCCCGCCAGTGGGCGAAGCCGTGCAAAAGCGATCGCGGCTGCAATGCCGAGCGCGGCCATGACGATTATCGTCACCAACCCGACATCGATCATCCGGCTCGCAAAGAAGATCGGCGACCAGGCATAATTGAGCGCGAGCTGCGCGCCGAACAAAGTGAGCGCGGCGGTGCGCACCCTCGATCGAGGCTGGTCGAGAACCATCGCAAGCGCGATTCCGAGCATCGTGTAGAGCGTCGTCCACATTGCCCCGAACACCCAGCCCGGAGGCATGAACCAAGGCTTGTCGAGCGCCGCGAACCAGTCGTTGCTGTATCCGCTGTTCGACAGCACTCCGATCGCGCTTCCCGCGGTGACGATCGCCGGCACCGTCCATAGCGCGCGCCTCCACATTTTCCGATCGTCACCCGGCACCGCTCACCCCCTTCACCGCGCCGAGCAGGAACTCGACATTGCCCTCGGGGCCGGTGATCGGGCTCGGGGTCACTCCGTCGACCCTCCAGCCCTTCGACTCAACCCAGGCGACAGCCTTGTCACATACCCGTTGATGAACCGCCGGGTCGCGCACCACCCCGCCCTTGCCGACCTCGCCCCGCTCCGCCTCGAACTGCGGTTTGACCAGCGCGACCAGCCGCGCTCCCGGCGCCGCGAGGTCGAGCGCCGCTCCGAGCACCTTGGCCAGCGAGATGAAGCTTGCGTCGCACACCACGACATCGGCGGGTTCGGCTATGATGCTCGAATCGAGGCTTCGAGCATTGGTCTTTTCGTGGACGACAACGCGCTTGTCCTGACGCAATTTCCACGCCAGTTGGTTGGTCCCGACGTCGATCGCATAGACCCGCGCCGCTCCCCGGCTGAGCAGAACGTCGCTAAAACCCCCGGTCGACGATCCGACGTCGATCGCCACCGCGCCGGAAACCTCATAGCCGAAATGGTCGAGCCCGTGGTCGAGCTTAACCCCGCCGCGCGACACCCACGGATGATCGCGACCCTTGACCGACAGCTCGGCCTCCTCGGGCAACAGATCGCCCGCCTTGGCCACCATCCGGTCGCCGCTGAAAACTTTTCCGGCGAGGATCAGCGCCTGAGCCTTCGTCCGGCTTTCCGCCAGCTCGCGCAGCACCAGCAACTGGTCGGCGCGAATCCTATTGACCAAGGCGTTCCTCGATATGCTCGTTGCGGCCTTCGCTGACTTCCTCGCTCGCGTCCGCGCGGACCTCGGGCGCGGCGCTTGCCGGAACCAGCCTTTGGCCCGCGGGCACGGTCAGGCAGGCGCGATAGAGGATCGGGAAATGGTCCGACCCGATCGCTTCCAACCGATCGACTGCCTGGACAGCGAAATGCGGCGTCACGAACATATGGTCGAGCGGCCAGCGAAGCAGCGGATATCTGGCATTGAAGGTCGGATAGAGCCCGCGCCCGGCGCGCGGATCCTTCATCCCGCTGACCTCGAGAAACAATTTCGACGTCCGCGACCAGGCGACGTCGTTGAGATCACCGAGCACCAGGGTCGCTCGCCCGCTCGCCCGGACCTCGCGACCCACCGCGACCAGCTCGGCATCGCGCTCGCCGCTATCGTCCCCCGGAAACGGCGGCTCGGGGTGAAGCGCGTGAAGCTCGACCGTTTCACCATCGGGCATTTCGAGCCTCGCCTTGATCGAGGGCACTCCAGGCTGGATCCGGTGAAGCACCTCAGCCTGCATCGGCAGCCGCGACAGCAGGATCATTCCATAGCTGTTGGGAACCGGTTCTCCGACCCGGAACGGATAGCGCTTGTGCAGCGGTCGGATCGCGCGCTCCCAGTCGAGCCCCGGCTCAAGCAACAGCACCACATCGGGGTCGGTCCGCCCGACCAGCGCGATCAGATCGCCATAACGATGATTGCTTAGCAGGACATTGGCGTTGAGCAGCTCGATCGAGCGCCCCGCGGGACAGCTAGCGGCATCTGCTACCTGCTTGGGCCAAGGCGGCAGATAGGGAATGAAATGCGATGCCTGCCATCCGACAGCGGCAATCATGGCGCCCCCGCCGGCCCACCACCAGCGCCCCATGCCGGCCCCGATCCAGGCGAGTAGCGCGAGCACCACCACCAACAGCCCGGCAATTTGCGCCCGCGGATAATCCCACAGCCGCACCCACCAATGATCGGTCTCCCACAGCGGAAGCAAGGTGACGAGCACCAGAAACCCGCCGAGGGCGAGCAAAGTGAGGCGAGCCCATTCCCGCCAGCCGCGAGGCACTAGGCGCGGACGCCTTCGTCCAGCGCGATGCCGACGCTGTTGCGGCGAAGCGCCTTCAATACCGTGTCGACGATGTGCCGAGCGGTCAGCCCGGCCTCGTCATGCTGCTTTTCGGGCTTATCATGGTCCTGGAAGACATCGGGCAGCCGCATCGTCCGCAACTTCAATCCGGCGTCGATCAGACCCTCGTCGCTGGCCAAGGTGAGGACATGCGCGCCCAATCCGCCGATGCTCGCTTCCTCGATCGTCACCGCGACTTCGTGGCTGGCAAGCAGGCGCTTGATCAATTCGCCGTCGAGCGGCTTGGCGAAGCGCAGGTCGGCGACGCTGGTCGAAAGCCCCATCGCATCAAGCATCGCCGCGGCCTTTTCGGCCTCCTCGAGCCGCGTTCCCAACGAAAGGATCGCGACCTGCCGCCCTTCGCGGACCACCCGCCCCTTACCGATTTCGAGCTCCATCGCGACTGCGGGAAGCGCGACCCCGCGCCCCTCGCCACGCGGATAGCGCACCGCGCTCGGCCCGCTGTCATGAAGCGCCATGGTGTGGACCATGTGGCACAATTCGGCTTCGTCCGAAGGTGCCATCACGACGAAATTGGGCAGGGTGCACAGATAAGCGAGGTCGAACGCCCCGGCATGGGTGCATCCGTCGGCCCCAACCAGCCCGGCGCGGTCCATCGCGAAACGCACCGGCAGATTCTGGATCGCCACGTCGTGGACGACTTGGTCGTAGGCGCGCTGGAGGAAGGTCGAATAGATTGCGCAGAACGGCCGATGCCCTTGCGCGGCAAGTCCCGCTGCAAAGGTCACCGCATGCTGCTCGGCGATTCCGACATCGAACGTCCGGTCGGGGAAATCCGCCTGGAACTTGTCGAGCCCGGTCCCCGAAGGCATCGCCGCGGTGATCGCGACGATCCGCTCGTCGCGCGCCGCCTCGGTTTTCAGCGCATGCGCGAACACGGCGGTATAGCTCATCGCCCCCGCGGGCGCCTTCGACTGCACCCCCGAGACCATGTCGAACTTGACCACGCCATGATATTTGTCCGCCGCCGCCTCAGCCGGAGGATAGCCCTTGCCCTTGGTGGTTACGACATGAACCAGCATCGGCCCTTCCTCGGCATCGCGGACATTATTGAGGATATCGACCAGCCCCTCGACGTCATGCCCGTCGACCGGCCCGACGTAATAAAATCCCAATTCCTCGAACAGGGTCCCGCCGGTCGCCATTCCGCGGGCATATCCCTCGGCCTTGCGCGCGGCGCGGTGCAGCCTCCCCGGCAATTTGCGAGCGAGCCGCTGGGCGAAGTGGCGAACGCTGAGATATTTGCCCGACGACACCAGCCGCGCGAGATAATGCGACAGCCCGCCGACCGGCGGGGCGATCGACATGTCATTGTCGTTCAAGATGACGATCAACCGGTTGCCCGCGGCCTCGGCATTGTTCATCGCCTCATAGGCCATTCCGGCGCTCATCGCCCCGTCGCCGATCACCGCGATCGCGCGCCCCGGTCGCTCGGCGAGCTTGTTCGAGATCGCGAAGCCCAGCGCCGCCGAGATCGAAGTCGAGCTGTGCGCCGCCCCGAACGGGTCATATTCGCTCTCGCTGCGCTTGGTGAAGCCCGACAGTCCGCCGCCCTGGCGAAGCGTGCGGATACGGTCGCGGCGCCCGGTGACGATCTTGTGCGGATAAGCCTGGTGGCCGACGTCCCAGATCAACTTGTCGCTCGGAGTATCGAACACATGGTGGATCGCGACGGTCAGCTCGACCACCCCGAGCCCCGCGCCTAAATGCCCGCCGGTCACCGACACCGCCGAAATCATCTCCTGGCGAAGCTCGTCGGACAATCGGCGGAGCTCGCCGCGCTGCATCGCGCGGATGTCCGCGGGCGAGTTGACGGTGTCGAGCAACGGCGTTTGAGGACGTTCGGACATGGCCATGCGCTCTAGCGCCGTGCGCCGCGCCTGTCGAACCCTAGCTGCAATCCCCGCACTTGCCGCGCACTTCGATCACCGGGCGGGTCGGTGCGAAGCCGGTGCTCGAGGCCGCATCGCGCACCCGGTCGGACAATTTGTCGTCGTCGATATGCGTGGTCTGCCCGCAAAGGTCGCAGATCAGGAAGATGCAGTCGTGAAGGCATGCCGGATGGGCATTGGCGACATAGGCGTTGACGCTCTCGACCCGCCGGGCAAGGTTGGCGGTGACGAACAGATTGAGGATTCGATAGATGCTATTGGCCGCGACTCGCCGTCCCTTGGCCTTCGAAACCGCTTCGGCAATGTCATAAGCGCTTGCCGGCTTGGTGAATTGCGCGAGCGATTCGAATACCGCAGCGCGCATCTCGGTCCATTGCTCGCCGCGCGAAACGAGATGCTCTCTGGCGGCATCGAACAGCGAATCGCCGCGATGGTCGTGATGATCATGCCTCGCCATGCCTCGCAAGATAAGACCGACGCTCGCGATGAACAAGCACGCCCTCCTCGCGTTGACCGCCCCATGACCGATCAACCCCGCGATCCCGATGCCCCCGCGCGGCGCGACGAACATGAAGGCGAAGGCGCGACCCGCGGAACCGCTCGGATGGAAGCCTTCGCCGACGGAGTGTTCGCGATCGCCTTCACTCTGTCGGTGTTCCAGATCGTCCTCCCGGTGAAGGGACGCGATCCTTCGCGGCTGTGGCCCGAACTCTTCCAATTATGGCCGTCTTACGCGGGTTACGCGCTCGCCTCGCTGGTGATCGGGCTTTACTGGGTCCATCATCATTTTTCGGGAGCGATCTACCGCACCACCGGCCACTGGTTCCTCGTCGCGACGGTGATTTTCCTGTCGATGATCGGCTTCATCGCCTTTCCAGCGCGGGTCTTCGTCGAACATATCACCGAGCCGGCGGCGCGCGCGGCGGCAAGCCAATATCTGGTCGTTTCACTCACGCTGTTATCGGTCAGCTGGCTCGTCAAATGGACTGTTGGGCGGAACCATGGCCAGGTCGATACCCGGCTCGACATGGCCTATGTCGAACGGCTCAACCGTGCCTATTGGATGCTTGCTCTGTTCAATCTCGCCGCCGCGGTGCTGGTCTTCCTTGCCTGGCAGATCGGGCTCGCGCTGTCGGCGCTGCTGACCATGTCGCTGCTTCGCCCGCCCGAAACTCCGCGCTACCGCACCCGAGCCCCAATTGTCGAAGGGGAAAGCTGAGCCCCGCAGCGCCTGAAGTCAGATGACCGCGCGCCGATTGAGATCATGTCCAAGCGCGAGGATCGCCACTCCGACGATGGTGAACAACGCCTCGCTGCCATTATGCGGAAGCGATAGCGCACCCGCCATCACTCCAAGCCCGAGCCCGCCGACCGCGCTCGGCATCATGAAACCATGCTCCATGATCCCGCGCCCGAGCGAATAGCTGCCGACGAGGATTGCCAGGCCGAGCCCGGCCTCGTGAATCCACGGCGCACCGAGCATGCCGCCGGCCGAAGCCAGCAGCGCCAGCAGCACCGTCG
>JBKKAQ010000140.1:0-11850 GCA_046714555.1 Sphingomicrobium sp. | reverse complement strand
GGCTCAAGGAGCGCAAAATCTCGCGCGAGATCCAGTATCGCCCGGCGCGGGTGCTGATGCAGGATTTCACCGGGGTCCCGGCGGTGGTCGACCTCGCCGCGATGCGCGACGCGATGAAGACGCTTGGCGGCGACCCGCAGAAGATCAACCCGCAAGTCCCGGTCCATCTGGTCATCGACCATAGTGTGATGGTCGACGAGTTCGGGACGCCCAAATCGTTCGAGGAGAATGTCGCGCTCGAATATCAGCGCAATGCCGAGCGCTACGAATTCCTCAAATGGGGCGCGGGGGCGTTCGACAATTTCAAGGTGGTCCCGCCGGGCACCGGAATCTGCCACCAGGTCAACCTCGAGAATCTGGCGCTGTGCGTCTGGTCGAGCGAGGATCAGAGCGGCGAGACCGTGGCTTATCCCGACACATTGGTCGGGACCGACAGCCATACGACGATGGTCAACGGGCTTGGCGTCCTCGGCTGGGGGGTCGGCGGGATCGAGGCCGAAGCGGCGATGCTCGCCCAGCCGGTCAGCATGCTGATTCCCGAAGTGGTCGGGTTCCGCCTGTCGGGCGAGCTCCAGGAAGGGATCACCGCGACCGACCTGGTGCTGTCCGTGACCCAGATGCTTCGCGCCAAGGGCGTGGTCGGGCGGTTCGTCGAATTCTATGGCCCGGGGCTCGACGCGCTGAGCCTGGCCGACCGGGCGACGATCGCCAACATGGCGCCCGAATATGGAGCGACTTGCGGCTTCTTCCCGGTCGACGAGCGGACGATCGAATATCTCGAGCTGACCGGGCGCGACAAGGAGCGGATCGCTCTGGTCCGCGCTTATTGCCAGGCGCAGGGGCTGTGGCGAGACGCCTCGACCCCCGAGCCTTTGTTCACCGACACGCTCGAGCTCGACATGAATGGGGTCGAGCCCTCGCTGGCGGGCCCGCGCCGGCCGCAGGACCGGGGGCTGCTGAGCGAACTCGACGACCAGTTCAACGCCGAGCTCGAGACCACCTACAACAAGGCCAACGACCCGCGGGTCGCGGTCGAGGGCGAGGATTTCGATCTTGGCAATGGCGATGTCGTGATCGCCGCGATCACCAGCTGCACCAACACGTCGAACCCGTCGGTGCTGATCGCAGCGGGGCTGGTGGCGAGGAAGGCGCGCGCGCTCGGGCTCGACCGCAAGCCATGGGTCAAGACCAGCCTTGCCCCGGGATCGAAGGTCGTCACAGATTATCTCGAATCCTCGGGGCTCGCCGCCGACCTCGACGCGATCGGGTTCAACCTGGTCGGCTATGGCTGCACCACCTGCATCGGCAATTCAGGGCCGCTCAAGCCCGCGATCTCGGCGGCGATCGCCGAAAAGGATTTGATCGCCGCCTCGGTGCTGTCGGGCAACCGCAATTTCGAGGGGCGGGTGTCGCCCGATTGCCGCGCCAATTACCTCGCTTCGCCGCCCCTGGTGGTCGCCTATGCGCTCAAGGGCACGGTCCGTTCGGACCTCGTCGGCGAGCCGATCGGAAATAGCAGCAATGGCCAGCCGGTGTATTTGAAGGATATCTGGCCGAGCAACGCCGAAATCCGCCAGTTGATCGACGCGCATGTCCATTCGGACATGTTCCGCAAGCGCTATGACGACGTCTTCGCGGGCGACGCCAAGTGGCAGGGAATCGAGATCAGCGGCGGCGAGACATATAGCTGGCCGGCGGCGTCGACCTATATCCAGAACCCGCCTTACTTCACCGGGATGACGATGACCCCGGTTCCGCTCAACGACGTCAATCTGGCGCGAGCACTGGCGGTGTTCGGCGATTCGATCACCACCGATCACATCTCGCCGGCGGGATCGATCAAGGCCGAGAGCCCGGCGGGCTCCTATCTCCAGCAGCACCAGGTCAGCCGTGCCGAGTTCAACAGCTATGGCGCGCGCCGCGGCAATCATGAAGTGATGATGCGCGGGACCTTCGCCAACATCCGCATCCGCAACCGCATGCTCGACGAGATCGAGGGCGGCTACACCCGTTACGGCCCGACCGGCGAGACGCTGCCGATCTATGACGCGGCGATGCGCTATGCCGCCGACGGGACCGAGCTGGTGATCCTCGCGGGCAAGGAATATGGCACCGGAAGCTCGCGCGACTGGGCGGCCAAGGGGACGCTGCTGCTCGGGGTGCGGGCGGTGGTCGCCGAAAGCTATGAGCGAATCCACCGCTCGAACCTGGTCGGGATGGGGGTGCTTCCACTGCAATTCGCCGATGGCGACAGCGCCGCAAGCCTCGGCCTCGACGGGAGCGAGGCGTTTTCGATCAGCGGGGTGGCTGCCATCGAGCCGCGCCAGGACGTCGAGGTGGCGGTCACGGCCAGCGACGGGACCTCGCGCAGCTTCACCGCGCGGTGCCGCATCGACACTTATAACGAGCTTGAATATTTCCGCTCGGGCGGGATCCTCAAATATGTCCTGCGCAAGCTCGCGGCGTGACCATCGGGCTTGCGGCCGAGGTCGTCGGCTGGGCCGGTGCGGTACTGATCCTGATCGCTTACGGCTTGCTCAATTCGGGCAGGGTGACGGCTAAAAGCCCGTCCTATCAATGGATGAATGTCGTCGGAGCGTCGGGCTTCATCGTCAATTCGGGGTGGAACGGGGCCTGGCCCTCGGCGATCCTCAACGTTATCTGGGTCGGGATCGGGGCGGTTGCATTGGTCAGGATGGGGCTGCGATCGCCTGCTCGAGCCACGGCGGAATGATCGCGCGGTCATTGCCCGCGAGCTCGTCAATGCGCAGATGGTCGAGCCTCAGCCCGAATTCGGGAAAGCTGGCTCGCGTGCGCGGGCCGGGCTCGCCTGCTTCGACCACCACCAGCCGCCGGTTGACCTTCGAGCGCCAGTTCAT
Source organism: Sphingomicrobium sp. (assembly GCA_046714555.1). Classification (GTDB taxonomy): domain Bacteria; phylum Pseudomonadota; class Alphaproteobacteria; order Sphingomonadales; family Sphingomonadaceae; genus Sphingomicrobium. The sequence continues at coordinate 8,971 of JBKKAQ010000140.1, read as the reverse complement.
CCGCGCGGTATTTTCCTGCCCGACGAAGCAGCCCTTCGAGAAGCTGACTCCGTTGAGTTCGGCGGCATTGGCTTCGAGCCAGAGCAGATCGGCAAGCTCGGCGCGGCCCTCGGCGACCCCGCGGCGTAGGCGGTGGGCGAGCCAGCCCACCGACGCCTCGCCCGGCGGAGCGAGCCAGCGGCGGCCGAGTTCGGCAAGCCGCGGATCGGGCACCCCCTCGCGGCCGTCCTTCGCCCAATGCACCGCGAGCGCCGGATCGCGCGCGATGGTGATTGCCCGGCGCAACCGGTAGATCGACAGGCGTTTGGCGAGATTGTCGGCGGCCTCCGCCTCGCAATCGAGCAGCAGATCATCGCCGTCGGCCCAGACGAGAAAGTCGAACAAGGTCTTGCCCTGCGGGGTGAGCAGTCCGGTCCAGACCGGAAGCGCGCCGGCGACGTCGCTCGTTACCAGCCCCTGGAGGAAGCCGCGGACGTCTTCGCCGCCGAGACGGAGAAGCGCGCGGTCGGCGAGCATGGTCGGGGTGGTGGCGGTCATGGCGCTGAGGTAAGGCGCCCGCGTGGCATTGCAAACTTTGACCATCCGCCGTCCCGACGACTGGCATGTCCATTTGCGCGACGGCGATATGCTGAAGCTGGTCGCGCCGTTCACCGCGCGCCGCTTTGGACGAGCGATCGTCATGCCCAACCTCGCCCCACCGGTGACCGGCGTCGAACAGGCCGCGGCCTATCGCGAGCGGATTTGCGCGGCGGCGGGAAGCGGCTTCACCCCGCTGATGACCTGTTATCTGACCGACCGGACCTCGCCCGACGAGCTCGCGCGGGGGCATGTCGAGGGGGTGTGGACCGCCGCCAAGCTTTATCCCGCCGGAGCGACCACTCACAGCGAGTCGGGGGTGACCGATGTCGCCGCGATCCGCCCGGCGCTGGCGCGGATGGAGCGGATCGGAATGCCGCTGCTGGTTCATGGCGAGGTGACCGACAGCCAGGTCGACGTGTTCGACCGCGAGGCGCTGTTCATCGAGCGGGTGCTGAGCGGTTTGGTGAGCGACTTTCCGGGGCTCAAGATCGTCGTCGAGCATATCACCACCGCCGAGGCCGCGGCTTTTGTCGCCGAAGCTCCGCCGACGATCGCAGCGACGGTCACCCCGCAGCATATGATGCTCAACCGCAATGCCCTGTTTGCCGGGGGATTGAGGCCGCACGCATATTGCCTGCCGCTGCTCAAGCGCGAGCGCCACCGGCTCGCGGTTCGAGGCGCGGCGGTCAGCGGATCGCCCAAGTTTTTCCTCGGCACCGACAGCGCGCCGCATGTCGTCGCGGCCAAGCAATCGGCGTGCGGTTGCGCCGGGCTGTTCAATGCGCCGTTCGCGCTCGAGGCCTATGCGACGATGTTCGACGAGGAAGAGGCGCTCGACCGGCTCGAGGGGTTCGCCAGCGTCCACGGCGCGCGTTTCTATGGCCTCGAGCTAAACCCGGGGAGCGTCACGCTCGAGCGTGCCGATTGCGCCGTTCCGGAGACGATTGGCGAGGGCGATGAAACGGTCGTGCCGTTTCTCGCTGGAGAGAAGCTCCGCTGGCGCGTTTCGGAAGGCGCGGCGGGCTGAGTTGCGAAGTCGCGCAGCCAGGCGCATGATGCGGGCGTGGGGAGGAGGAGTCCAATGATGCATAGTCTCACGACTGCGGCGATGCTTGCGCTGCTTGGGGCGAGCACATTGGCGAGCGCGGCCGCGCCGACCAAAATCAACATTCAGGGGGTGCTTCGCGAAACGCCCGGCGGGCCGATCTTCCTGAAGGTCGCCGCGGGCGATGTCGACGGCGACGGAATATCCGACGAGGCGGTGATCAAGCTGATCTGCGTCGGGGGCGAGTTGGAGCAGGCGCTCTACACGGTAAAGGGCCCGCGCGATTCGGCGAGCGGTCAGGCGACCGGCAAAAGGCAGCATGGCCCGGTCACCTTCGTCAAGGAATGGGGCGCGGCGACCCCGCAATTGAGCGCGATGCGCGCGACCTGGGATCTCAAGACGAACAGCCACGTGCGCATGGCCGCGAGGTCGCACGGCTGGATTCCGATTATTTTGACCGATGCCGCCGGTCTGTGTGCGGCGGCCGCCGAGGCGACCAAAACGGTGCCCAAGACGAGTTCGAACATCCAGAATAATTGAGGTGGGAAACAGGCCGGTGCGGCCTGGCTCCGATCGCGGCCTGATCGTTGCGGATGAAGCCCGGCTTGCCCTTGGCCAGTTCGAGCGCCTCCATCCGACAGACTCAGCGCCTGGCCCTCGACCTGGGCTGCTGCGCGCGGAAAAGCCGGGGAGGGCCCGAGGCGGACGATTCCCGCCGATCGCGCCTTCATTGCCGATCGAGGCGACCTCGACGCAGCGCCCGTCGGACAAATCGACGATCAGCGAGACCATCGCCGGGCCGAGCGCCGACGAATGCTCCGCGGCGGCGTCGCGTCGGGCAATGATAGCCCCGTGCCGTCCATGGTAAGCGCGCGCGCCAGGAAATTTTTCAACCGTTGCCCGACCGCATGGGCTTCGCTACAGACCCCGCCGTGCCGCCGGGCGCGGGAGACGTGGGTGAGTGGCTGAAACCAGCGGTTTGCTAAACCGCCGTAGGGGGTTTACTCCTACCGAGGGTTCGAATCCCTCCGTCTCCGCCAGCCGCCAATTTCCCACCATCCCTCGATCACCCATTTTCCCTAATAAGATAAACGGAAATGCGGGCTTTTTTGTCCCCCGATATCCCTTGCCGTTCCTACACAGCCCCGATATACTGTGGGAAATTGTGTGGGAGCAATCGCAATGGGCAAGCTGACGGCAACGGCCGTGAAGGCAACGAAGTCACCCGGCCGCTATGGCGACGGCGAGGGCCTTTTTCTCCTGGTCGGTCGATCGGGCTCGAAGAGCTGGCTGGTCCGCGTCCAGAAGGACGGCAAGCGCCGCGACATAGGGCTCGGCGGCGCGAGCAAGGTATCGCTGGCTCTTGCGCGCGAGCGGGCCGGGAACGTTCGTTCGCAAATTGAAGCGGGGATCGACCCGATTGCCGAGCGGCGCAAAGCGGCTGGCGTCCCGACATTCCGCGAGGCGGCGGCGCTGGTCCACGCCGAGCACAAACGCGGCTGGCGCAACGCGAAGCACGGCGGGCAATGGCTCGCAACGTTGACCGCCTACGCCTTCCCGACATTGGGCGACGTGTCCGTTTCGCGGATCGACGCGCCAGCCGTCCGGGATGCGCTCGCCGCTATCTGGCTAACGAAGCCCGAAACCGCGCGCCGGTTGCGCCAGCGGATTTCCACGGTGATCGATTGGGCGGTGGCGAAAGGCTACCGCGACGGGCCGCTCGCCATGGCCGTAATCGACAAGGCGCTCCCGAAACAGCGCCAGCGCGTGAAGCATCATGCCGCGCTGCCCCATGCCGAATTGCCCGCCTTCATGGCGGCGCTGCAGTCAAAGGAAACCATGGGGCGGCTGGCGCTCGAAGCGGTCATTCTGACGGCGGCGCGCTCTGGCGAAATCCGGCTGGCGACGTGGGCAGAGCTAGACCTTGAAGCGGCGCTGTGGACCATTCCCGCCGATCGCATGAAGGCGAAGCGCACGCACGTCGTTCCACTATCCGCGCCAGCCGTCGCTCTGTTCGATCGCATGAAGGCGCACCGCCGCGGCGGCAGCGATCTAGTCTTTCCGGGCACTGGCCGGGGCAAGCCGCTTAGCGACATGACACTGACGAAGGCGCTCCGCGACATGGCTGTGAACGCCGTGCCGCACGGTTTCCGCTCGACCTTCCGCGATTGGGTCGCCGAGCAAACTAACTGGCCCGCCGAGCTGGCGGAAGCGGCGCTGGCGCACGTCATTTCGGACAAGACGGTGGCAGCATATCAGCGCGGCTCGATGCTCGAAAAGCGCCGATCGATGATGGCCGCTTGGGCGGACTATTGCGACGGCGCGGGAGGCGCGAAGGTTGTTCGGTTGGCGGCTGGCCGGTGACAGCGGACCAATGGCGGCCGTGGATTGACAGATCGCCAGCGCTCGCGAGGCTGACGCCGGCCGCTTTGTCGGAAGCACTCGACGGCTTCCCGCTTGACCCGAAACAGGGAATGGATTGGCTCGCACGCGCCATTCAGGGTGCCCTCCTATTCACCGGGCCGCTGCTCGCGGAGTCGCGGCATCCCGACACAGGCGAAGGCTGTGTCATCACGGTGCCGAACGCGACTGAGGCGCGGCGGATTTGTCGCGAAATTGCCGAAACGGCGGATGCGCTTTTTGCGGCGCTCATTCGACACAGCGACTTGCTCGCCTATCAGCTTCTCACTCCCACGGTTCCGGACGCTCCACAACCAGGCAGAGCAAATAGCCGAGCTTTTCGCGGACGCGGCGCAAAAAGCGACGCCGCCAAGACCGCGCTGGCGAAAAAAGCGGGCGCGAACCGATCGCATTCAGATAGCCGTGGCGCTCGCACCTGTTTTTGAGCTCGCGTTTGAAGCGACGCCAGCCGTCAATAGCTGGCCGGACAGCAACGGCGGACCGTGGCCCGATTTCTATCGGCGCGTCGTCTCGCTGGCATTTGGCGAGCGAAACACGCCAGACTGGCGCGGCATCCTAAGAGAGGCCCGCCGCCAAGACCGCGCCCTAAGGGTGACATTCGCGCCAGGAATCATCCCCGAATATCCCCTTTAGCGGAACCCCCGGACCCTCATCTATTCCCAGCGCTGCCACGGCATGAGCCGCCGGCCGCACAGCCCGACGCGAAGGCGGGCAACCGACTGGGACGCCAACATGGACGCTGCACCGGACCTGATGACGCTCGCGGAGTTCCGCCGGCGCTACAGCATCAGCAACACTCAGACGTATCGAGAGATAGCCGCCGGCCGCCTTCCCCTCAAAAAATTGGGGACCGCCAGCCGCATTGCGCGAGAGGATGCGGAAGCGTGGGCCGCCTCGCTTCCCGTTCGCATCGGTGCGGCGGCATGAGCCCGCCTGACATGGAAAGCCCCCCGGCCTTTAGAGCCGAGGGGCGCGCAATCGCTATGGGAGCAAGTGCCGATCCGATCTACACCATCCGGGCAATCCGCGCCATCATTCAAGCGACAGTCTCGCCGCTGATCGACGTGCTCGACCTGATCGACGCCGACTCCGACGCGGAGGACGCGACGGACGTGGAGGATGAGGGAGTCCGGCCGTTCCTGCAGCTCGACGCCGACGCCGGCCCCGGCTGCGCTGCCAGCGATGCACGCGAGCATGATGGCACCGAGCTGGACCAAAGCTTTCCTGAGACGGCCGGACCGCGCGGGCACGTCATCAGCGGTCGCGCTTCGCCATTCGAAGATGCCGAGCCGGATGATGACGATTGCGGCGGTGACGAAGCCGAGCCGGACTTTGCCCGCGCCGTCGGCGAAGGACCAGGATGCGCAATACCCTCCTTCGACCACCTACGTCTCCGACGACCTCTGGTAGACCAGCCCGCTTACGCCGCCGCTGGCACCGGAGCCCTGTAATCCTCTTTTTCATCATCAGCGCCCAGATGATGCGCGCCGTCTTGTTGGCCTGTGCCACTGTCACCAGCATGCGCGGTTTGCGCGCCAGCATCCGCTCCAGCCATGACCCCTTGGGTGCGCCTCGCTTGCTGGCCTGCATGACAACCGCGCTGCTGCCGATGATTAGCAGGCGCCTGAGCGTGCGCTCACCCATTTTCGAGATGGCGCCGAGCTTCTGCTTGCCGCCGGAAGACATCTGCCGTGGTGTCAGGCCGAGCCAAGCGGCAAAATCCCTGCCTCGTCTGAAGCTCTGTGCCGGCGGCGCCAACGCAGCAATGGCGGTGGCGGTGATTGGCCCAATGCCAGGGATAGTCATCAGCCGGCGGGCAACATCGTCCTCGCGGGCGCGCCGCGCGATCTCCTTGTCCAGTTCGGCAAGGCGCGCGACAAGGCTGCAGCGCTTGCCTTCATGAAAAAGGCGCTCAAGCGCCACGGCTCACCTGAGGCGATCACAACGGATGGTCTGCGGTCCTATGCTGCAGCGATGACCGAGCTCGGCAATGCCGAGAAGCAGGAGGTCGGACGCTGGGCCAACAACAGGGTGGAGAACTCACACCTTCCATTTCGAAAACGGGAGCGGGCAATGCAGCGTTTTCGAAGAATGAAGACGCTGCAGAAGTTCAGCTCAGTCCACGCCCAGGTTCACAACCACTTCAACCAGGAACGCCATCTCGTCGATCGCCAGACCTACAAGCAGCGCCGCTCGGCCGCATTGGCCGAGTGGCAGATCGCATGGGCTGATACCCGCGGCTCAAAGCCATGCGTCCGCCAATCGGAGATTAGTGCGCGTTAGTCTGACAGCACCTTCCGCAGCGACAACGGGAACCGCACATACATCATGACCACCAGCCGGATCACCTCGGGCGACGAATTGAAACAACGGAACGGGCTCTGCGGTTTGCAAGGACGAGGCATATTTGCGCGCTAACGCCGCCAGCTTAACGAACGGTGCATTCGGTTTGACAGGACCTCCGGAGATCCTCGACGGCGCGGGCCGCGGCGTTTCGCAGGGACGGCGTTGTCGCTTTGGGGTCGCCTTGGGCGCATAGTCACGCTCAAGCGAGGATGATGCCCTGCGGAGAGACATTGGATTGCGCTTCGCCGCGAAGCGCACTGACGAACGCACCGCGCCAGGCAATGATGTCTTCGGTCCGGACATTGTCGATAAGCGATGTCCAACGGCGAATGCGCTCGACCTTGGGCATGTCGAGGGCTTCACCGATCGCGTCGCTGATGTCATCCTTGCTATACGGGTTGACCAGTAATGCGCCGGTCAATTGGTGCGCAGCGCCGGCAAAGCGCGAAAGAATGAGGACGCCCGGGTCGGCCGGGTCTTGCGACGCGACATATTCCTTTGCGACGAGGTTCATCCCGTCGCGCAGCGGGGTGATCAACGCGACGTCCGCGGCCCGATAAAAGCCCGACAGGCCGTCGCGCGGATAGCCCTGGTTAACGTAGCGGATCGGCACCCAATCCACGTGTGCGAACTCGCCGTTGATGCGGCCAGACAGCTCGTCGAGTTCTTCGCGTATACGTTCGTAGGTATGGACTTCGCCGCGCGACGGGGGCGCAATTTGAAGCAAGAAGGCGCGGCCGAGCCAATCAGAATGCTCCTCAAGGAACCGGCGGTAACCGAGGAAGCGTTCGGCCAGGCCTTTCGAATAATCGAGCCGGTCGACGCCGATTATGACCTTCTTGCCTGCCGCGCTCCGCCGCAAAGTGTCGTAAGCGTTGCGAGCATCGTCGCGGGCGAGGACATTCTCGAATTCGCTGACGTCAATGCCGATCGGGAAAACGGCGGTCTTCGCCCGCCGCTCGCCGACCGCGATCGTGCCGTCGGGCTCCACTGACCCGCCAAGTTCTCGTTCAACGTAATGGTGAAAGCTCTCCAGCCATTCCACACTCTGGAAGCCAATAAGGTCATACGCGAGCATCGAGCTGACCAGACGCTGGTGATAGGGCAGCGAAACCATCAGGCGATGCGGAGGCCAGGGGATGTGGAGGAAAAAGCCGATGCGGTTGTCGACATCATGTTGGCGCAGCCGCTGACCGAGCGGGATCAGATGATAGTCATGAACCCAGACAAGGTCGCCGGGCTCGATTAGGGGCGCGACCGTCTCGGCGAAACGATCGTTGACCCGTTCGTAGCCGAAGCCGAAGCTGCGGTCATATTCGGCGAGATCGATACGATAGTGAAACAGCGGCCATAGGGTGCGGTTGGCGTAGCCGTTGTAATATTCATCGATATCCTGGCCTTCGAGGTCGATCGTCGCGCTGGTCACGCCGTCGTCCCGTCGGAAGTTGATCTGACCGGTGAACTCGTCGATCTTTTCGCCCGACCAGCCAAACCAAAGCCCATGGGATTCCTTCAATGCCGCCGACAGCGCCGTGGCAAGCCCGCCCTGCGCGCCTTCACCGCTACGCGGCCGGGGCACTGAAACCCGATTGGAAATAACGATCAACCGACTCACCGCGCCGAACTCCACGGACGTGACAGCAAAACCGCGCAATTGATCAATCCGACAAGTGAATAAGTCTGCGGATAGTTACCCCACAACTCTCCACTTCTGAAGTCGGTGTCCTCCGACAGTAGCCCGGCCGAAGTTAGCCGCTCAAGCATCTTGCCGTACAATTCACGCGCTTCCTCGGTGCGGCCGACAAGATGAAGCGCCTCGATCAGCCAAAAAGTGCAAAAATTGAACGCGGTCTCGGGCAAACCGAAATCATCTTCCGCAGCGTAGCGGAGCATATGCTCCCCGCGGCGCAGGCCCCGCTCGACAGCGTTAAAGGTCGCAATGAAACGCGGGTCGCCGGGTTCGAGGAACCTCATGTCTATCAGCTGGAGCAGGCTGGCGTCGAGCTCTTCGCCGCCGAAGGTTGCGGCGAACCGCTTCTCCTTCGGGAACCAGGCGTCCTTCTCGATAGTCGCGCGGACCTTACTGGCGCGTTGCCGCCAAACCTCAGCGCGAGAGCGCAAGCCGAGTTTTTCGGCAATATTGGCGAGCCGGTCGCACGCCGCCCAGCTCATCACCGCACTGTAAGTGTGGACCGATGTCCGGGTCCGGAATTCCCAAAGGCCGGCATCGGGCTTGGCGTACTTCTCCCACGCCCGAGTGCCGACCTTTTCAAGCGCCGAGAAATCCTCGGCAGTCGCCTTGCGAAACAGGCGCTCGTCGAAAAATGCTTGTGCGTTGGAAAGGATGATCTGGCCATAAGCGTCGTGCTGGACCTGGGTGAAGGCCGCATTGCCGACCCGCACCGGACCCATTCCGCGATAGCCGTTTAGCGCCCCCGCCTCGCCCTCATCGAGCCTGGGCGCCCCCGACACCGCGTAGAGGGGCTGGATATGACCGCCTTTCGATTGATCGACGACATTCCTCAAATAGCTCAGATAATTTTCGAGCACGTCGAGCGCGCCGAGCCGGTTCAAGGCCTG
>JBKKAQ010000139.1:0-3899 GCA_046714555.1 Sphingomicrobium sp. | reverse complement strand
CTCCTCGGGTGTCCCGCCACCCTCGGCAAAGCCCCGGATACTCGGCGATAATTCGCCGGCCTCCAGGAAAAAGTCATTGCAAGTCAATTACTTACAGTGACTGGTGCGGTCGAGAAGACTCGAACTTCCACGGCCTTTCGGCCACAGCGACCTCAACGCTGCGCGTCTACCAATTCCGCCACGACCGCACTCGTGAATCCGCCGGTCGTGGACCGGCGCCTGGCAAGGCGTGGGCCTCTAGCAAAGCGGTTCCGCGCGCGCAATGCCGCGACGCAACTTGAACGCGATCAGCCTCTTCAGGCCGCCGGGCCGCCGAGCGTGACCGTCAACTGGTCGGCGCCTTCCGGAACATTGACCTCGGCGCTGTTGAAGCTCGCACTTGCTCCGGCGGCAAGGGTCCGCGCTGGCGGCGCAATTGTCCAGGCGTAGATCAACCTGCCCGCGCTGTCGCGAAGCTCGGCGCGCAACGGCGGCACAGGCTGGCTCTTTTCGGTCGGATTGATCACCCGCCCGCTGACCGCGAACAATTCATTGCCGCTCGCTAATGTTTGCCGGTCGCTCGCCTGCACCTGAAGCAGCAAGGGGGTTTCCTCGGTTCCGGCGACTCCGAACCGCTGGCGAAGTTCGGCGGGCGCAAGGAACCACAAGGCAGCGGCAAGAGCGGCGACCAGAGCCACCAGCGCGAACAGCACCAGCGGCCAGCGCCATGGGGCCGGCTCGGGCTCATACCATACGGCGATCGGCGCGAGATCGACGTTGTTGTCGGGCGCGGGCAGGGTCCAACCGGCCTCACCGACCGCGCCGGGCATGGCGTCGCCGCGCGCGGACATGTTTCCGCTCGCGGCGGCTTCGACCGCATCATCATGCTCGGCCGAAAAATCGACCGCCCCATCGATCTCCGACGGCGGGTTGACGAACGGCGGCGGCGATCCTCCGATCGAACCGGGCACGGCGAATTCCGCGCTCACCTCCGATGAATCGTGGATTTCGGGCTCACTCTCGATTTGGGGCGCTCGGTAGGGCGACTGTTCGGAATCGTCGCTGCCCTCGTTGACCGGCACGTCGAGGTCGAGCCTCTGTCCCTCCTCGGGCTCGCCCGGCGCCGAATCGGGTTCCTGGCGCCAGCTATGCTTGCACGACGCACAGCGAACCTTGCGCCCGGCCGGAGGGATCGAGCCGTCCTTGACGACGTATCGGGTACTGCAGGCTGGACAGGTCAGGATCATATCGGCCCCCCCATGGCAGATAATCAACGGTAAACAAGAATGCGCGGGCATTGGCAAGCCGTGCGCCCCTGTGCCAGAGTCCGTGGCAGGAAAGCCGTTCGGGCTCGGGGGATAAGCGCTGGCGACGATCGTCGAAATGGATTCGGTCGGGCTTCGCTACGGCACCGGTGCCGAAGTGCTTCGCGACATGGATTTCCAGCTCGCCGAGGGCGGTTTTTATTTCCTCACCGGGCCGTCGGGTGCGGGCAAGACGTCGCTGCTCAAATTGCTCTATCTCGCTCAGCGACCGACCCGCGGGCGGATCCGGCTGTTCGGCGAGGAATTGAGCGAGGCCCCGCGCGAGGCGATGCCCAACTTTCGCCGCCGCATCGGCGTCGTGTTCCAGGACTTCCGCTTGCTCCGCCACTTGTCGGCATTCGACAATGTCGCGCTTCCCCTGCGCATCGCCGGCAAAGGCGAGGCCGAGGTCGAAGGCCCGGTGCGCGAGATGCTCGCCTGGGTCGGGCTCGCGGACCGCTCGAGCGCTCGTCCACCGACCCTGTCGGGGGGCGAGCAGCAACGCGTCGCGATCGCTCGGGCGGTGATCGCCCAACCCGACCTGCTCGTCGCCGACGAGCCGACCGGTAACGTCGATGGCGTAATGGCGGCTCGGCTGATCCATCTGTTCGAAGCGCTCAATCGGCTCGGAACCACGATCGTCGTCGCCAGCCACGACATGGGGGTAATCGCCGGGGTTCGCGCCGCGCACATCCTTCGGCTCGAAAATGGAGCGCTGGTCGATCCGACCGGATCGCTCAGGCATCCCCCGCAGCGCGCTGGCGAGACGTACGGGGCCAGTCGCTGATGCTCGGCTGGCTGAACCCGCCCGCCTCCGAAAGGCGGCTGCTCCCCGGAGGGAGACGCCGGGGGCCGACCCCTTATGTCATCGCGATCATGATGTTCGTCACGATCATCGTCGCTGCGGCCGGACTCGCGCTCGCCAACGCCGCGAACATCGTCGCCGCGGGGGTCGCCAACCGCTACTCGATCCAGATCGCCGATGGCGCCGGCTCGGCCCCCCAGGCGATCGCCGCGGCGCAATCGGCGCCCGGGGTGATCGCGGTCCGCCCGGTGTCCGAACAGGTGCTTAGGCGGACCCTGACTCGCTGGCTCGGACCCGCCGGGCTTGGCGACGACCTGCCGATCCCGGTGCTGATCGACGTCGACCTTGCGCCAGAAGCTTCGCCTGCGGCGGTCGCGCGGGCGGTCGAGCGAGCAGTCCCGGAGGCCGTCTTCGTCGCTCACCAAACCTCGCTTCAGCCCTTGCTTCGGGCGATCCGGGCGATGCAGTGGCTCTCGCTCGCGCTGGTCCTGATGATGGTCGCGGCGACTTCGGCGGCGGTGGTGCTCGCTGCCCGCGGAGCGCTCGACACCAACCGGATGACAATTGAGGTGATGCACGGAATCGGCGCGACCGACGACCAAATTACCCGGCTGTTCCAGCGCCGGATCATGCTCGACGCGCTCACCGGCGGGCTCGCCGGCGGGCTTGCCGCGGGGCTCGTTCTGCTGCTCGTCGCGGGGGGCGGAGCGGCGATGGTACGCGACCTTGCGGGCGGAGCTGCGCTCGACCTTGGCGACATCGCGCTGCTGGTGGCCATGCCGTTCGCCGGATCGGTGCTTGCGACCCTGGTTGCCCGGCACGCAGTGCTCGGCGCGTTGCGCAACTCCCTATGATCGTTCGCCTGACCGCGCTGATCGTCCTCCTCTACGCGCTCGGCTTCGCTTTGTTCGCGGTCACCCTCGGCTCGCCCGGTAGCCCCGGCAGGACCGACGCGATCGTCGTCCTCACCGGGGGCGCTGGGCGGATCGAGCGCGGTATCGCGATGCTTGAGCGCGGCGGCGCGCGGCGGATGTTGGTCGCCGGCGCCGACCCCTCGGTCACTCGCACCGACATCGTCCGGCGGGTTGGCGGCAACGCCCGGTTGATCGCCTGTTGCGTCGATCTCGGAAGCGAATCGGTCGACACCCGCTCCAACGCCGAGGAAGCGCTGCGCTGGCTCGATAAGAAGGGCTATCGCTCGGTGCGGCTGATCACCAGCGACTGGCACATGCACCGCGCGGCGTGGGAATTCCGCAACCAGCTCGGCAAGCGCTTCACGCTCATTCCCGACGCGGTCCGCACCCGTCCTTCGTTCACCACCCTGTTCGGCGAATATAATAAATATGTGCTTCGCCGCGCGGCGATGTGGCTCGACCTTTGACCGCGCATCGCTCCTTCATAATCTCGGCGTTATTCTATCCGGGAACCCTGCTTTACGTCCTCGCGGGCTTCATCATCGCCCCGGTCGGCACCCGGCGGATGCGCGCGGTGGTCCACGGCTGGTCGAAATTCCATTATTTCCTCGCCCGCCATGTGCTCAAAATCACTACGCAAGTCGAAGGGGCGATCCCCTCCGGGCCGCTGCTGATTGCCGCCAAGCACCAGTCGATGTTCGAAACGATCGAGGTGCTTCGCCTCGCTCAGACCCCGGTGGTGGTGATGAAGCGCGAGCTTGCCTATATGCCCTTGTTCGGAGTGATCGCGCGGCGTTATGGCGTCATTTCGGTCGACCGTGACGCCGGGGCCAAGGCCTTGCGCGCAATGCTTGTCGCAGGGCGCAAGGCGGTCGCCGACGGCCGCCCGATCGTCAT
>JBKKAQ010000138.1:0-12269 GCA_046714555.1 Sphingomicrobium sp. | reverse complement strand
TTCCGGACCCGCCGTACCCCTCCCTGCCCTCTTCACGAGCACCGCGCCCGCCGATGCCGGCGACGGTGTGGGTGCTCGGGCTGGTCAGCCTGCTGATGGATTTGAGCAGCGAAATCTACCACGCGCTGCTGCCCTTGTTCATGACCGTCACGCTTGGGCTTCCGGTCGCGGCGGTCGGGGCGATCGACGGAATCGCCGAGGCGACCGCGTCTATGACCAAGCTGGTTTCGGGGCGGCTGTCCGACCGCAGCCGCAGGAGGAAGCCGCTGATTCTCGCCGGCTATGGCCTCGCAGCTGTGTCCAAATTGCTGTTCCCGATCGCCAATGGCGCGCTTCCCGTGCTTGGCGCTCGCTTCGCCGACCGGATCGGCAAGGGGATCAGGGGAGCGCCGCGCGATGCGATGATCGCCGACCAGACCCCGCCCGAAATCCGCGGCCGAGCCTTCGGGCTTCGCCAGTCGCTCGACACCGTCGGGGCGTTCCTCGGGCCGCTCGCCGCGATCGGGCTGATGTGGTGGTTCGCCAACGACATTCGCGCGGTGTTCTGGGTTGCGGCGATCCCGGCTTTGCTGTCGGTGGCCTTCGCCTGGATCGCCCTGCGCGAAACCGGGGAGCATGTGCCCGAGGCGAGCCCGGCTCCGCGCTGGGCGGCGGCGTTTCGGCTTGGCGGCGGCTTTTGGTGGCTGGTCGCGGTGGCGTTCGTCTTCACCCTCGCGCGGTTCAGCGAATCCTTCCTGATCCTTCGCGTCGCCGACCAGGGGCTGCCGGTCGCGCTCGCCCCGTTGGTGCTGGTGGCGATGAACCTCGCGTACGGAATCTTCGCTTACCCCGCGGGGGCCTTGGCCGACGCGGTGCCCTCGTCGCGGCTGATGCTGGCCGGAGTGGTCAGCCTGATTGCCGCCGATGTGATGCTGGCCCTGTCGAACGGGATCGCGATGAGCTTTGCCGGGATCATCCTGTGGGGATTGCACATGGCGCTGACCCAGGGGCTGCTTTCGCGGCTGGTCGCGGCGCGAGCGCCGGCGCCGCTTCGCGCCACCGCGTTCGGAGTGTTCCACTTCGCCAGCGGGATCGCGCTCTTGTTGTCGAGCCTCGGCGCGGGGCTGATCTGGGACCGGTTCGGCCCCGCAGCGACCTTCCTCACCGCTGCGGGCTTCGCCGCGCTGACCGCCTTGTTCCTGATCGCGAGCCCGCGCCGCTTCAATCTCGAGTGACCGCTTGCTCGCCGCCCGCGTGGTTCAGCGGGTGAACTTATCCCCGGCGGCGGCCTTGTCGAGCAGCAGCTTCGAGAGGGCAAAGTCGCTTCCCAATCGGCCCTCCTGGCGCTTGAGGCCGTCGACGATCTTTTGCAGGCCTTCGTCGTCGGCCCAGTGCATCGGGCCGCCGCGATAGATCGGCCAGCCGTAGCCATAGACCCACACCACGTCGATGTCGGAGGCGCGCTGGGCGATTCCTTCCTCGAGGATTTTCGAGCCCTCGTTGACCATCGTATAGAGGGTGCGCTCGACGATTTCGGAATCGGAGATTTCGCGGCGGGCGACGCCCTGTTTGGCGGCGAAATCCTCGATGATCTGCTGGACCAGGGGGGATGGAGTCGGGCGGCGCTGGTCGTCGTAATCGTAGAAGCCCGCTCCTTTCTTCTGCCCCCAGCGATCGATCGCGCACAGCGCCTCGCGGACATTGTCGATGCGGGCCTTGTCGCGGTGCCAGCCGATGTCGACCCCGGCGAGGTCGGCCATCTGGAACGGCCCCATCGGCATTCCGAAGTCGACATGGACCCGGTCGATCTGCTGCGGGGTCGCGCCTTCGAGCAATAGCCTGGTCGCTTCGGCCTGGCGCGGCCTCAATATGCGGTTGCCGATGAAGCCGTGGCACACCCCGGCGACCACCGCGACCTTCTTGATTCGCTTGGCGAGGCGCATTGCGGTGACGAGGACGTCGGGGGCGGTCTTCGCGCCGCGGACCACCTCGAGCAGTTTCATCACGTTGGCGGGGGAAAAGAAGTGGAGACCGAGCACGTCCTGCGGGCGCGAGGTCGACGCGGCGATCTGGTTGATGTCGAGATAGCTGGTGTTCGTGGCGAGGATCGCCCCGGGTTTGGCGATCCGATCGAGCCGGGCGAAGATCTCCAGCTTGATCTCCATCTGCTCGAACACCGCTTCGATGATCAGGTCGCAGTCGGCGAGCGCCGAGAAATCGAGCGTAGGATCGAGCAGCCCCATCGCGGATTCGACCTGGCCGGCGGTCATTTGCCCCTTGGCCGCGGTCGCCTCGTAATTCCTGCGCATCGTGCCGGCGCCGCGGTCGAGCGCGTCCTGGCTCATTTCGACGATTCTCACCGGGATTCCCGCCGAGAGGTAGTTCATCGCAATCCCGCCGCCCATCGTGCCCGCGCCGCGCACCCCGACGCGGCCGATATCGCGCGGCTTGGTGTCGGCGGGGATGTTGTCGATTTTTCCCGCCTTGCGCTCGGCGAAGAAGAAATATTGCTGGGCGCGCGATTGCTTGCCGCTCATCAATTCCATGAACAATCTTTGTTCGTCGAGCACGCCCTGCGCATAGGGCTTGGCGACCGCCGCCTCGACCGCCTTGATATTGGCCTCGGGCGCGTCGAAGCCGCGGAATTTGCGGGCATTGGCCTTGCGGAATTCGTCGAACATGGCGGGGTTCGTGCGCGCCTGGGCGAGCTTGTCGTCACGCTCGGAGGATTTGGCCAGCGGGCGGATGTCCTTGACCTCGTCGGCAAAGGCGACCGCGTGCTGGGCCAGATCACCCTCGACGATCCGGTCGACGAGGCCTGTCGAGTGCGCATCTTTCGCGCTGATCGGCACTCCGCCGGTGACCATCTCGAGCGCCCGGGCGACCCCGGCGACCCGCGGCAGGCGCTGGGTTCCGCCCGCGCCCGGGAGCAGGCCGAGCTTGACCTCGGGCACCCCGAGCTTGGCGTCGGGGACCGCGACCCGGTAATGGCAGCCCAGCGCGACCTCGAGCCCGCCGCCGAGCGCGGTGCCGTGGATCGCGGCGACCACCGGCTTGGGGCAGGCCTCGATCATGTCGACCAGCTCGGGAAGCCAGGGGAGCACCGGGGGCTTGCCGAATTCGGTGATGTCGGCGCCCGCGAAAAAGGTCTGTCCTTCGCAGCGGATGACCACCGCCTTGATATTATCGTCGCTGGTAGCCTGTTCGATCGCCTCGGCGAGCCCGGTGCGGACCGCGGCGCCGAGCGCGTTGACCGGCGGGTTGTTCGAGGTGACGATCAATATGTCGCCGTGGCGGGTGGTGGAAATCGGGCCAGTCATGACAGTCATGTCTCTCTCCGTCGGTCAGATGGCGGTTCGGCCGTGGTCCTGGCGATCAAAGCCAAGCCCGAGCCCATTTGTTTGGGGCATGATCAAAACCCGACCCCGATAGTCGCTCCGCCGTCGACGACGATCGTCTGGCCGGTAACGAAGGTCGAGGCTGGCGAGGCGAGAAACACCGCTGCACCGGCCATTTCATCGGGCTCGCCGATCCGCTTCATCGCGGTGGTGCGAGTGACCGCGGCGAGGGTGTCGGGATTTTCCCATAAAGCGCGCGCGAAATCGGTTCGGACCAGCCCCGGGGCGATGCAATTGACTCGCACCCCCTTCGAGCCGAATTCGGCGGCGAGATTGCGCGCGAGCTGGAAATCGGCGGCCTTCGACACATTATAAGCGCCGATCGTTACCGAGCTGGTCAGCCCGCCGATCGACGAGACGATGATGATCGAGCCTTCGCCGCGATCAAGCATCTGCGGCGCCGCCATGGCGATCAGCCAGTGGTTGGCGAGGACATTATTGTCGAAGATCTTGCGGAACTGATCGTCGCTGATCCCCGCCATCGGGCCGTAATGAGGGTTCGACGCGGCATTGCAGACGAGCACGTCGATCCGTCCGAGCTCGGCGAGGGTTCGGTCGACCAGCGACTTGAGCGCGGATTTGGACGAGATGCTCGCGGCGATCGCGATTGCCCGAATTTGGTCATGCGCGGCATTGATCCGGGCGGCGACCGCTTCGCAACTGTCCTGGTTACGGCTCGAGATCACGACCGTGGCGCCGTGGTCGGCGAGCGCCTCCGCAATCGCCTTGCCGATCCCGCGCGACGAGCCGGTGACGATCGCAACCTTGCCGGTCAGGTCGAATAATTTCGTCATGCGGTCGTCCATTCCGGTGGTCCTGAGCTCAAGTGAAGAGCGTTGGCGAAAGCGTCATTCCAGCGCCCTTCGACGGGCTCAGGACAAACGGGGGTTTTTCTGGCGATCCTCATCATCTGCCCGGCAGCCTGAATCATCGGCTAGGACGACTGCGATACGGAGACAAGGGCTTGGCGAAGCAACGGTGCTCCAGAGCCTCAGCGTGCAACCGGAGGGTCCCGTTCGAGCAGGAAATTCAATCGCGCCGAGGCGATCAGCTCCGAGCGCCCGATTTGCCAGGCGACGGCGTAGACATTGGCGATTCGCGTTCCGAGCCGTTCGACCACCGCACTTGCATAGGTTTCGCGGTTCTTCCCGCCGCGCATGTAATCGACGGTGACGGTGATCGGCTTCATCGCCACTTTTTCGTCGCCGATCGCCTGGGCGAGGGTGGCGAAGGCGGCGAATTCGAGGAGGCCGGCGATCGCTCCGCCGTGGAGCATCTTGGGTCGTCCGATGACATCGTCGTGGAACGGCATGACGACGAGGGGCCCTTCGCCCTCGCGCTGCTCGAATCGGAGCTTGAGCAGATTGGCGTATGGCGGGAGATCTTTCATCGCCACCGCCTTAGCGTTCCAGCCCGGCAAGCCAAGGGGAGGGCACGAATTTGAGGTCGGCGGGGTGGTCGATGTCGGCGAGCGGATCGCCGAGCCACAGAGTCCAGCCGAGCTCCGCGATCCGATCGCGAGTCGCGGCGACGACCGTCGCGGTGCCCCATTCCACCGCTTCAAAGATGCGGCGGTCGAAACGGGCGAAGCCGATCAGCACATAGCCGCCGTCGGTCGCGGGGATGATCGCGATGTCGTGATTGTCGAGCGCTCGAGCGGCCTCGGCGATCCGCGCCGAAACGAGCGCCGGGCAGTCGGTTCCGGTGACCAGCGCTTGCTCGCCGAGCGCGAGGCGTGGCTCGACCGCATTGGCGATTCGCTCGCCGAGGTCGGCGCCATGCTGCGCCGAGATCGCAAGTCCCTCGACCGGCTGGTCCCACTCGCCGGGGTGGGGATCGCCGACCAGCTCGACCGGGCCGACCTCGGCCGCGGCGGCTTCGAGCAAGGCGTGGGCAAGCATCGTCCGGGCGAGCCGGGCGGCGCCATCGGCACCGAGCGCCGGGATCAGCCGAGTCTTGGCGGCCCCGGCGACCGGCGCGCGGGCGAAGACGAGGATCCGGGTCAGCCGCGCCGCCACGCGTTATACTTGGCGGCGAGCGCGAGCAGCCGGGGCGAGCCGTGCGCCTTGCGCCACTCGCCCGCGGCGGCGCGCCCGGCTTCGGACATCGTCGGATAGGGGTGGATCAGCGATTGCATCGCTTTGAGCCCGACGCGCTGCTTGATCGCGAGGATCCACGGGACGATCAGGTCGCCGGCATTGGGGGCGACGATGGTTGCGCCGAGGACCCGGTCGCTGCCGTGCGCGCAGATCAGCTTGACCAGCCCCTCACCGACCCCGTCGATCACCGCCCGGTCGAGCTCGGCGAGCGGATAATGGAATATCTCGACCTTGCGACGTTGCTCGAGCGCCTGGCCCTGGGTCAGACCGACCGAGGCGACTTCGGGCGAGGTGAAGGTGACACGGGGGACCAAAGGATCGGTTTTGATCCGCCCGAAACGCCCGATCAGCGCGTTAATTGCCCCGATCGCTCCGCTATGTCCGGCAAAATGGGTGAATTGCTCGCCCCCCGCGGCGTCGCCGACGAGGCGGATATGCGGCATCTGGCGGTAAGCGAAGGAATCGAGCCCGAAACCGGTCAGGCGCGGCTTGCGGCCGGCTGCGACGATCAACAGGTCGAACGCGATATGCTCGTCGCCCAGCAACAGCGCGCCGGGTTCGGCCGAAGTCGCCTCGCGCCCGAGCATCAGGGTTATGCCGTCGCGTTCGAGCGCCTTCGCAACGGTTTGCGAGGCCTCGGGTTCATCGCGCTCGAGAAGGCGCTCGGCGCTGGCGATGATGGTGACTTGTGACCCGAGCCGCTGGAGCGCCTGGCCGAGCTCGCAGCCGATCGGGCCTGCGCCGAGCACTGCGACTCGATTGGGGACATGGGGCATCGCTTCGAGGCGGTCCCAGAGGGTCTCGCTGGTGACGAAGCCGGTCGAATCGAGCCCGGGGATCGGCGGGACCACCGGGTCGGCGCCGGTGGCGATGAGTATTTCGGGTGCGCGGATCGGCGCTCCGCCGTCAATCGAGACGCTCCATGGATCGATCATCACTGCATTGCCACGGCGAACGTCGACCCCGAGACCTTCGAAGCGCTCGACGCTGTCGTTGGGCGCGATCGCTTCGATTGCTGCATTGACCCGGCGCATCACTGCTTGGAAATCGACCGCGGGGTCGGCGCCATTGAGGCCGAGGCTCGATGCCTTGCGGATTTCGGCGATTCCGCGCGCCGAACGAATCAGCGCTTTCGAGGGAACGCAGCCGGTATTGAGGCAGTCGCCGCCCATCGCGGATCGCTCGATCAGAACGACCTTGGCTTTCAATTGCGCGGCGACGAGGCTCGCGACCAGCCCGCCCGATCCCGCGCCGATGACGATCAGATTGGCGTCGAATTTTTTGGGTCGGCGCGAGCCGCCAAGCGCCTTGCGCCGCTCGACCCGGTTGGCGATCCACTTGCCGAGGATAGGCACCAAGGCGAGACCGAGAAAGGCAGCGAGCAACCCGGGCGAGAGGACGTCGCCGGGGCGCTCGATCCGCGCCAAGGCGGTCCCGGCGAAGGTGTAGGCGATCGTTCCTGGCAAGGCTCCCGCCCAGGTGACGAGAGCGTAGCGCGCGGCCGGCATCGCGGTCAGTCCCATCGCCAGATTGACGAGGAAAAAGGGGAACACCGGAGCGAGCCGCAGCGACAGGAGATAGAGCGCGCCGTCGTTCGAGACCCCCTTGTCGACCACCCCGACCGCTCGCGGGAAGCGGCGGCGAACCCAGTCGCGGGCGATGAAGCGCGCGGCGAGCATCGCCAGGGTCGCTCCGATGGTCGAAGCGAGGCTGGCGATAATTACCCCTTCGATCAGCCCGAACAGCGCGCCCGCGGCCAGCGTCATGATCGCCGCGCCGGGGAGCGACAGGGCAACCACGGCGACATAGGCCGCAGCAAAGCCGAGCGCGGCCTGAAGCGGATTGGCGGCGACCCAATCTCCAAGCCCGGCGCGAGCGGCTTTGAGCGAGTCCAGCGTCAGCCATTCGCTTCCGCCGAGGAGGAAGAAAGCGGCGACCGCCACAGCGATCGCCAGCAGCGCGGCGAACCTGGCGGACGGGGCTCGCGCCGCGGCAAGCCATTCGCCCCATTGATCCCTGCCCTCGCTCATCAACGCGCCTCCGACTGGCGCCTGTAACCTTTTGTCGCCGGGGAGCGAATGGAAAGCAGACGAGGCGACCGACATGGAGTGCAAATCGATCGAGCGTGGCTTTCTGGAGAGAATCGGACTGAGCGCCGCGCCGCCGGTGGCGAGCCGCGGCAAGCGCGAGAGCGCAATGCCCGCCGCAAAATTCGACATCGGGACCGGCTGGCCGAGGTTTACCGGGCCCCTGGACGACGCGATTCGCACCCGGCCCGACCCGGGACTATTCAGCACGCGCGCCGACGTGCATTGTCGAGGTTGCGGCGGGCATCACGGCCATCTGTTCGACGACGGACCGCCACCGACGGGCCAGAGGTATTGCATGAACGGCGTGGCGTTGAATTTCATTCCCGCATCGGGATCAGGGAACCAGGCATGATCAGGACCGTCATCGCCGCAGTGGCGCTTTCGATCGGGCTGACCGGAGCCGGTTCGGCCCAGGCACCGTCGCAGCCGGGGCCGGCAAAGCGCGCGACCGCGGTGTTCGCCGGAGGCTGTTTCTGGTGCACCGAAAGCGACTTCGACAAGATGCCGGGAGTGATTTCGACGATCTCGGGCTATTCGGGCGGGAAAACCCGACGCCCGACCTATGAGCAGGTTTCGGCCGGAAGCACGGGGCATATCGAGGCGGTTAAGGTGACCTATGACCCGCGCCGGATCAGTTTTCCCCAGCTTGCGGCGCGCTTCCTTCGGACGGTCGACGCGGCCGATGGCGGAGGACAGTTCTGCGACCGCGGAAGCCAGTATCGATCGGCGATCTTCGTCGCCAGTCCCGCCGAGCGCAAGGCCGCCGAGGCCGCGATCCGATCGGCTTCGGCGCAGTTGAAACAACGCGTGGCGACCGCGGTGCTTCCAGCGGCGGCATTTTGGCCCGCCGAGGGCTATCACCAGGATTATTATCGAAAGAATCCGGTGCGCTTTAAATATTATCGCTGGAATTGCGGGCGCGAACAGCGATTGAAGGCCCTGTGGCACTAGGTGCCAGGTTAGCACTCGCGCCGCCATCGCCCTTCCTCGACCCGGCGGCGGCGCCGCTCGCGCCCGGCAAGTTTCACGATTCCGAATGGACCGCGAAGGGCGAGCGGCGCGCGAGCGTGGCGCTGGGCGCACTTTCGACCCTGTGGTTCAACACCGGCACCCTGTGCAATCTCGCCTGCGTCACCTGCTATATCGAGAGTTCGCCGACCAATGATAAGCTGGCCTATCTGACGCTGGCCGAGGTCGACCGCTTCCTCGATGAGCTGTCCGCGCCGATCGAAATCGGCTTCACCGGGGGCGAGCCGTTCATGAACCCCGCAATCGTCGCGATGCTCGGCGATGTGCTCGAGCGCGGCCACCGCGCCCTGGTCCTGTCGAACGCGATGCGGCCGATGCGGCGTCACGAGCAGGCGATCCTCGCGCTCGCGGCACAATTTCCGGGCCGGCTGACGATTCGGGTCAGCCTCGATCATTTCACCGCGCGGGTTCACGAGCTCGAGCGCGGAGCGCGAAGCTGGGAGCGGGCGATCGACGGGGCAAGCTGGCTCGCCGCGAACAATGTCCCGCTCGCGGTCGCCGGGCGCTTGCTCCCCGGCGAGAGCGAAGTGGATTCGCGCAGCGGCTATCAGGCGCTGTTCGCCGAGCTCGGGCTCGGAATCGATGCGCGGGACCCGGCGGCGCTGGTGCTGTTCCCCGAAATGGACGCGGCGGCGGACGTTGCCGAGATCAGCGAGGGATGCTGGGAGTTGCTCGGGGTCAGCCCGGCGGCGCCGATGTGCGCGTCGAGCCGGATGATTGTCCATCGCAAGGGCCAGGCCGCCGCCGAGGTCGCCGCCTGCACATTGATACCGTTCGACGAGCAATTCCTGCTGGGCGCGTCGCTCGGCGCAGCTCGGCGGAGCGTTGCGCTCAACCACCCGCATTGCGCGCGCTTCTGCGTGCTCGGCGGGGCGCGCTGTTCGGGCTGAGCCGATGTTGAGCGCGGTGGTTCCGACGCTCAACGCCGGGGCTCGGCTCGAAGCCTGCCTCGCGGCGCTAGGCGAGGCCGACGAGATCATTGTTGCTGACGGGGGATCGAGCGACGATACCGTCGCGATCGCCCGGGCGGCGGGGGCGCGGATCGTCGCCGGCGAGCGCGGTCGCGGGGTCCAGCTTGCCGCGGGGGCCAGTGCGGCGAGGGGCGATGCGTTGCTGTTCGTTCATGCCGATACTCAGCTGCGCCAGGGGTGGCGGGCGATCGCCGATCGCCATCTCGCAAGCTCGGTGCTTCCGGGCTGTTTCCGGCTGAGGCTCGACGACAAGGCGTGGCAGGCGCGGTTGATCGAGCGAGCGGTTGCATTGCGCACCCGCTTGGCGCGATTGCCCTATGGCGACCAGGGGCTGCTGGTGTCGCGCGCGGTGTATGATGCGGCGGGAGGTTTTCGTCCGCTGAAGTTGATGGAAGACGTCGACCTTCTCCGCCGCCTCGGTCCGCCGGTGATGCTTGGCGGCGACGCGCTGACCTCGGCCGAGCGTTGGCGCAAGGACGGCTGGGTCAGGCGATCGTTGCGCAATCTCGCCTGCCTGTCGCTGTGGAGGCTGGGGATGAGCCCCGACGCCATCGCCAAAATCTATGGCTGAAGCAGGCGGCGGCAAACCGAGTCGAGCCGCGCCATTGCCTTGGGATCGCGTGCCTGGGGGGGTGTGACGATCGCCTGGTCGAGCACGGTATCGATCGGCGACGGCTCGCGGTTCGCGGGAAGCGCTTCGGCCAGAGCGACCAGCATTCGCGCCGCGGTTGCGGCATTCTTTTCAAGCCGCGCCAGGATCGCCTCGACTTCGACCGGCGCATCGCCCTCGCGCCAGCAATCGTAATCGGTGACCATTGTCATCAGCGCGTAAGGAAGCTCGGCATCGCGCGCCAGGCGCGCTTCGGGCATGGCGGTCATCCCGATCACGTCGCAGCCCCACTGACGATAGAGTCGGCTTTCGGCGCGGGTCGAGAATTGGGGACCCTCGATCGCCAGATAGGTCGCTCCACCCGAAACGGTCGCGCCGGCCGCTTGCGCAGCGGCGAGCGCGAGGCCGGTCAGCCGCGGGCAGACCGGATCGGCGAGCGAGACATGCGCGACCACGCCTTCGCCAAAGAAGCTTCCGATCCGCCCGCTGGTATGGTCGATCAACTGCTCGACCGCGACGAACTGCCCCGGGGCGAGCTCATCGCGGAGCGAGCCGACCGCCGAGACCGCAAGGAGGTCGGTCGCCCCCGCCCGCTTGAGCGCGTCGACATTGGCGCGATAATTGAGCGAGCCCGGAGCGAGGCGGTGGCCGCGGCCATGGCGCGGGAGGAAAGCGAACTTGCGCCCGGCGATCCGCCCAATTCGCACCTCGTCGGATGGCGCCCCCCACGGAGTGCGAACCGCGATCCACTGGGCGTCTTCGAGCTCGGCGAGATCGTAGAGCCCTGATCCACCGATCACACCAATGCAATATTCGCCCATGCTTCGCGCCTTTTCACGGGCGCGATCGCGCCGTGGCGGTCATAGCCTCGCGCGCTCGCCGGGCAAGCCTGGTGATCGGTGGCGATCGGCGCGTGGCGTAAAGTGTGCGCGCTAAACCCTTGCCGCCACTCAGGCTCGCGGTCATAGGAACTGGCGATCGTCCGAGCGAGGCAAGAGATGAAGGCGCGCGTGTTCGTTACCCTGAAGCCCGGAGTGCTCGATCCGCAGGGCCGGGCGATCCACCATGCGCTCGAAGGGCTCGGGTTCAGCGGGGTCGAGGGGGTTCGCGCGGGCAAGATGATCGAGCTCGATCTGACCGATGCGACCAGCGACGAGGATATCGAGGCGATGTGCCGCAAATTGCTCGCCAATACGGTGATCGAGAATTTTCGGATCGAGAAGTCGGCGGGCTGAACGATGAACAGCGCGGTGATTGTCTTTCCCGGATCGAATTGCGACCGCGACCTCGCCGTCGCGATTGAAGCGGTGACCGGCCGTGCGCCGCAGATGGTGTGGCACCGCGACACTGCGCTTGCCGCAGGTATCGGGCTGATCGCGATCCCCGGGGGCTTTTCCTATGGCGATTATCTCCGCTCGGGAGCGATGGCGGCGCGCTCGCCGATCATGCGCGCGGTGGGCGGTGCCGCGGCGCGCGGGGTGCCGGTGATCGGGATCTGCAACGGCTTTCAGGTGCTGACCGAGGCCGGACTGCTGCCCGGGGCGCTGATGCGCAACGCGGGGATTGCGTTCGTCTGCCGCACCGTTCCGCTGAGCGTCGAGAATGATCGCAGCATCTTCACTTCGGCCTATCGAGCGGGCGAGACGATTCGGCTTCCGGTCGCTCACCACGACGGCAATTACCAGGCCGACGAAGCGACGCTCGACCGGCTCGAGGGCGACGGCCGGGTCGCGTTTCGCTATGACGCGCCGGTCAACGGGTCGGCGAGGCGGATCGCGGGTATCGTCAACGCCTCGGGCAATGTCCTCGGGCTGATGCCTCACCCCGAGCGCGCGATCGAGACAGCGCATGGCGGGACCGATGGAAGACGAATGTTCGAGGCGCTGCTCGCGCTTGCCTGAACGCTGGGCGCTTGCGCCATTTGTCGCTAAACGTCTTGCCCGCGCGCCCGTAGCTCAGTCGGATAGAGCACGAGCCTTCTAAGCTTGAGGTCGTAGGTTCGAATCCTACCGGGCGCGCCAGCCACTGTTAAGTTACTGATATTGTTTTTGGCTTTTACTTGCGAGAGCTATTCTCCCCGCAATTGCGGGACT
>JBKKAQ010000137.1:0-9745 GCA_046714555.1 Sphingomicrobium sp. | reverse complement strand
ATGCCGGAAAGGCCGGTGTGCGAACCCTCGTCAACGCCAGTCCCGAACCGTTCAGCAATGTGCTCGTCTCGACCACCGAGGACATCGCCACCGGAGGCCTCCTCGCGCTCGCCATCGCCAACCCGATCGCCGCCGCTCTGATCGCGGCGATCCTCGTCGTCCTCTCGCTATGGGCGGTGATCGCCGCGCGGCGGATGATCCGCGGCGTCGTCGATAAACTCGCCCCACCCCGAAAACCCGGGGCGGTTTGAATTTCTGGATTTCGCGAAACGACAGAAAATCCGCTTCAATCGTGAGCGGCAATCCATTTTTCGACCACCGGGGCGATCTGCTCGCGCCATTTTCGCCCGTTGAAGATCCCGTAATGGCCGACGTCTTTGGCGAGCAGATACTGCTTTTTCGCGGGTTTGAGGCCCTTCGCCAGCCCGATCGCCGCCTTGGTCTGCCCGACTCCCGAAATATCGTCGCGCTCGCCTTCGATCGCGAGCAAGGCGGTGTCGCGGATCGCTCCGACATCGACCTTGCGCCCGCGGTGCATCATCTCGCCCTTGGGAAGCAAATGCCGCTGGAACACCACGTCGATCGTCTGCAGGTAAAATTCAGCGGTCATGTCGCAGACGCTTCGATATTCCTCATAAAATCCGCGGGTCGAATCGGCGCTCTCGTCATCGCCGACGACCAGATGCTTGAACATCTCGAAATGCGAAACCATGTGGCTTCCCAAGTTCATCGTCATGAACCCGGCAAGCTGGAGAAAGCCCGGATAGACCTTCCGGCCCGACCCCGGATAGAGCATCGGCACCGTCGCGATGACGTTCTGCTGGAACCAGGCATGGCTCCGCTGGGTGGCGAGCGTATTGACCGCGGTCGGCGCTTCCCGGGTGTCGATCGGACCGCCCATCAGGGTCAAGGTGAGCGGGCGGAGCGGATGCTTGTCGCCATTCATCAGCGCCACCGCGGCCAGCGCCGGGACCGACGGCTGGCATACCGCGAGGACATGCGCGCACCCCTTGCCCGGGCCGCCCGAACGCTCACCGATTTCCTCGAGGAAACCGATCAGATAATCGATATAATCGTCGAGGTCGAACCTGCCTTCGGCGAGCGAGACCATCTTTGCGTCACGCCAGTCGGTAATGTAGACGTCGTGGCGCGGAAGCATCCGCTCGACGGTTCCGCGCAGCAAAGTCGCATAATGCCCCGACATCGGGGCGACGATCAGCAATTTGGGGTCGTCCTCGCAGCCCTCGCGGACGAAATGCTTTAACTGCCCGAACGGCTTGCGCGCCAGGATTTCCTCGGTGACCGGGACCGTCCGCCGCCCGATGACAATGGTCTCGAGCCCGAAGTCGGGCTTGCCGCGCGGCGCCGAGACATGGGCGAAGACGTCGAGCGAGGCGGCGACCACCGGCCCCATCGAGCTGTAGCTGACCGGATTGGCGGGATTGTTGAGCCATCCGGCCCCAAGGCCGGCGAGATGGCTTGCACCGGCAAGCAGCGATCGTTGGACCTCGTAAGCACCGTAGAGCATCCAGACCTCATGAGCGATTAAAACGCGAACAGCGGTGTGGCAACCAATTGAGTCCGCTTCAAGGCCCAAAGCTCGCGATTGCACGATCGGTTCCCTCGTCGTTAACCTTTCCCGATCAAGCGTCACGATTGAGCAACACTCGCCCCTTTGCTAGGCCACCGCCAATGGCCAGGCTCTCCCCCTCCGACAAGCCGTCCACCGACCGGCCCGCGCGCGGCAAACTCGCCGATCTGTTCCTCGTCTGGCGCTTCGCCGCTCGCTACCCGCGCGCGATCGCCGCCGCTCTGGCGATGTTGGTCACCTCCTCCGCGGCCACCCTCGCCATCCCCTACGGCTTCAAGCGGGTGATCGACCGCGGTTTCGGCTCGTCGGGGGCGAGCGAGGCGGCGGTGACCTCGAGCTTCCACTACCTCCTGCTGATCGTCGTCGTGCTCGCGATCGCCACCGGCTTGCGCTTCTACTTTGTCTCGTGGATCGGCGAGCGCACCGTCGCCGACCTCCGCCGAGCGGTCCAGCGCAACCTCTTGACCCTCGCGCCGCGCTTCTTCGAGGAGAATCGCCCGTCCGAAATCGCCTCGCGGCTGACCGCCGACACCGCGATCCTCGAACAGGTGGTCGGCTCGTCGGTCTCGATCGCGCTTCGCAACATCGCCACCGGGATCGGCGGGATCGTTTATCTGTTCGCCTTGTCGCCCAAGCTCGCCGGGCTGCTGCTGATCGGGATCCCGCTGACCCTCGGCCCGGTGGTCCTGTTCGGCCGCCGCATCTCAAGCCTGTCGCGCGCCGCCCAGGACCGTATCGCCGACGTCGGCTCGTCGGTTTCCGAAGTGCTCGGCGCGATGCGCATCGTCCAGGCGTTCGGCCAGGAGGCGCGCGAGGCCGAACGCTTCGGGGTCGCGGTCGACAATGCCTTCGCCGTCGCTCGCAAGCGCATCGCGATGCGCGCGGTGATGACCATCGTCGTCATCATGCTGATATTCGGTGCGGTCACCTTCATCCTGTGGGAAGGCGCGACCGATGTCGCCGCGGGGCGGATGACCGGTGGATCGATCGCCGCCTTCGTCTTTACCGCCGCGCTCGTCGCCGGAGCCTTTGGCGCGCTGACCGAGGTCTATGGCGATCTGCTGCGCGGAGCCGGCGCCGCCGGGCGGATCGGCGAGTTGCTCGCCGCGCGCGCCGAAATCCGCGCCCCCGCCAACCCGCTGCCCCTACCTCAACCCGCGCTCGGAGCGCTGGCGTTCGAAGCCGTCGAATTCCGCTACCCGACCCGCCCCGACGACAAGGCGCTCTACGACCTGACCCTCGCCATCGCTCCGGGCGAAACCGTCGCGGTGGTCGGTCCCTCGGGGGCGGGCAAATCGACCCTGTTCCAGCTCGCGCTTCGTTTCTACGACCCGCAGGGGGGTCGCGTGACCCTCGACGGGATCGACCTTCGCGATGCCGATCCCGCGGCGATTCGTTCGCGCATCGCACTGGTCCCGCAGGACACGGTGATCTTCGCCGCCTCGGCGCTCGACAATCTGCGCTACGGCCGCTGGGACGCCGGCGAGGAAGAAATCCACGCCGCCGCTCGTGCCGCCAATGCGCATGACTTCATCGCTGCGCTCCCCGGGGGTTACGACAGCTTCCTCGGCGAGGCCGGGGCGCGTCTGTCGGGGGGCCAGCGCCAGCGGATCGCGATCGCCCGCGCGCTTCTGCGCGACGCGCCTTTGCTGCTGCTCGACGAAGCGACTTCGGCGCTCGACGCCGAGAACGAGGCCCAGGTCCAGGACGCGCTCGAGCGGCTGATGAGCACGCGCACGACGATCGTCATCGCCCACCGCCTCGCCACGGTCCGCGCCGCCGACCGGATCATCGTCATGGACGGCGGACGGATCGTCGAGACCGGGACCCACGCATCCTTGAGCGCCGCCAACGGCCTCTATGCCCGCCTCGCCCGCCTCCAGTTCGAAGGGCTGGCCGCCTAAGGATCCCAGCTTTTACTGGGGGCCCGGCTGCAAGCTGATGGAGGAACAAAACGCCACGTCCCGATCGCTCGTCAACCTCCAATGAGACGCCACGAATCGCTCGTCCGCACGTCGCGATCAGCAGAAAACCCGCAATAAAAAGGCGGCCACCCCTCGGTGGCCGCCTCTGACAGATGGCGAAATGCCGTAATTCAGAATGTCATATATTGTTCGTTGCCGACGAAGCCCATCTTCGACACCTTGGCCTGCTTGGTCACCGCGAGCACCTCGTCGACCAGCTCGTAGCGCGCCTCGGGCTCGGGCTGGAGGTGAAGCTCGGGGACCGGATTCATCTGCTGAGTGATATCGAGATACTGGCGAAGCTGCTGTTGGTTGACCGAAGCACCGTTCCACAAAATCTGCCCCGCCTGGGTGATAACTACCTTGTTCTTGGTCGGGTCGACCGGGGGCGGGACATTGCTCGCGTCATTCTGAGGAAGGTCGAGCTTGACCGCATGGGTCTGCGGCGGAATCGTGATGATAAACATGATCAGCAGGACCAACAGGACGTCGATTAACGGCGTCATGTTCATGTCGATCATCGGCTCGGCGTGTTCGTTCGAGCCGGTGGTTTGCATCGCCATTGCGAATAGTCCTTTCTTACAGCCGCTGAACGGTCATTCCGGGAGGCGGCTCGCTGATGAAGCCGACCCGGGCGAATCCCGCGCGCTGCATGGCGAAGATCGCCCCGCCGATGCACTTGTACGGCGTGTTGATGTCGCCGCGGATATGCGCTTCGGGCATAGTCTCTTCGGTCAGATTCTCGACTCCGCCAACCTTGGCGATCTCGAGCTCGAGCTTCTTGACCGCCCGTTTGATCAGATCCTCGCTGTTGACCCTGGTCATCCCCCAATAGATTTCGCAGCTTCCGTCGGAGCCTCCGCGGACCGACAAGGAGACGTTCTCGGGCTTGGTCGAGGTCGCTTCGTACGCGACCTTGGGCAAGGCCACCGGAACGGCTTCGAGAACTACCGGGATGGTGATCAGGAAGATGATCAAAAGCACCAGCATCACGTCGACCAGCGGCGTGGTGTTGATGTCCGACATCGGGACGTCGTCTTCGCCGTCGGCGGGGCCTACGCTCATGGACATGGGGTGCGGCTTCCTTTGGTCTTCGGACTATTCCCGGACCGGGGGCTCAGGCCGCCGGTCCGGTGATCAAGCTAGCGGCGGTCGGTCGGGGTCGCCTGGGCGCCCGTACCGGTCATTCCGGCGCGCAGCGGCTCGCTGCCCGGCTGGGTCGGAGCGGCTCCCGAGCGGGTCTGCGCGGTCGGACTGACCGTCGGTCCGGTGGCCATTTGCGGCTTCACCTTACCGTCGGACATCAGATACCCGTGGAGATCGTTGGTGAATGAAGCCAAGTCTTCCATGATGGATTTGTTGCGGCGGATCAGCCAGTTATAGGCAAGCACCGCGGGGACCGCGACGACAAGCCCGAGCGCGGTCATGATCAGCGCTTCGCCGACCGGACCCGCGACCGCGCTGATCGATGCCTGGCCCGACGCGCCGATCTTGATCAGCGCCCGGTAAATGCCGATGACGGTCCCGAACAGCCCGATGAAGGGAGCGGTAGAACCGACCGTGGCGAGGAAGGCGAGACCTTCGCCTAGCCGCGCACCGATCTGGCCCTGGCTGCGCGCCAATGAATTCCCCATCCAGTCATGCTGGTCGATCGGATCGGTCAATTGGCCGTGCTGATCTTGAGCTACCAAGGCATCTTCGACTATCGAACGATAGGCGCTTTTAGCGTCGAGCTTGCTCCCCGCTTCCTTGAGGTTGGCCGAATTCCAGAAGCTCGCGCGGACCTTGTTACCCTGACTCATGATCTTCTGCTGCTCGAAGAATTTGGTGAACAGAATGTAGAAGGTGCCGAGCGACATCGCCACCAGGATGATGAACGTCGCCCATGAAATGGCTCCGCCTTCCTGGAGGGCTTGCATGAGGCCATAGGGGCTTTCGCCGGCGGGGGCTGCGTGTGCCATAAGCTTGTCTTCCTCTTGACGATAGGATTGAACCAAAAAAATCAGTCTTCGGGCAGAACCCATCGAATCCGGCCGTTGACCGAGTCCGAAGTCTTCCCGCCCGTGCTGTCGGTCGCCGGGGTGAATCGCGCCCGGCTCTTCATGATCCGGCAGGTCGTGCTGTCAAGCGCCGACGATCCGCTTGAAGAGGTGATCGTGCAGGAACTGACCCGCCCGTCGGGACCGACGTCGAGACGGAAACCGGTCGTTCCCGATTCCTCGTTGCGCTGGGCCGAGTCGGGGTAATCGTCGTCCGAGATATACGAAGCCAGATTGGCCCTCGCCTTGGCCGGCTCGATCGTCCGCGGAGCCGGCGGCGGTGGCGGTGCCGGCGGCGCGGGCCGAGCCATCGGCGTCGGAACGAACGGCGGCGGGTTCGGAGTGACCTGGATCTGCGGCGGAGCGATATTGGTGCGGATAAGCGGCGGTGGCGCGGCAATCTGCGGCGGCGGCGGGACATCGACCTTTTCGGGCGGGGGCAGCTCCTCGGGCGGGGGCGGAGGCTCGTCCTCGACGTCGAAGGTCTTGAGGTCCTCCGCGGCTTTCTTCATGACATTATAGGCCAGTCCGGTGACTAGCACATAGCCCAGGGCGAAATGGATGAGCCCGACGATGACGATCGCCACAATGCGGTTCGAGCTCATCTTCTTTTTAGTGGCGTAGGACATTGAGCCGCATCTCTCCTCGAAACGCCGTGGTTGGTTCCACGGGGCCGACCGGTGCATCCAACGCGCACGCCCGGTCCTAATTAATGTCACCGATGTATCAACATATCATCGGTGGGTAAGGCATCCTTATCCTTGCCATAAGGGCCGCGCAACGAATTTTGTTCCGGGTCACCGATGAGCGCCGCCATTTCCCGGGCTTGCCCCGCTGAAAGAGGCGATCTCGACCCCGACGCCGCGCGCAAGAGGGTAAACATCGGGCTTCGAGGTCGCGATGCGAATCGCTCGCACTCCGCGCCTCTCGGCGATTCGCCGGTAGATCGCATGCGCCACCGTTTCCTGCAGATTATAGCGCCGTGCCCCGGCGATCTTCTCGATCTCGCTGCGCAGATTGTCATAGTTCCACGCCGAGTGCGGATCCTCGTCGTGCGGCGGCTCGAGATCGTCGAGCCACACTTCGACCGTGACCAGCAGACGCTGCGGCGAACCGACTTCGAAATCGTGAAACCCGATGTCGACCGCGACTTCGTAACTGTCGAGGATGATCTTGCTCGATACCACCGCGAGCGTGTCGGGCATCAGCCCGTCGAGGGTTTCGGTCATCACATCTCCAGAAACTGGACGTCGCGGACAAGGTTCAAAAAACGCTGTCCGCCGTCGATCGTCAGCACTTCGCCGGTGGTCGTCCTCGCTCCGACCAGATAGCGCAGCGCCGCGACCACATCGTCGGGATCAACCCCCCGGGCAAGCGGATTATGCGTATGCGCCGAGGCGAAATTCGCTTCGCTCTGCCCGGGCGAAATGAGCATCAGCGCAGGGGCGATCCCGCACACTCTGATCCCTTTGGTCGAGAGCGCCCGAGCGCTGAGTTCGGTCAATCCGGCAAGCGCAAATTTGGACAGGCTGTAGCTTAAAAAATCGGGGTTGGGCGCGGCCAGCTTGGCGTCGAGCAGATTGACGATCAGCCCGTCGCCGCTCCCAGGCCAATGCTTCGCGAATGCCGCGGTGAGCAATGCCGGCGCTCGAACATTGACCGCCATGTGCGCATCGAATTCGCTTGGCGAAACCGCCTCGACCGTGTCGAGCGCGAACCGCGCGGCATTGTTGACCAGCAGCCGCACCGGGGGCAGCCCGCGCGCGCCGCGGAATATCGCCTCGGCGCAATTCTCGTCGGAAAGATCGGCGGCGATCCGCACCATCCCCGCGCCGACCTCGTCGCCTTCGTCATGGACATGCGCGACCACGCTCCACTCGTCGGCGGCAAGCGCTCGAGCGATCACCGCTCCGACGCGTTTGCCGGCTCCGGTGACGATTGCGGTTCTCGGCTCGGCCATCCAAACGGCTAATCAGCATCCTGACAGCCGGCGCAACCCAATTAAAGCCCACTCCCCCCCGGGAGCAGCGCAAGAGCGGGATGCCCGGCGGCATCGCGCGGCCGGCGGCGGTTGGACGACGGCCTGCAACCGTCTAAGCGATGCGCAATGCCCGAGACCCGCCCACCGATAGACTTTACCGGCCTGTCGCTCAATGCGATCGCCGCGCTGGTCGCCGACCGCAGCCTGCCGCCGGTCGACCAGTGGAGCCCGACCCATTGCGGCGACAGCGAAATGCGCATCGCGCGCGACGGCAGATGGTATCACCAGGGCTCCCCCATCACTCGCCCGGCGATGGTCCGCTTGTTCTCGACCGTCCTTCGCCGCGAGCCCGACGGAAGCCATGTCCTCGTCACTCCGGTCGAGAAACTCGCGATCATGGTCGAAGCGACCGCCTTCGTCGCGCTCGAAATGGAAAGCGAGGGCGAGCGCGAGCAGCGCCGGATCGCGCTTCGGCTCAACAGCGGAGACGCGGTGGTGATCGGCCCCGGCCATCCGCTGACGATGATCGAGGACGAGCATGGCCCTCAGCCGCGGGTCGCGGTTCGCCACGGGCTCGAGGCCGCGCTCGCCCGCCCGATCTATTACGAGCTCGCCGAAATCGCGCTCGCCGAGGAGGGCCACCAACCCCCTGGGGTGTGGAGCGACGGCGCCTTCTTCGCCTTGGCTCCGTGACCCGGCGCATGACCCGCGCCTCGCCCCTCGCCGCCCGGCTGCGCTCGGCGCTCGCCGAGACCGCGCCGCTCGACCTCCTCGCCGGGGACGACAACGAGAATTATGCCGACGGTAAGAGTGAGGCCGCGGTGCTGGTCGCGATCACCGACCGCGCCGAGCCCGGGCTGTTGTTCACCCTTCGCGCCGAAACGATGCGCACCCACGCCGGGCAGGTTGCCTTTCCCGGCGGACGGGTCGACCCGCAGGACGAAAGCCCCTCGGCCGCAGCGCTTCGCGAAGCCTGGGAGGAGCTCGGGCTCGATCCCGCCGAGGTCGAACTGTGTGGCACCGCCGACCGCTACACCACCATCACCGGTTTCGCGGTGACTCCGGTGGTCGGGGTAATCCCGCCCGATCTCGAGCTCGTCCCCCACCCCGGCGAGGTCGCCGACTGGTTCGAGGCCCCGCTCGCCTTCGTCCTCGATCCCGCCAACCAAAACCGTGTGTCGAGCGAGATTCGCGGGCGGATGCGCACCTATCTCCAGATCAACTGGGGCGATCGCCGGATCTGGGGAGCGACCGCGGCGATGGTCGCCAATCTGTCGCGGCGGCTCAAATGGTAAGCCTTCCGCCGGCCGAATGGCGCACCCGCCCGGGAATGGCGCGGCTGCTCGATGCGCTCGACGTGGGCAGCGGCGCCTCGCGGTTTGTCGGCGGAGCGGTCCGCGATACCTTGCTCGGCCACAAGGTCCAGGACGTCGACATCGCCACCCGGCTCGAACCCGATGCGGTCGTCAAGCGTCTCGAAGCCGCGCGGATCAAGGCCATTCCGACCGGAATCGCCCACGGCACCGTCACCGCGGTCAGCGGCTCGAGCGTGGTCGAAGTGACCACTCTGCGCTCGGACGTCAGCACCGACGGCCGCCGCGCCACGGTCGCCTTCACCGACGACTGGAGCGAGGACGCCGCTCGCCGCGACTTCACCATCAACGCGCTCTACGCCGACCCCGTCAGCGGCGAGCTGTTCGACTATTTCGGAGGCCTCGCCGACCTCGACGCGGGCCACGTCCGCTTCATCGGCGAGCCGCTCGAACGCATCGCCGAGGACCATTTGCGAATCCTCCGCCTGTTCCGCTTCCACGCGCGCTTCGGCCGCGGAGAACCCGATCCGGCCGCCCTCGCCGCCTGCACCGAGCGCGCCAATGATCTGATGGCTTTGTCACGCGAGCGGATCGCCGACGAATTGCTCAAACTGCTCGCCCTTCCCGCTCCCGCGGCGACGGTGCGGCTGCTGGTCGAACGCGGCATCCTCACCCCCGTTCTCCCGGAGATTGTCCCGGCAGCAGTGCCCGCGCTCGATCGGCTGATCGCCGCCGAGGCCGCCGCGGCGATCGCCCCCGACCCGCTTCGCCGGCTCGCCGCCTTGCTCCCGCGCGAAACGCTGCTCGCCGAAAAGATCGCCGCCCGGCTCAAGCTCTCCAACCGCGCGCGCAAGCGC
>JBKKAQ010000136.1:0-11692 GCA_046714555.1 Sphingomicrobium sp. | reverse complement strand
GTCGCGCCGACGGTAATCTTCTTCGACGAGCTCGACAGTTTGGTCCCGGCGCGCGGCGGCGGAATGGGCGAGCCCCAGGTGACCGAACGGGTGGTCAATACCATCTTGTCCGAGATGGACGGGCTCGAGGAGCTCAACAATGTCGTTCTGATCGGAGCGACCAACCGGCCCAATCTGATCGACCCCGCGCTGCTTCGCCCGGGGCGGCTCGACGAACTCATCTATGTCGGAACCCCCGACACCGCCGGAAGACGGCGGATCCTTGCGATCCACACGTCCGCAATGCCGCTCGCCAAGGATGTCGACCTTGAATCTCTGGCCCGCCGCACGGACAATTTCACCGGGGCGGACCTCGAGGATCTGGTCCGCCGGGCCGGGCTGACCGCGCTTCGCGGCGCGCTCGACGCCGCGACCGTGACGATGGCCGATTTCGAAGCCGCGCTCAGGGAAACCCGCGCCTCGGTGACCCCCGACATGATCGCCGAATATGTCAAGATCCAGGAAACGCTGAAGAATGACGCGGTCCATCCCGGCGGCGGGATGGGCTTCGTGATCCCCGGAACGTCCCGCCCGAAAGGCGGCAAGGAAGAGGTTTAGGAGCTCCGCTCCAGCCGCGCCCGGCCCCACAGGAACACCGCCACAAGGAGCAGTGCCGAGGCTCCGAACGGGAGGCCGGGATCGACCGCATAGAGCAACATTCCGGCGGCCGGAGCGAGGACGAAGCTGATTCCGTTGGCGGCGGTGATGATCCCGGCGACCCCGCCCTGCTCGGCAAGCTCGACCGCGAGGCTGGCCCCGGCGGTGAAACCCGGGCGTATGAAGCCGAAGCCGATCGAGGCGATCGCGAAGCCGAGCACGATCCCGTAGAGGTCGCCCGCGACCATCGTCCCGGCGAGCCCGAGCGCGGCGATCAGCGATCCCCAGAGAATCAGCGCGCGCGGACCGATTTCGAGCCTCGGGATCAGCCCCCATTGCGCAGCCAGCGTCGCCGTGGCCCCCGTCATCATCACGATCGCGATCGAGGTTTCGGAACCGTTGGGGTCGAGCCCGAGCCGGTCGATGACGAAAAAGCCGAGGCAGGTGAGAGTCGCCGCCTGGGCGTGGCCGGCGGCGACCCCGGCGAAGATCCACGGGCGGATCCGCGGGTCATTCCAGTGGAAACGGGTGCGACTTCTCGAGGTCGCGGCGACGACGTTCGCTCCGGTTACTCCCGAGGCCATCGAGGGGTAGCTCATCGCCGCTCCGTGTCCGCCGCGGCGCGACTTCTGATCGTGGGGAAGCCACATGAGGATCACGACAAACACCGCCAATGCGATCAGCGCGAAAACGAACAAGGGTCCCGGAAGGCCGATCCACGGAAGCACGAACAAGGGCGCCATCGCCGGGCCGATGATCGTCCCCAGCCCGAACGAGGAGGACATGGCCGACAAGGCCGCGACTCGCGCGCTGCGCCGGGTGCGCGAGGCGAGATAGGCCTGGGTCGCCGAGGGGGTCGCTGATCCGAGCAGGCCGTAGATCGCCCGGCAGACCGCGAACAAGCCGAAGGTCGCCGCTCCGCCGAGCATCCCCTTGAGGCCGAACATCAGGATCACTCCGCACAAGGTCATCGAGACGATGAACCCGCCGAGCCCCAACAGCATCAGCGGTTTTCGGCCGTGCTTGTCGCTCTGGCGCGCCCAGTAGGGCGCGAGGATCACCCACAGCACCGCCGACCAGGTGTAGGAGATTGCGACCCACAGATCGCCGATCCCGATCTCGCGCCCGATCGCCGGCATGATCGATTGCAAGGCGGTATTGCCCGCCGCGGCAACCAGCATCGCCGCGAACAGCAGCAGGAAATTGGGCGTCGTCAGCGCCGATCCGCCGACGCGCCGCCGGGTTGGCCGGGGATCCATCGCCGCCGCCTCTAGGGTGGTTGGCACCGGCGGGAAAGCCTCGCCGGACGCCAGGGGGGAACTGGCGCGAAAAGCGCTCGCTTCACGGCCCGGTGCGCGAGCCTTCGTCCGACACGTCATCTGGAACCTTGCCAAGCCGCTAAGCATTTGCCAACGCTCGCCGCTTCGTCCGCAGGAGTTTCCATGTCCTTGACCACCGCCACCACGCTCAAGGGGCGGCGCCGCTTCGTGCGCCGCTCGGCGCGGGGGCCGACGAGCCCGCGATGGGCATTCTTGCGCGGCTTTCTCAAGCATCCGGTGATGGTCGGCTCGATCATTCCTTCGTCGCGGACGCTGATCGACCGGATGCTCGAGCCGGTCGATTGGGACAGATGCCGGTTGTTCGTCGAATATGGCCCCGGGGTCGGGACCTTTACTCGCACGATCCTCGATCGGCTGGGCGAGGATGCGACCCTGCTTACGATCGACACCAACCCCGAATTCACCGATTACCTCAGGCACGACATCGACGACGAGCGGCTCGTCGCGGTGACCGGTTCGGCCGCCGAGGTCGAGAGGATCCTCGCCGACCGCGGCTACGCGACGGCCGATTATGTCTTGTCGGGGCTTCCTTTTTCGAATCTTCCGGCGGGGGTCGGTCTAGACATCGGGGCCTCTACCGCTCGCGTGATTCGTCCCGGCGGTGCGTTCCTCGTCTATCAGTTCAGCCCCAAGGTGCTCGACTATATCGCCCCCGGGTTCGAGCGGATCGAGCGCGGCTTCGAATGGTTCAACATGCCTCCCGCGACCCTGTTCTGGGCGTATCGCGAGCCGGGCGGGGAATAGCTTTAGTCAGCGCCGAAGTTGAGCCGCCTCGTCACGGTGTAGTCGGCGGTGGTGACGAGGAAGAAGGACAAGACCCATTTGATCCGGTTGAGCCAGGTCGCTCGCTGTTTGTGGAGCGCCGGGGTGATCGCCAGGCTGTCGGCGATCTCGCCTTCGAAATAGGTTCGCATCAGCGCCGCAAACTTCGGATCGTCGACCCGCAGCATCAGCTCGAGGTTGAGGTACAGGCTTCGAATGTCGAAGTTCGACGAGCCGATGTGGACCACCTCGTCCATCACCAGAAGCTTCGAGTGAAGCTTGGTCGGTCGATATTCGAACATCTTCACCCCGCGCTTCAGCAATCGCGCATAGGTGAAGCGCGCGGCGGCGATGGTCGCCAGATTGTCCGATTTGGCGGCGGTGATGACCCGCGCCCGGCCGCGGCCGCCGGCGCGCGCGATCCGCCGCAGGACCCCACCGGTGGGAGCGAAGTAAGCGGCGATCATCTCGACGTCGTCGGCGTGGATCAGGTCGCGCATGGTCGAGGCCGCCCAAGGCGACATTCGCCGCATCGGCGCTCCGAACTGCCACTGGAGAACGCCCCTGGTTTCGCTGTAACGATGAACGATCCGCCTCAAGTCGTGCATCCGCGCGCCTTTTTTCTTCGCCCAGCCCATCAATGCGTCGAAATAGGGCGCGAGCCGGGCCGCGGCAGGGCCTTCGACCAGCAAGCCGATATCGCGCCACGCGCCTTCGGCCGAGGGCGTGAAATAATCGTCCGAAACGTTGAAACCACCGATCAGCACCCGCGAATCGTCGGCCATCGCCAGCTTCTGGTGGTTGCGAAGCAGATAGCGCCGCCCGATTGCCGGATGGAATCGGCAGAAGCTCGCGCCGACCTCGCTCAGGCCGGTGAAATAATCCTGAGGGGTCGCGCTGCTTCCGAAACCGTCGATCAGCAGCGAGACCTTGACCCCGCGAGCGACCGCGCGAATCAAAGCATCGCGCACCGCATCGCCCGCGGTATCGGCGCTGTAGATGTAATAGAGGATCCTCAGGCTGTCCCTCGCTCCCTCGATCAGCCCGAGCAACGCCGCGAACCGCTCGGGCCCGTCAACGATCAGGGTCAGCCGATTGCCATCGACGAGGACCGGCTGCGCCAGCGGATCGGCGGGCGGGGCGGAGATCGGAGGCGGTTCGCGGTCTGCCATCGATGATGCTGTGGCGTTCCGGCCGGAGCAAGGCAAGCGCGAGGCGCTTGATTGACTTCGCGGTCCGGGCTCTCTATCTCGCCGCGGTTCCCATATTCACCACTTTAAAGTGCGGAGCGACCAATGGCGCGCGTGACGGTCGAAGATTGTGTCGACAAGATTCCGAACCGGTTCGACCTGGTTCTGCTGGCGGCGCAGCGCGCGCGGCAGATTTCGGGGGGAGCCGATCTGACGATCGATCGTGACCGAGACAAGAATCCGGTGGTCGCGCTTCGCGAGATCGCCGACACCACGATCCGCCCCAAGGACCTCCACGAAGCGGCTATTGCGACACTCCAGCGGGTGCGGATCGACGAGGAGGACGCCCCCGACGAGCTCGCATCGCTGAGCGATTCGGCCGAAGCGCTTCGCCTGACCGCCGCGGCCCCGCCCCGGCCAAGCCCGAGCGGCGGCGATTACGAGTGAGCAGAGTCATGCCGGCGCCTGACGGGCCGCTTTTCTAACTATTTTTGAGCGAGGCACCGCTTCGGGCTTGGCGCGCGGCTTCGCGCTCGACCCACATCAATTCCTTGAGTTCGAGCGCACGGCCGTCCTCGGCATGGACCGCAACCCGCCGGACCGGGCGGCGGTCGCGGCGGTCGGCGAGGACGATGTCATGGCTGCCGTGCCCCCAATCCTCGCCCCATTGGCGGAGCGCAACCACCACCGGAAGCAATGCCTCGCCCTTCGGGCTGAGCGAATAGACCACTCTTCTCCGGTCGTTCGGATCGGGTGCGCGTTCGAGAATTCCGCCCGCGACCATCTTGGCGAGACGATCGGACAGGATGTTGCGAGCGATCCCCAGCGCGGCCTGGAAATGTTCGAAATGCTCGAGCCCGTTCAGCGCCCCGCGAAGGATCAGGAAGGACCACCGCTCGCCGACCAGTTCGATCGCCCTGGGGAGTGCGCAGCGCTGGGCCGCGGCCCTGAACGCATCGATGTCGGTCGCCTTGCTTGCCACGCGCCCACTCCACTCAGCCGATGCAGAAAAGCACAGCTTCCGCCGAAAGAACAGTTGCTTTTTGAAATGCTGCCCGTCGCTGGCGCCGCGCTTTTCCCCACACGCACTTGCAACATGAGCGGTCTAATGACCAGATAGGGAAATGCTGCGCCAATATGAGTTGGTCGAGCGCATTCGCGCTTACGATCCCGACGCCGACGAAGGGCTGATCAACCGCGCCTACGTGTTTTCGATGAAGGCCCACGGGGCTCAGGTCCGCGCCAGCGGCGATCCCTATTTCAGCCACCCGATCGAGGTCGCCGGAATTCTCACCGATCTGAAGCTGGACGACGAGACGATCGTCACCGCGATCCTCCACGACACGATCGAGGATACCGTCGCCACTCCTGAGCAGATCGAGAAATTGTTTGGAACCAATGTCGCCCGGCTGGTCGATGGGGTGACCAAATTGTCGAAGATCGAGGCTCAGTCCGAGAATGAGCGCGCGGCCGAGAATTTGCGCAAGTTCCTGCTCGCCTTGTCCGACGACATCAGGGTGCTGCTGATCAAGCTCGCCGACCGGCTGCACAATATGCGCACCCTCCATCATGTCCCCGACGAAGCCAAGCGCCACCGGATCGCCAGGGAGACGATGGATATCTATGCCCCGCTCGCCGAGCGAATCGGGATGTACGAGATCATGAACGAGATGCAGACGCTCGCGTTCAAGCAGCTCGAGCCCGACGCCTTCGCCTCGATCGCCCGGCGGCTCGGCCAGCTCCATGCCACCGGGGGCGATCTGGTCGACCGGATCGGGCTCGGGCTCCGGCTCCATTTGGCCGACAATGGCCTTGAGGCCGAAGTCATGGGGCGCGAAAAGCATCCCTATTCGATCTGGAGGAAGATGGCCGAGCGCCATATCAGCTTCGAGCAATTGTCCGACGTGATGGCGTTCCGGGTGATCGTCGACGATGTCGGCGACGTCTATCGCGCATTGGGGCTGATCCAGCAGCGCTGGCCGATGGTCCCGGGGCGCTTCAAGGACTTCATCTCGACCCCCAAGCGCAACGGCTATCGAAGCCTGCACACGTCGGTAATTCACGATTCCAAGATGCGAATCGAAATCCAAATCCGCACGCGGACGATGCACGAACAGGCCGAGCGCGGGCTCGCCGCGCATTGGGCCTACAAGGAAAAAAAGCCCTCGGCCGATCGCCCGGTGCCGTGGATCGAAGATCTGGTTGAAATTCTCGAACATGCCGAAAGCCCCGAGGAATTGCTCGAGCATACCCGGATGGCGATGTACCAGGACCGGATCTTCGCCTTCACCCCCAAGGGCGAGCTGATCCAGTTGCCCAAGGGCGCGACCCCGGTCGATTTCGCTTATGCGGTCCACACCCAGCTTGGCGACCAAACCGTCGGCACCAAGGTCAACGGCCGGGTGGTGCCGCTCAGAACCCTGCTCGACAATGGCGATCAGGTCGAAATCCTCACCTCGAACGCCCAGCATCCCCAGCCGTCATGGCTGCGCTTCGTCACTACGGGTAAGGCGCGGTCAAGCGTGCGCCGCTTCGTTCGCCACAAGGAACGCGACGAGACGATCGAGCTTGGCCGGAAGATTTATGAGGAAATCGTCGAGCGGCTTCCGTTGCCGATTACCCCGAAGGCGCTGAGCGGGGCGCTGAAGAGCCTCAAGATCGAGGATGAGGCCGCGCTGATGGTCGCGATCGCTCGCAAGCGAATCGGCGACGAAGCGCTGATGGAAGCGCTCGTCCCGGGCTCGGCCGGCGAAATCGCGCCGCGCCCGCCCGCGCAGCGTACGGCGATCTCGATTAAGGGGCTGACGCCCGGGGTGGCCTATGACCTTGCGACCTGTTGCCACCCGGTTCCAGGCGACCGCATCGTCGGGCTTCGGCGCGAGGATCAGAGCATCGAGGTCCATGTCATCGGATGCGACAGCCTTGCAAGCGGGATCGACGCCGACTGGCTCGACCTTGCCTGGGGCGACGGTTCGGACGGAGGCATGGCGCGGCTGTGCGTCATCCTTCGCGATGTCGCCGGAGCGCTCGGCGAGGTGGCGGGAATCTTCGGAGCGAAGGGCGCCAATATCGTCAACCTCGCACTGGTCCATCGCGACGGAAGCTTCCACACCTTTCACGTCGACCTCGAGGTACACGACCTCGCCCATCTCCATTCGATCCTCGCCGCGCTGCGGACCGCGGACCCGGTGTCGAGCGCCGACCGGCTGTGACGCGCGCGCGCCGGCGTTCGATCCGGCGCGTTCCGGCCAATATCGCTCTCGCTATATTATCTCGTCAGTCGCTTCTCGCCTTTCGCCGTTCGGCGCCGCCCGCGGCGAGCACCGCGAGGGTCACTAAGTCCGATGCGGTCGCGGTCATTCGAGCAATCTGCACCGGCAGTTCCATTCCCAGAAGGAACGGGCCAATTACGCTCTCCTCGCCGAGCGCGCTGAGCAATTTGGCCGACAGATTGGCCGACTGGAGCCCGGGCATGATCAGGATATTGGCGGGTCCCGTGAGCCTGCTGAACGGATAGAAGCGCCGCTGCATGTCGAAGCTCAAGGCGACATCGGGACCCATTTCGCCTTCATATTCGAAATCGACCGTGGTCGCGTCGAGCAGCCGCACCGCGTCGCGAAGCTCCTCGATATGACTTCCCACCGGATTGCCGAAGGTGGTGTAACTGGTGAAGGCGACCCTCGGCTCCATCCCGACCCGGCGGGCGAAGGCGGCCGAGCGGGTCGCGATCGCGGCGAGCTGCTCGGCGGTCGGGCGTTCGGTCACCGCGGTATCGGCGATCATCACCGTCTGCGACTTGCCGATCACCACATTGACGCCGAACGGGGTTTCGGCGGTGTCGCTGGCGATGACCATCTGGACCTGTTTCATCGACTGGCTGAACGGCCGGGTGGTTCCGGTGATCATCGCATCGGCCTCGCCAAGCGCAAGCATCGCTGCGGCAAAGAAGTTGCGGTCCTGATTGACCATGCGTTCAATTTCGCGGTGGAGCATCCCCTTGCGCTGCAGCCGCGTGTAGAGATAATCGACCGCCCGCCCGATCAGCGGCGAATTGCGGCTGTTGAGCACTTCATAGCCCGACGTATCCTCGACCCCGAGCCCCTTGAGCAGTTCGTGGACATTGTCGCGCCCAACCAGCACCGGGGTGCCGTAGCCGCCTTCCTTGAAGGCGATCGCGGCGCGGAGCACATTGGGCTCCTCGCCCTCGGCGAACAGCACCCGTTTCGGGTTCTTGCGCGCGGCTTCATAGGCCAGGCTGAGCACCGACACCGTCGGGTTCAATCGTCCGCGCAATTGCTGGCGATAGGCCGCAATATTCTCGATCGGCCGCCGGGCGACTCCGGTCTTCATCGCCGCCTCGGCGACCGCCACCGGGATCATCTCGATCAACCGCGGGTCGAATGGAGCGGGGATGATATAATCGGGACCGAAGCTCTGGTTGCGCCCGCCATAGGCCGCGGCGACCTCCTCGGGCACCGCCTCGCGCGCAAGCTCGGCGAGCGCACAGGCGGCGGCGATCTTCATCTCCTCGTTGATCCCGGTCGCCCGGACATCGAGCGCGCCGCGGAAGATGAACGGAAAGCCGAGGACATTATTGACCTGGTTGGGATAATCCGAACGGCCGGTGGCGACGATCGCGTCGGGGCGAGCGGCCTTAGCTTCGGGCGGAGTGATCTCGGGGTCGGGATTGGCCATTGCGAAGATGATCGGGCTCGGCGCCATTTCCATCACCATTTCGGGTTTGAGTGCGCCTGCCACCGACAGCCCGAGAAACACGTCGGCGCCGACCAGAGCCTCGTGCAGCGTGCGTAATTCGGTAACGACCGCATGCGCCGACTTGAACTGGTCGAGGTTGTTGCGCCCGGTGTGGATCACCCCCTTGGTGTCGCACATGATGACATGGTCGCCGCGCACTCCCATCGCCTTAATCAGCTCGGTGCAGGCGATCGCCGCCGCGCCAGCGCCGTTGACCACCACCCGGATGTCGCCGAACTTGCGGTTGGTCAGATGGCAGGCGTTGATCAGCCCGGCGGCGGTGATGATCGCGGTGCCGTGCTGATCGTCGTGGAACACCGGGATGTTCATTCGCTCCTTGAGCGCGGCTTCGATCAGGAAGCATTCGGGAGCGCCGATATCCTCGAGGTTGATCCCGCCGAAGCTCGGCTCGAGCAAGGCGACCGCGTTGATGAACGCCTCGCTGTCCTCGGTATCGACTTCGAGGTCGATCGAATCGACGTCGGCGAAGCGCTTGAACAACACCGCTTTGCCTTCCATCACCGGCTTTGCGGCGAGCGCGCCGAGATTGCCGAGCCCGAGGATGGCGGTGCCGTTGGAGATCACCGCGACGAGATTGCCCTTGGCGGTGAGATCATAGACCTTGCTCGGGTCCTCGGCGATCGCCAGCACCGGAACAGCAACCCCCGGCGAATAAGCGAGGCTGAGGTCGCGCTGGGTCGCCATCGGCTTCGAGGCGATGATCTCGATCTTGCCCGGGCGCCCGCGCGAATGGAAGTCGAGCGCTTCGGCCTCAGAAAATTTGACGTTGCTCTCGGTCATCGCCCACTCCTGTCGGCATTTCCTTAGCGGCAAGCGGGCGGAGGAGTCACCTTCGCAAAATCCGCGTGGGCCGAGGGGCGCGGTTAGGCCGTTCCCCCACCTGAAGTTTGAGGTTACCACCGCGGCCATGGCGCGCGACGAATTGACCCCGATGATGGCGCAATATCTCCGCCTAAAGGCCGAGGCCGGGGATGCCTTGTTGTTCTACCGGATGGGCGATTTCTTCGAGCTTTTCTTCGACGATGCGCGCGCC
The DNA here is from genome assembly GCA_046714555.1 of Sphingomicrobium sp. Lineage (GTDB taxonomy): Bacteria > Pseudomonadota > Alphaproteobacteria > Sphingomonadales > Sphingomonadaceae > Sphingomicrobium. Next base: position 1,955 of record JBKKAQ010000136.1, on the reverse strand, counting down.
GCTGCGCAGACCCTCGACATCGCCCTGACTCGCCGTGGAACCAGCGACGGCGAGCCGATTGCGATGTGCGGCGTGCCCGTCCACGCGGCCGAATCCTACCTCGCCCGGCTTATCCGCGCGGGCCACCGGGTGGCGATCGCCGAGCAGGTCGAACGCCCCGCCGACGCCCGCGCGAAACGCGGCGCGAAGGCGCTGGTCGACCGGGCGATCGTCCGTCTGGTCACTCCGGGAACGCTAACCGAGGATACGCTCCTCAGCGCCGGCGCGGCCAATTGGCTCGCGGCGGTCGGGCAGGTGGGCGACCAATGGGGGATCGCCGCCGCGGACATTTCGACCGGCCGGTTCGAGCTGGTCGCATGCGGCGCGGGCGAGCTTGCCGCCGAGCTCGCACGCCTCAGCCCCGCCGAAACCGTCGCCGACGCTCCGATCCGCGGAGTTTCGGCAAGCGCGGGCAAGGGCGGGTTCGACAGCCTGAGCGGAGAGCGCGCGTTGAAGGCTCGCTTCGGGGTCGCGACGCTCGACGGCTTCGGTGATCCGTCGCGCGCCGAGCTCGCCGCCGCGGGCGGACTGCTTGCCTACCTCGGAGCGACCCAGAAGGGTGCCGGGATTTTCCTCGATGCGCCGCGCCGGATCGCTCGCGGCGAGCATATGGCGATCGACGCGGCGACTCGCGACAGTCTCGAGATCTGCCGGACCGCGAGCGGCGCTCTGGCCGGAAGCCTGCTCGCCGAGGTCGACCGCTGCTCGACCGCCGCAGGCCGCCGACTGCTTTCGGCCGACATTGCCGCCCCTCTGCTCGACCGGCCGGCAATCGAAGCACGGCTCGCTCTGGTCGGCTGGTTCCACGACGACCCGCTTCGCCGCGAGCGGGTTCGAGCCTCGCTCAAGGCGATCCCCGACCTCGCCCGCGCGCTTGGACGGCTGATCGCTTCGCGGGGAGGGCCGCGCGACCTCGCCTTGCTTCGCGACGGCCTGACCGCCGCCGCAGCGCTGCGCGATTGCCTCGCCCAGGCCCCCGACCCCCCGCCGCTGCTCGATCTGCTGCTTCCGAGGCTCGGCGGGCATGGAGCGCTGAGCGACCGGCTCGCCGCGGCGATTATTGGCTCACCCCCGCTCGATTGCTCGAAGGGCGGCTATATCGCGGAAGGTTATGACGCCGCCCTCGACGATCTGCGGATCGCCGCGTCCGACGGCCGCCGGGCGATCGCCGCGCTCGAGACACGCTATCGCGAGGCGACCGGAGTGGCGACGCTCAAGGTCCGCCACAATGCTGTGCTCGGCTATCATATCGAGGTTGCGGCGCGCCACGCCGACCGGCTGATGGCTGCGGACAGCGGCTTCACCCACCGCCAGACGCTTGCCGGTGTCGTCCGCTTCAATTCGCCCGACCTCCATTCGGAGGCCGCCCGGGTGGTCGAGGCGGGAGCCCATGCGCTCGCCGCCGAAGCCGCGCATTTCGAGGAACTCGCCGCGCTCGCGATCGCCTCCGCAGCGGGAATCGGTGCCACCGCCGACGCGCTCGCGCGAATCGACGTCGCCGCCGGCAATGCCGAGCGCGCCGCCGAAGGGCGCTGGGTTCGCCCGACTCTCGTCGATCAGCCGTGTCTCGAGATCGACGAGGGCCGCCACCCGGTGGTCGAGGCTGCGCTCGCCGCGTCGGGCGATCGGTTCATCGCCAATGACGTTGCGCTCGGCCCCGACGACCGATTGTGGCTGCTCACCGGCCCCAACATGGGGGGCAAATCGACCTTCCTGCGCCAGATCGTGCTGACCGCCTTGCTCGCGCAGTCGGGAAGCTTCGTGCCAGCGGCGCGTGCGAAGATCGGGCTGGTCGACCGGTTGTTCAGCCGGGTCGGAGCGGCCGACAATCTGGCGCGCGGGCGATCGACCTTCATGGTCGAAATGGTCGAAACGGCCGCGATCCTTGCCCAGGCGACTCCTGCGAGCCTCGTCAT
>JBKKAQ010000135.1:0-4527 GCA_046714555.1 Sphingomicrobium sp. | reverse complement strand
TCATCGAGCCGTGGAAGACCACCACGTTGATAGGCTGGGTGTGGAAGCGCAGTAATGCGTGAAGCTAACCAGTCCTAATTGCTCTTTTCGCGCTTGAGAGTCCCACCATCATCGACAGTCCTGCGGGTCTGTTGATGGTCGCAAGACCTCAGCTAGATGACGCCAGAATGAAGAATGCACGGTTTCTAGAACTCGACAGCCCTTTTTCCAAGGTTCGCCTTGAAAAAAGGAGTTACGCTGGCCCCATAGCTTGGTGGCCATAGCGTCCGTGACCCACCCGATCCCATCCCGAACTCGGCCGTGAAACCGGACAGCGCCGATGGTACTATTGCCTAAGCAATGGAAGAGTAGGTCGTCGCCAGGCTTTGAAGCCAGCGTAAATGTCGAGAACCCATTCGCAATTTCATATTTTTAGCGCCTCAGGCGCCGGCGCGGACATCCGTCCGCTTGGCTTTCCTCGCATGAGCTCGGACGGCCGGTCGGCCTTGCGGAGCTCCGCTCCGAACTTATATTTTCGGAGCTGATTTGGTTGGCGCGGGATGGAGCAGCCCGGTAGCTCGTCAGGCTCATAACCTGAAGGTCGCAGGTTCAAATCCTGCTCCCGCAACCAACGCAAATCTCAGCAACGAAAGCCGCACCAGGCGTCCGCGTTGCCTCCGCAATGGCGGGTTCCGTCTTCCTCATCGAAGTCATTCACAACCGCCCGCACGGTCTCGCCGTAGCGGTCTTTTTGTCGTTGCCGCGACGCATCGCCGGCTTCCGCGCAACCCGAACGCGGGTCCGGCGGTTACCCCTGACGGAGGCAAGCTTGAGCGACCCAGCAAATAATTCCGATACAACCCGCTGGTGGACTGTGCAGCGCGGCCCCGGCCCGGTCGTCGCGACCGCGATCCATGATGGCCACGGCCTTCGCGACGCGGTCGCCAAGGCGATCAAGCTTCCGCCGCTCGACCGGCTGCGCGAGGAAGACCCGTTCACCGGCCAGGCCATCGCCGATGTTCCGACCAACATCATCGTCCATCGCTCGCGCTTCGAATTCGACCTCAACCGCGGACCCGCCGAGGCGGTCTATGCAACCCCCGAGCAATGCTGGGGGCTCGACCTGTGGAACGCGCCGCCCGACGCCGCGATGATCGCCCAATCGCTCGACCTCTACGCGCAATATTACGCCATGCTTGGGCAAGTGCTCGACTCAGTCGCGGCGCTGCACCCGCGCTTCGTTGTGCTCGACGTCCACAGTTATAATCACCGCCGCGGCGGTCCCGCCGGCGATCCCACCCCGCAGCCCGACGCGCCCGACATCAACATCGGCACATTTTCGATGCCTCGCCAGCAATGGGGCTTCCTGATCGACCCGCTGATGCAGGCAATGCGCGAATTCGACTTCAACGGCCGCCAGCTCGACGTCCGAGAAAATGTCGCCTTCCAGGGCAAGGGCGAGCAGACCCGCTTCATCCATCACCGCTACCCCGGCCAGGCTTGCGCGATCGCGCTCGAATTCAAGAAATTCTTCATGGACGAATGGTCGGGCGAGCCCGACCCCCTCGAGCTCGACGCTATGCGCGGCTTCATCGCTCATTCGGCCGAGGTCGCCCGGGCGCTGTGCGAATGAGTGGGGGGCTCGAATGACCCGGGCACTGCTCGAATGAAACGCCGCGCCAAGCTCCAGCTCGCGCCCGAGCCGTTCGTCCCTCTGTTCACCAAAACCGGGGCGCTTCGCCAGACCGTCGGGCGAAGCGGCCGCGCCCATCTCGACCGCGCACTGTCATTTCTCGTCCTCTACCGAAGCGCCGACCCCGGGTCGAGCCTCGCGCACCGGGTCGCGGTCAACACCCCCGGCTATCTGGTGTGGGAGCCCGAAGACGATCTCGCCGCCGCTGGAGCGCTCGAGGCAATCGTCGCGGCGATGGCTGAGCGGTTCGAGCGCGTTCTGGTTGTCACCCTGATCGACGGGGCATTGCCTGCGCGGGCCGAGGACTCCCCCTCGCTTCCCCCGTTCGTCGCGAGCGTTGCTGCGAGTGGGGCGGTCCATGCGACCCGCGCGGCCGACACGCTGGCCAAAGCGATGCGGCGGGTCGAGATCGATCTTCGCCATTGCGTGGTCGATCTGGTCGCCGACCCACCGGCCGACGCGCTGCTCGACCCGATCCTCGCCGGCAATTCGCGGGTCTCTCGGATCAGCTTCATTCTTCCCCAGATCCACCGCGCCCCCGACGGAAGCGTCTATCCGCAAATGGTGCGCGACCTTTCGGTGGCGTGCGGCGACGCATTGCTGCGTTCGGCCTGCACCTTCATCGACGACGGCAAGGGCACGGCCCCGGCGCATTACCGCTCGCTCGGGCGAAGCGCCTTTCTCGCCGCGGCGCTCGCCGCCGACCGCAAGCTCGACCGGCTCGCGCGCAGTTTCGACTTCCTCCTCTCGGTCTCGCCGATCAACAGCGGAGCCGCGTTCGAAAGCTTCACCAGCGGCGGCGAGCAGTCCGACCCGCAATTCCACTATCGCCCGCTCAGCGTCGATCCCGACGTCGCCAAGCGCAAGCTCTACGCAATCGACCTGAGCCGGCTCGAGGATCCGCTGCTCGAGCGGTTGCTCGGCGAAAAGCGCCGCGAGATCGACCAGCAACTGACCATGCTCGCGGCGCGCAACACTGCGGCGTTCCGGCCCGCCTCGATGCTGCTCTACGGGACCGTCAATCCCGGGTTGCTCGCCGACGCCAAGGCGCTGCTCGAGGCCTCGGCCAACGCGCCCCGCCCGCGCGGAGCGATGATCGCGGCCGAGGAGGTCGCCGCCGCGGCGCGCGAGTTAATCGCGGCGTACCGCTCGGCCGATGAGCGTTTCGCGGCCAAGGTCGAGCTTCGCCACGACCTCGCAGCAGGGCTGATGGTTTCGGGCCGGACACTGATGATCGCGACCTCGACCCGGATGGCGCGCCGCCGGCTCGACCCCTTGCTCGCGCATGAAGTCAGCGTTCATTTGCTCACCGGCTTCAATGGAGCGACCCAGGGGCTGTCGATTTTCCGCACCGGGCTTGCCCATTATGAGGGCATCCAGGAAGGGCTCGGGGTGTTTGCCGAATGGGCGGTCGGCGGGCTCACCGTGGCGCGGGTCCGGCTGCTCGCGGCTCGGGTGCTTGCGGTCGATGCGATGCTCGGCGGGGCCGATTTCGTTACCGTCCACCGGATGCTCGCGCGCGATCATGGCTTTGCCTCGCGAACCGCGTTCAACATATCGGCGCGGGTGTTCCGATCGGGCGGGCTGGCCAAGGACATGATCTACCTTGCGGGATTCCGCGCGGTGATCGACATCATCGCTGCGGGCGGGTCGCTCAACCCCTTCTGGCTCGGCAAGATCGCTGCAGCGAACGTCCCCGCGATCGAGGAGTTGCTCCAGCGCGGGCTGCTCCATGCACCGGTGTTTCTTCCCGAATTCCTCGCCCGCCCGGACACTCGCGCGCGGATCGCGCGTTTGCGCGAGGGACTTGCCTTCAATTCGATCCTCTCGGTGGAGTAAGCGTCTTGCTGATTGCCTTTTTCGTCAACGACATGGCGCGTGAATTCGCCGGCTACACGACCACCGTGCTGGCGCATCAGGCGGCGCTTCGCGGGCATCGCGTGTGCTACGTCACTCCCGAGGATTTCGTCCTTACCCCAGACGATTCGCTCCACGTCCACGCGCGCTTCGTGCCGAAGAAAGCTTATAAGGACCGCAACGAATTCTTCGCCGCCCTTACCAAGGTCGGGAATGACACCAGTCAGGTCGACATGACTGAAGTCGACGTTCTGATGCTTCGCAGCGATCCCTCGCTCGACGCCCAGACTACCCCGTGGGCCGCCGAAATCGGGATCCTGTTCGGGCGCGAGGCGGTCAAGCGCGGGGTGATCGTACTCAACGATCCGGATAGCCTGTCGAAGGCGATCAACAAGCTTTATTTCCAGTCCTTCCCCCCCGAAGCGCGCGCCGAAACTCTGATCACCAAGCATTCGGACGACATCAAGGCCTTCGCCAAGGATCATGGCGGGCAGATCATTTTGAAACCGCTCCAGGGATCGGGCGGGCAAGGAGTGTTCAAGGTCGATTCCAAAAGCGCGTCGAACATCAATCAGATGATCGAGGCGATCGGCCGCGACGGTTATATCATCGCCCAGGCCTATGTCCCCGCGGCGAAGAAGGGCGACATCCGCTTCTTCCTGATGAACGGCGTCCCGCTCCAGATCGACGGCAAATTTGCCGCGCTTCGCCGGGTCGCCTCGCCCGACGACATCAGAAGCAATATCCACGCCGGCGGCACCGCCGAAGCGGTAGAGATCGGAGAGGTCGAATTGCGCGTCGCCGAGATTATTCGCCCCAAGCTCATCGCCGATGGAATGTTCCTCGTCGGGATCGACATCGTCGGCGACAAGATCCTCGAGGTGAACGTGTTCTCGCCGGGCAATCTCGGCAGCTGCTCGCGTATGGCAGGGGTCGATTTCGCGGTTTCGATCATCGACTCGATCGAGCGCAAGGTCGCGATCAAGGGCCAATATGCC
>JBKKAQ010000134.1:0-24608 GCA_046714555.1 Sphingomicrobium sp. | reverse complement strand
GCTTCGAATAGTTGGAGTGGACGTGCGTGTTGCTCACCTCGATTTTCTCAGTTGTTGCCACTGGGCGGTCGCGAACTTCGTCAGTCATGATGCACTCCTTGCGAGGCCCGGACTCGATTGGGCGTTTCGCCAGCGATCGAGCTCTACGACATCTGTTGTACGAGCCTCACGACCGACTTCATCAAATCTCTCGGACGGGCTCACGTCATAGGATCGCAACCTGCCACTCCCCGCTGTTCGATGAAAGAGAAGTTCGAGAAACTGTATGTTCCGCAAAAACAACAATTGTATTGCGCCGTTACATAGCCGAACAAGCGGGACGACGGCCGCGATGGTCTACAGGCGCCTCCGGCGTCATCACTTGCAACCGTTATCGCCCGCGCATAGCGTCTCGCCGCACCACTATCCGGAGATCGTGACGATGTTCCCTTGGGACGATTACGAAATCTTCGCGGAAGTTGTTCGACATGGTGGCTTCACCGCAGCCGCTGAACATCTCGGTATTTCAAAGTCGGTCGTAAGCCGTCACGTTGCGACGCTCGAGCAGCGGCTTGGAACCCAATTGCTCTTGCGAACGACGCGTCACGTCTGCCCCACCGAAGCCGGGCGGGATCTCTACAGCCAATGCGTCACCGCCTTGGAAATGCTGTCCGTGATGGAGCACCGGGTGCTTGATGGGCACGGCGTCCCGAGAGGATTGTTCAAGATCGCTGCCCTGGATTTTTTCGGCGAAGCTTTCGTGGCGCCCGTCGCGGCGAGATTGATGGAGACTTACGAGGGCCTGGAGATCGAACTTCACATCAGCAGCGAGCCTCGCAATATCGTTGCCGGTGCGTTTGATGTTTCCCTGCTTTACGACGAACAGAAATCCTCGACCTACCTCAGCAGGAAGGTGTGCAATCTGGACCATTGCATCGCCGCTTCACCGCAATATCTGAAGGTCCATGGTGTTCCGCGACATCCCGACGATCTGCTCAATCACCGATGCCTCGTGTCAACCTTCGCAGCATGTGCGTCGTGGAGCTTTGTCATCGGCGGGCGGCGCGTTGATTACGATCTGGATGGAAGGTGGAAAAGTAACAGTGGTTCTGCGCTGATCTCCGCCGCGCGAACCGGGATCGGCCTGGCACGAATTCCCCGACTCTATCTCGAGCATCACCTCGAGAGGGAGGAACTGGTGACGGTGCTCGACGAGTTTCCGTCGGCACCCATGCCGGTATGGGCCGTCTACGCCCACAGCCGGCAGCCTTCGATCGCCTTGCGGGTCTTTCTGGATGAGCTGGTGCGATCGCTGCGTTCGATTTCGCGGGAGCAGCGCGCCGGACGATCTCATCCGATCCGATCCGTACTCGGGTAAGAATCGCATAGCGGGATAGTGATCTGCCCCCCTTCTGAGTGGTCCAAAACCTTTGTTATTTTGGACCATGGAGATTGGGAATGCCGTCCCAATGTTGCCCCACCACCCACAGCCCCGCCGGTGCGCCGGTCGGGGCAATAGCGCGTCATCGCGCCGCGTCTCGATGACAAACCAATCGCGCGTGACCCGCATTTTTGAGGAACGAGGGAGATCATGAAGGAAGTGATCAGTCGCCCAATCTGAGGAGGCCAACCATGTTGTATAAATACGTTATCCTGAAGATCGAAGCCGGCGTTGCGGAACTACGCTTGGCACGCAGCGAGAAAATGAACGCCCTTAATCTCGAGATGTTTGAAGAGATCGGAAAGGCGATCGACCTCCTTGCGGACAGACAAGATGTTCGCTGCCTCATCGTGTCCGGAGATGGTCGCGCCTTCTGCGCAGGAATTGATATTGAATGTTTGGCGGATACTGACCTGTCGGCCAGGCTCGGCGTCACGTCAAATGGATACGCAAATCTGTTCCAGCACATAGCATGGGGCTTGCGTACCCTCCCGATGCCGGTTCTTGCGGCGGTTCATGGATACGCCTTTGGCGCTGGCTTACAGCTCATGTTGGGTGCCGATATTCGCTATGTGACGCCCGATGCCGAGCTTTCGGTCATGGAAATCCGCTGGGGTATCATCCCGGACGTTGCCGGCTTTGCGCTTTTGCGGGAGGTCGTGCGAGGCGACGTTGCACGGGAATTGATCTACACCGGACGGCGAGTTAGTGGCCAGGAGGCGCTTAGCATGGGCCTCGCGACACATGTTGTTTCCGTCCCCCTTGCGGAAGCCCGGAGTGCCGCCCGATCCATTGCGGAAGCAAGCCCCAAAGCTATCCGTGCAGCAAAAAGGCTCCTCAATCTATCCGCGGCGGCCGACGCGAAGACCATCCTCGCTGCAGAGTCTGCTGAACAGGAGGTTTTGCTCTCGTCTCCTGAGCATGCAGAAACGCTTGCCGCCGCGCGCCAGAAACGAAAGCCGGTGTTCCAGTGATGAGGCATACCAAGCGTGCAGGTTGCGACGCGTGAACGGCCGCGTATCAGGCAAAGGCGCTTGTTACAGGAGCCGCCCAAGGGCTTGGGGATCGCCGCCGGGCGCGGGCACTCGCCAAGGAAGGCGCTCAAAGTGAAACTGGTCGATATTAATGAATCCGGCGCTTCCCAAGCCGCCCGTGCGATTAATGCGGACTATGGGGAAGGCGCGGCCTTCGCTGTGCACCTCGACGTAACCAGCGAGTCTGACTGGATTTCGGCCATGGCGTTGCCCGCGCGGCGCTCGGTGGTCTGTCCATTCTGGTAGATAACGCGGGCATTGTGATGACAGGTTCGGGCGAGGACCTCAGCGGGACGGTCAAAGGGATGGTCGTCCGTGAGCCAAGCCGATAAACGGGACGGATGAGAAAGGTCGTCAATCCGTTCCGATACTTTCACTCGTCGCCTGGCGGTGCTGCTGTATGTCCGAATTCTGCCGTCGCTTCGCAACGTCGAGGAATTGCTTTTCGAGCGCGGCATCGACGTGTGCCATGAGACCGTGCGGCTGTGGTGGAACAGGTTCGGACCTATGTTGGCTGCCGACATTCGCCGGCAACGAGTGAGCCCGATGCGCGGCTATCGTGGAAGTGGCATCTTGATGAGGTGTATTTGCGGATCAACGGCAAGGTTCACTACCACTGGCGCGCAGTCGATCACAAAGGCGAGGTCCTGGTACGTCACTAGGAAACGTGACAAATCCGCGGCATCGCAGTTCATCAAAAAGGCACTGAAGCTCGCCACTGATGGTCTTTGATCCTACCCGGCAGCGATGCGCGACCTCGCAATTTGGATCGGCGTAATATGGGGCGTTGGCTCAACAATCGAGCCGAAAAATCCCATCTTCCATTTCGGTGACGAAAGCGGGCCATGCTGCGTTTCCGACAAATGAAGTCGTCCCAAAAATTCGCCTCGGTCCATGCCTCCCTGCACAATCATTTCAATTTCGAACGCCATCTCATGACCGCCTGACCTACAAGCGCCTGTACAGTTCATCACGCCGGCCCGGGTGAGGAGGCGAATCACCAACTCACGAGTGTCGCTCCGGCCTCAATGGGGCGGCGCGACGCGGCCAGATTGATCAACGGGAAGATTGACGGAGCAACGTTCATAAAGCTAAGTCGAGCTTCGGCCTGCCGCTGCTAATCGGCCAGCATTTCGATAAAGCTGATTTTCCGCTGGGGAGTACGGTGCGCGAAAATGTAGGCAAACGATTTTGGGGTTCCACGCTGATGCGGTGCCGAAGCCAGTGATCGCCACGCGCCAAGTCCACCACACCGGTGGCGTTCCCCGGTTCCGCCGTCACTGATTGCGTGCGAAAAATGATTAGAGGAGGTTGAGTATGCGATCCTCACGAGTATTGCGAAACCTGATCGTCGGATGCGCGTGCCTGTCAGCCGCCACAACACTCCCGGTCGCAACAACTGGCGATTCCGCTGCTAAAGCCGCGGCTTCCTCCCAAGCTTCTTCGCTAGTCGCGGCTCCTGTGAACCCCGGAACCGCGGTGAAAGACGAGTGGCAGTGGATCGACCTGCCCTATGCCGTCACCAAAACCGAATACAAGCAGCTCCTTGGCATGCCGCCGATTACCACTGCCCCGGGATTTCGCTATTCCGTCATCGTGGCTCCGGGAAGCGAGATATATGACGCGTTCGACATCCACCTACTGAACCCACAAACGCTGCTCGTCGGTGATGACGGCAAAAGCGGTCACTTGTGGAAGGTGAGCCTCGACGGCAAGATCACCTCGGTCGCCGCACCGGTTCGCTGGTCTCCCTATACTTTCGACTTCGCGCCTGCCGGATTCGGGCGATGGGCCGGGCATGTTTTTGCGCTCGCCTTCAATGAGCCGATCGCCGCTGGCGGATGGGAACTGCCGGACGCGATAACCCGGATAGACCTAGCAACCGGCCAGGATACGCTCGTCTGCTATCTACCGGACAACGATCAGAAAAAGCCGGGTGCGGGTGGCTTCTTCGTCCGTTTCGGTCCGCCGCGAGGTCCTTTCGCCGGCAAGCTGTGGATCACCACGGCGAGCAACCACAGCGTCTATCAGGTGAGCGCGGACGGGAAGTGCAACCATTTCACCACGCTCGACCTGGACAAATGGGGGTCCCCACGGGGCATCGGCTTTACCCCCGACGGCAAGAACATGCTGGTGAGCACGGCTGCTCCCGAGCCGGGCAATCGCGCGAAAACGCTGAAAGGCGGCGGAAAAATCCTGCGCCTGGCAGCCGATGGAACAGTTGCCGGAGTGGTCGCCAGCGGGCTGCATGAACCGGGGCCGTTTGTCCGCGCGCCGACGAGCTTCGGGAAGTTTGCAGGCCAGCTGTTCATCACTGACGCAGGCGATTGGGGCAATGACGTCGGCATAGCCCAGGCGCCAAACAAAGGGCTGGCCTTGTCGGTCCCCGACGACGGCATGGTGTACCGGGTCGGGCCCGACGGCAAGCTCGCCGTTGTCGCCTCCGGGCTGCGCAATCCCGTGGGTGTCGTGTTCCTCGGTAACCGGCTTATTGTCGGCGACATCAACGGCGACTTCCACGTTGGGTATCACAAGATCCGTGACGGCTTCATCATCGCACTCACGCCCCAGCCATAGTTGGCGGAGCACTCGGGTGGTGAGGCGTCGCAAATGAGCGCTGAGCGGCCGAAGGATCGCGCACGGCCCATGCTTGATGCGGCGCCGACTCTCTTGCATGTGTTGCAAGGTCACTGTTAAAGCAAACTGGCAGGTGCGGCGGGAGGCTGCTAGCCGTCCTTGATGAGCAAGCCACCAAACCCGTTGCACTACGTCCACTCTTCGCCGGAGGTGGGCCGGCTGTTGAGATGATGTACGTGCGCTACCCGTTGTTGTTGCGGAACATGGAGATCTGCTGTTCGAGCGCGGCATCCAAATCTGCCATGAGACGGTACGGCTGTCGTGGAGCCCTCGGCCCGATGTTCGCCGGCGAAGTCAGGACGCAGCGCTTATCCTACATGCCAGACTATCGCTAATGGCGCTGGCACTTCGACGATCGGCGCTTGCAAAGAGGCCTCCCTGGTCGCGCATCCGTGGTAGGGAGCATCAAATGATATGCTCAAGCCGCGCAAAAACGCGGTTGAGAAGCATTGGTGGCTTGGCGCTGGTTTGCGCGTCCGTGCCCTCCTTCGCTCAGCAGATTGAGGTTTCCGAAACAATCGTAGTGTCGGGCAGGCGCGACAAGATATCTGCTGCCTCCTTCGAGACAAGGCACATCCTAGAATCCGAGGAAATCGAGACACTCGGAGCCAGTTCGGCAGATGAGATCATCCGGCAACTGCCTTCGAGTCACGTGCCAACGAATTCGAGAGGCGAACGCATCGTCTTCGTCCGCAACGCGGGCGAGCGGCAGGTGGCAGTCTTCTACGAGGGCGCGGCGATCAACGTGCCCTGGGACAACCGGCTCGACTTGGGCTTGTTGCCGGCCGGGCTGGTCGGGTCCGTCCAGATGGCTGCGGGACCATTGGCACCGCACTATGGAGTTAATGCGATTGCCGCCGTCAGGTTCTCTCCGCGAGACCCCGACGATGGACCGCTGGCATCCTTCGCCGCCGGCAATGCCGGTCTGCTGGATGGTCAGCTTTCCGTGCCATTCAGGGCAAGCGGATTTACAATCCTGGTCGGCGCAAGCCATGCGCAGCGCGACGGTGACCAGGTGTCCCACGCGGCAATTCTTCCGTTTTCTCAAGCCAGTTCCTCGATCCGCACCAACACTGATCGCCGACTTGGGGCTTTTTATGGACGGCTTGGCCGTCAGTTTGGTGCTCACCAGTTTGCCATCACCGCGTTCCACGTCCGGGGTGAAAAGGGCATCGCTCCTGAAAGCGACCGGCAGACCGGCGCCCGTTTCTGGCGCTACCCGGCGGTCCGTCACACCCTCGTGTCGGTTGGCACAGACAGTACTCTGGGTACGGCGACCCGATTGAGTAGCGCCCTTTGGCTTCAAAGGTTTGGGCAGACGATCGACAGCTATACTTCGAAAAACTATGAAACCATTGGCGCCCGCCAGGTCGATCGCGATCACACTTTTGGAATCCGAGAGCTTCTGAAGCATAAATCAGGGCCTGCAACATTCGTTGCCTCGTTCAATTTCCTCGCGTCCACCCATCGCCAGCGCGACATCGAATTTGCCGCAGGGAATCCGCCGCCGACGCTTCCGGCGGCCTTGAAGTACCGCCAGCGCAACTGGAGCGTGGGCGGCGAAGTGGAACTGGCATTAAGCACGGATGTCTTGGGCGAGATCGGCATCGGCTACGACAAGGTCGCTTACCTGCAGACCGGCGACAAGCCGCCGATCGACGGTGGCGAAGGCTGGAGCGGACGGGCGGGGATGGTCTGGAAAGCCCCGCACGGCTTGAGGGTGCGGGCTGCTGCCGGCCGAAAGCTCCGGGTCCCGACCATGCGGGAGCTGTTCGGCCAGACCCTTAACCGCTTTCTTATCAATCCGGACCTCAAACCCGAACGCATCATCAGCGCCGAATTGGGCCTCGAGTGGCGAAGCGACCGGGCGAGCCTGTTCGTGATCCCGTTTTTGCAGGAACTGAAGCACACTATCGAACAGCGAAACGTCGGCCGTCTCCGTCAACGCATCAATTTGAAGGGCTCCCGCGTACGTGGCATCGAAATCGGGGCGGCCTGGCAGATTGGTGATCGGTTCAAGATCTCGGGCAATGCAACCCTTAGCGACGTCGAGCGAAAAGGGACCGCGGCGGGCGAGACCGACAAGATCGCCGAAAAGCCGGTGCTGCTCGCGCGATTGGTCGCGGACTATGGCCACCTGTGGGGCTTGCGCGCTTCGCTGGCCGCCGAGCATGTTGGCCGAGCCTATTCTGCCGATGTCGACGGCGTGCTTGTTCCGCTGGCGCTATCGACGAGCTTCAACGGGCGCCTTGGCTACGGCTTCGAACTGGACCGCGCCAGCGCGGAGCTGTTCGTCGACATGGACAATATGACGGACACCCATGTGCTGCCTCAGATCGGCCTGCCCGCGCCCGGTCGGGCGTTTCGCGTTGGCCTTAGGATCGGCAGGGCGCCCCCTCGCTGAAACCTCTGGAGAGCTATATAGCTTATGCCACCCCGGATCGTCGCCGCCTGAAAAATGATAGCCAATCAGAACGACGTCAGCGTTGAGCCGGGAGCAACACGGCTTGGTTCGGCCTAATTGCCGCAAACGCGGCCGTTTTCGCGTGCGCTTTCACTGAGCATACATCAAGGAGCAAATCGATCGTGCCGCGGCTAATCGGACCGAGATTATAAGCCCCTCCGGGCCGAGACTACTTCGGAATCCAGTTCAGCGTGTCAATCGGCGTCGGATAATGACCCCTTATTGGAGTGGGCCCCTGGTGCCGGACAGGATCAGGCTGCTGATTTGACCATCGGTCGGGTGTGCTGCTCCTCGAACTGCGCCGGGCTGACGTAGCCGAGCGCGGAATGAAGTCGCCGTTGATTATAGATGTCGTCGATGAAGCGGGGAAGCGCCATTGCGACATCGTCGAACGTCTCAAACGCCAGCGGGTAAACCGCTTCGACCTTGAGCGTTTTCATGAAGCTTTCCGCCTTGGCATTATCATACGGATTACCGCGCCGGCTCATCGAGCCGACGATGTCGTGCGCGGCCAGCAGACCTCGGTAGATGCCGGAGGCGTATTGCGATCCGCGATCCGAATGATGGATGCAGCCTGTCGGTGGGTGCCGTCGCTCAATTGCCACCTTCAGCGCCGCCACAGCAAGCCGTGCCTCGATCGACCTACCGATCGCATAACCAACGACGCGGCGCGACCATGCGTCGAGGATGATCGCGACGTAGGCGAAGCCACCAACGATGGCGACGTAGGTGAGATCCGCAACCCAGAGTTGATCGGGGCCATCGAGGACGAGTGCCTTCGCGCGATCGGGAAAGATCGGCTCGTCGTGATCGCTGTCGGTAGTCGCGATATAACGTCGGCGGCGGCGCGGCTGAAGGCCGTGCTCTCGCATCAAACGCTTGATCCGCTTGTGGTTCGCGATCACGCCCTGGTGGCGAAGCGCAGCTTGTACGCGGCGCCAGCCATAGGCCTCGAACTCGTCGCAGATCGCAGTAATCGCTGTCAGCAGCACAGCATTATCAGCTCGCGCCGCAGGCGCGTCATAATAGGTCGCGCGGGCTATCCCCA
This sequence comes from Sphingomicrobium sp., assembly GCA_046714555.1. Taxonomy (GTDB): domain Bacteria; phylum Pseudomonadota; class Alphaproteobacteria; order Sphingomonadales; family Sphingomonadaceae; genus Sphingomicrobium. Next base: position 16,005 of record JBKKAQ010000134.1, on the reverse strand, counting down.
TGAGCCGACATCCTTGAGCGATGGAGAGGCCGCGGGGCCGGTGATCACGGACGTAGTCGCGCTTTTCGGCCGCAGTGTGTTTCGCAGAGCCTCCTTTAGAAACTCCAGCTCCAAAGCCTGCCGGCCGACCAGCCGCTCAAGCGCGGCGATGCGGGCTTCATATTCCTGAACCAGGTCTGCTGCCCGGGCATCTTCGTCAAGCGCGCCAGCCTCATACTTCGCGACCCAGATTCGGATCAGGTTGCGCGAAAGATCATGACGGTGGGCCAGACCGTGCAGTGTCTCGCCACCCAGAAACTCCTGTGCGACTTGACGCTTGAATTCGACGCTATGGGATCGGTGTCTCGGCATAGGCTTTTCTCCAAAAGCCCGGCCACCTGGTCAATCCACTTCCGTCCGCGGCACCAGGGGCCCACTCCAGTCCGCGTGCATGTCTGGACCAAGATCGCCCCCGCAATATGGGCACGGATGATCCCTCCGAAGTCTTGATCGCAACCGCGATGACTCGGATCGTATTTCTCCTCTTGCCCGCGCGGCCAAGTGTGCGTTAGCTTCTTGGCGGTCTCGACGTTCCCGTTCGCGCTTGGCAGCCAACGCGGCGCGCTCCGCCTTTCGGCGTTCCTTCGATTTCAGGTTTTCAAATTCGGTCACGACGCCGGAGTATCTGGTCATCGCGACGGCCATTTCCTGTTCCAGACTTCGTACGGCGATCTCGATTGTGGGCCATTTGCGACCATCGATCACATACTCGGCTGCGTTGCTGCGAAGGGCATCGTCCAGAGCGCTAAGCTGAAGCCTGACGGATTTGACGTGTCCAAAACTGAAGCCAAGGAGAGTTGTTGTCGCGCCCTGCGCAATGAGTCTTTCGCGCAATTGGGTAAGCTGGGCGCGCTCGCCCGCGCGTCGCCTCTGCTCGCTCAGCGCAGCCCGAAGCGAATGTTCGCAATTCGCTTTAATTGCTTCGAGTGACTTGAGTTCAACTTCGAGGCTGGACATCGAGCGAGGCGCAGGCGCGGCCCTCTTTGAGTGGTGTCCCCATCTTCGCCGCATGGTGGTGCTCAGCCGATCCGCCGTTGACAGTTCATCTCCGAACGCAACGCCCTATGTGGCGTCGCATGACCGCTGGGATGGACAATTTCTATGCCAGTCGCTCCGCGAGCTTCTGCATCTTCCGCAGCCCGCAATGCGTCCTTCGCGGAATCCGCTGGCGTGGCCATGGTCATCCCGTCGCTGTCCGTGAACTTGACCTCATAGCCGGTCCTTGCCTCTCCGGCATTCAGCGCCCGATAAACGCTCGTGCGCCCAATGTTAAGAAGCGCCGTGACTTCGGTTGGATTGTTCCCTTGCGAATGTAATTTCTTCACCTGCGCATAATCGATGCTTGGCGACCGACTGCGATATTTGCCAGCCGACTTCGCCTTGGCGATTCCTTCCGCTTGTCTCTCGGCTCGAAGATCAGCCTCGAAGGCCGACACCGCGCCCAATATCGCCAACGTCAATTTGCCGGTGCTGGTCGTCGTATCGACGCCTGACTGGACGAGACAGCGGAAGCCTACACCCTTGGCGTCGAGCTTGGCGAGGAGGTTGTGCAAGTCCTGCGTTGATCGCGCCAACCGGTCGAGACGGGTGACGATCAGCGTGTCGCCGTTGCGCACAAAGTCGAGCGCCTCGTTGAGCGCCGGTCGACCATCAGCGCGTCGGCCCGACTTCTTTTCGCCCAACATCTCCTCGCATCCAGCAACGGTCAGCGGATCGTGCTGCACCGTGATGTCGTGATCTTTCGTCCTGACCCTTGCGTAGCCTACCAACATCGAACGTTGGTAGCGGAGGAGGGACTTGAACCCCCGACACGCGGATTATGATTCCGCTGCTCTAACCAGCTGAGCTACTCCGCCCCGAGAGGCCGACCCGAGGGACGGCGGAGCCCTCAAGCCTGCCGAACCGCCTGGGGGCGCGGCGGGGATATAGGTCGCGCATCGGACAGGGTCAACGCGAGGAACCGCTCTCCCCTGCCCCACGTTGGGGCTGGAAAGATGGAGATGCTTCGATGGACCCGCTCAACTCGCTCGACACGCTGTGCCGGATTATCCTGAGAGCGCGCGAATATGAGGCGCAGACCCCGACCGACCATGACGGCGGCGAGGCCTCCGAAAATGTCGACGACGAGGGCGAGGAAGCGCTGTCGGTGCTCGACGATTCGATCAACGACGGGGTCGAGGAGGAATTGCGCGCCGCGCTCGGCGACCTCGGCGAGGACCAGCTCGCCGAAGTTCTTGCCTTCTGCTGGGTCGGCGACGGCACCTATGACGCCTCCGACTGGGACGAAGCGATGGAGGAAGCGAGTGAATCGGCGAGCGACGGGTCGGGGACGATCGACGAGCTGATGGACATGCCGATGCTCGCCTCGGTGCTCGAATCGGGGATGGCGGCGTTCGACCTCAGCTGCAACGGGGTCGGCGACCTCAGCTAGCTTCCGCGGAACGGGGTGCGCGTGAGCGTCTGCCACGGTCCGCCGAGATAGCGATGAACCGCGAGCCCCCAAATGCCGAGCGGGCACGGGCGGAAATCCGCTTCCAGCGCGGTGAGCAGAGCGCGCGCAATCTTGGGAGCGACCTTGTTCTGGATGGTGACGTGCGGGCGCCAGCCCGAAGCGTCCTGCGCGCCGAGCAGTCCGTGGAAACGATCGGCGAGCTCCGAGCGGAGAGCGTCGAGATCGGTCGAGACGATGCGGAAGGCGACCCCTCCCCCCAAATTGAGCAGCCCGGCAATCGTCGCGCGCGGTGGCGGGGAGGCCGAGTGGCGCGCAAGCTCGCGGCGGATTTCGCTTTCGGCCGAGGGCGGAACAGCGTGGAACAAGGTCAGATGCGCGGGCACCTGGTTGCGCTCAGGCGGATAATGGCGGCGCCGGAGCGCGTCGAGCCAGGCGAAATCGGCGGGGGCGAGCTCGGCGGTGACGATCAGGGCGCTCAACGGCCCGGCCAGTCGTCCTTCACAAGCGCGGGCAGCCGGGCGAAATCGGGCTTACCGAGCGCAGCCTTGACCTCGTCGCGGTCGACGGCGAGCGATTTCCAGTCGAGCCTGCGCAGCGTTTCGCCGACCCCGGCGACCCCGCCCTGGCTGACGACGAGATAGGCAATCCTGCCGCTGTGGCAGCCAGCCATCGCGTCGACCGTGGTTCCGAGTTCCATCGCGTCCGAACCGACGAGCCTGGCCTTGGCGAGAAGCGAGACCGGGAACAGGAGTTCGCCGGGGGTGAGTTCGCTCGCCTCGGCGGCGGATTCCCCGCCTTGCTCGATCTTCGCCTGGCGGCCGAGCCAGCGCCAGATTCCGAACAGATTGAGCAGGGTCAGGATGACGCTCTGCCACAGCAGATTGGACTGGCCGGTGCTGATCCCGAGGGCCAGCCAGGCCAGCGAGCCAAAAGTGAAGACGACAAAGCCGTAGCCGGTAATCCGCGCGCCGAGGTTGGAGGCGGTCATCAACGCGGCGATGGTGGTGGCTATGGGCGCGACCCAGGATGCGATGCTTTCCATGCTCGCCCAACCGGCGAGCGCGCGACAGGTTCAGATTTCGACCTGGCTGCCGAGTTCGACCACCCGGTTGGTGGGAAGCTTGAAGAATTCCATCGCGCTTTCGGCGTTGCGGAGCATCCAGGCGAACAGTCTCTCGCGCCAGATCGCCATTCCCGGCCGCGACGATGGCAGCAGAGTCTGGCGGGCGAGGAAAAAGCTGGTGTCCATCATCTTGCAGATCGTACCGCAACCTTCGAGCCCGGCGAGAGCGCCGGGAACGTCGACGTCTTCCATGAAGCCGTAGCGGAGTACGACGCGGAAGAAGCCCGCGCCATAATCCTCGGTCGTGATCCGCTTGGTGCCGGTGACATAGGGCACGTCCTCGATCCGCACCGTCAGCAGCATGATTCGTTCGTGGAGCACCTTGTTGTGCTTGAGATTGTGGAGCAGCGCGTGGGGTACCCCGCTCGACGCGCTGGTCATGAACACCGCAGTCCCGGGGACCCGAGCAGCCGAGGATGCGGCCGACTTGATGAACACCTCGATCGGAAGGCTCGCCTCGTTCATCCGGTTAATCATCAGTTTGCGGCCCTTGGCCCAGGTGGTGAGAAAAGTGAAGGCGATCACCCCGACGAGCAACGGGAACCAGCCGCCGTCGGGGACCTTCATCAGGTTCGAGGCGAGGTAGAGACCGTCGACCATGAAGAAGATCGTGAGCAGCGCCATCGCCGCGACGCGGTTCCATTTCCACAGATTGAGCAGGACCACCGCGATCAGCACTCCGTCGATCATCATCGCGCCGGTCACCGCAATGCCGTAGGCCGCGGCGAGGTTCGACGAGCTGCGGAAGGTGACGACGAGCAGGATGACCATGATCATCAGCGCCCAGTTGATCAGCGGAATGTAGATCTGCCCGGCCGCGGTCTCGCTGGTGTGGGTAATCCGGAGTCGGGGCATGAAGCCCAATTGGATCGCCTGCTGGGTGACCGAAAATGCGCCCGAGATGACCGCCTGGCTGGCGATAATCGTCGCCGCGGTGGCGAGCAGGACGAGCGGCAGCCGGAGCGCCTCGGGGGCGAGAAAGAAGAATGGGTTCTTGACCGTTTCGAGCGCCTGCGCGGGATCCTGCGACAGAAGCATCGCGCCCTGCCCCATGTAGTTGAGGAGCAAGGCCGGAAGCACGAAATAGAGCCATGAGACGCGGATCGGCTTGCGCCCGAAATGCCCCATGTCGGCGTAGAGCGCTTCGGCGCCGGTCACCGCGAGAACCACCGAGCCCATCGCGATGAACGCGCGCATGGGCTCCTGAATGTAAAACTCGACCGCGTTCCACGGATTGAACATCTCGTAGAGGACGGCGGGATGGTCGAGGATGTGCATCACCCCGAGCGCCGCCAGAGTGACGAAATAGACCAGCATGATCGGGCCGAACAACTGCCCGACCTTGGCGGTGCCGTGCGACTGGATCATGAACAGCCCGACGAGGATCGCGATTGAGATCGGGATGACGAACGGAGCGAAGCCGGCCTCGACCGTGGTCAGCCCCTCGACCGCCGAAAGCACCGAGATCGCCGGAGTGATCATGCTGTCGCCGTAGAACAAGGCGGTGGCGAACACCCCGAGCAGGACGATCCCGCCGCTCCACCGCTTGGTCGAGCTGGTCGAGCGGTTGATCAAGGCGAGCAAGGCGAGGCTTCCGCCCTCGCCCTTATTGTCGGCGCGCATGATGATCATGACATATTTCAGCGTCACGATGATCATCATCGACCAGAAGATCAGGCTGAGTACGCCGTAAATGTGGAGCGCGTCGGGGACCAATTTGTGGTGCCCGGCGAAGGTTTCGCGAAAAGCGTAGATGGGCGAGGTGCCGATGTCGCCGAAGACGATCCCGATCGCTCCGGCCGCGAGCTTGGCGAGCGAGCCCTGGGCGTGGCCAGCTTCATGCCCGCCGTCGCCAGGAGCCTCGGCTGCGGCGCCGCCGGTCGCGGTAATGTTCATGCAGCCTCGAAAATTTGACGAACGCCGATAGGCCGCATCAAACCAATCCCCATGTGCAACGCCGGGCGGCGGCGCGCCCGCCTAGCACCGCCTATACCCTCCTGCAATCGCAAGGGACAAAGCGAGGGACCGGGGGTATGACGTCGGACATCGACCATAGGGGAGCGAACGAACGATGCGCGTCGGTGTGCCCAGGGAAATCAAGGTCCACGAATATCGAGTCGGGCTGACCCCGCCATCGGTCGCCGAGCTGGTCGCGGCGGGGCACGAGGTCCTGGTCGAGACCAAGGCGGGGATCGGAATCGACTTTTCCGATGGCGATTACCGAAGCGCCGGGGCAACCATCCTCCCTACCGCAGCTGACGTGTTCAAGGGATCGGACATGATCGTCAAGGTCAAGGAGCCGCAACCTCAGGAAATCGCGTTGCTCGAGCCGAGGCATATCCTGTTCACCTACCTCCACCTCGCCGCCGACAAGCCGCAGGCCGAGGGACTGACTCGTTCCGGCGCGACCTGCATCGCTTATGAAACCGTCACCTCGCGATCGGGCGCGCTTCCATTGCTCAAGCCGATGAGCGAGGTCGCCGGGCGAATGGCGATCCAGGTCGGGGCGCATTACCTTGAAAAGGAGCAGGGTGGACGCGGAGTTCTGCTCGGCGGAGTGCCTGGAGTGGCGCCGGCGCGGATCGCGATCCTCGGCGGCGGAGTCGCCGGGGTCAATGCCGCGCAGATGGCGGTCGGGATGCGCGCCGACGTCACCATCTATGACATTTCGAACGAACGGCTGGCCGAGCTCGACATGTTCTTCGGGAGCCAGATCAAGACTGCGTATGCGTCGAAGGCGGCGATCGCCGCGGCGGTCGAGAAAGCGCATCTGGTGATCGGAGCGGTGCTTGTTCCCGGAGCAGCGGCGCCCAAATTGGTGACCCGCGCAATGCTGAAGACGATGAAGCGCGGAAGCGTGGTGGTCGACATCGCGATCGACCAGGGCGGATGCTTCGAGACCAGCCATCCGACGACCCACGCCGATCCGGTTTTCACGGTCGAAGGGGTGATCCATTATTGCGTCGCCAACATGCCCGGAGCGGTCGCGAGGACATCGGCCTTCGCGCTCAACAATGCGACGCTTCCGTTCGCGCTCAGGCTTGCCAGTCTCGGCGCCGAAGCGGCGATGGAGGCCGACCCGCATCTGGCCGCGGGGCTCAATGTGTCGGACGGCAAGATCCGCCACCGGGCGGTTGCCGACGCGCTCGACTTGCCGTTCGAGGCCGCGGCTTAGCGGGCTGGCCGGGCGGGCGGTTCGAGCGTCGCGATTGCGCCTTCGACGAGCGGGCGCCAGCCGGCGGTGGGAGGGGCGTCGGCGAGGATCGGTTTCCACAATGCAAGCGCACCATCCCGGTCGCCCGAGCGGGCGAGCGCGAGGCCGAGGAAGAAGCGAGGGCCGGGGTAGGCCGGGGCAAGCTTGAGCGCCCGGTCGTAGGCGAGCCGAGCGGCCGGGGTCAGCGCCTGCGAATGATCGAACAAGGCGTTGCCGAGCCCGATCCACAGCAAGGCATCATCGGGGTGCGCTCGAACCGCCGACTGGAGCACCCCGGCGGCGCTACCGGTATCGCCGCGCGCGGCATAGCCTTCGGCGATGATCATCCAGCGTTCGGCCCGGTTGAACTGGCCGTAAAAGGCGCGGCGCGCACCGGTCAGCGGAAGCGGGACCGCGGCGGCGGCGACAGTGCCGGGCGATTCGCCGAGCGAGGCACGGCCCTGAAGCGCATAGCCCGCGGCGCCGAACAGCAGGGCCGCGGCGGCTAACTGGAGCGTCGTCCCGCGCAGGCCGGCAAGGCGAAGCAGGCCGAGGGTCGCCGCCAAGAGCAGCGCAAGGCCGATCCAGCCGCTCATCGCTTGATCCGCCCGCGAAGCAGCCAGCCGCCCGCGCCGAGCAGAAGCAAGGGCGCCGCCCACAATGGCCAAGTCAGCGGTTCGACCGGGGGGGTGTAACTGACCCAGTCGCCATAGCGTTCGACCAGCCAGGCGCGGATCGCGCGCGGCTCTTCCCCCGCCGCGATCCGCTCGCGGACCAGAGCGCGCATGTCGCTGGCGAGCTCGGCATCCGAATCGGCGATCGACTGGCCCTGGCAGACGAGACAGCGCAGTTCTTCCATCAGCGCCCTTGCGCGGGCTTCCTGGCGCGGGTCGGGGAGCTGCCGATTGGCCCAGCGCGAAGAGGGCAGGGTCGAATCGGCGAGCGCGGGGGCGGTGAGCAGGAGCGCCAGTGCAAGGAGCGCGCGCTTCATCGCGCCTGCCCGAGCGCGCGGCGGATTTCGGGTAGATCGGCGGTGGTGATCGGACCGATGTACTGAAGGCGGATCACTCCGCGCCCGTCGATCACGAAGCTTTCGGGAACTCCGGACGAGCCGAGCGTCATCATCACCCGGCTTTCGCGGTCGGCGCCGATGCGTTCGAACGGATCGCCGTTGCGGGCGAGGAAATCGGCGATATCCTCGGGCCGGTCGCGGATCGCGATTCCGTCGATCGCCACGCCTTCGCGGCGAAGCGCGACGAGCAAGGGCGCTTCGGCGATGCACGGCACGCACCAGCTGGCGAAGAGGTTGAGCAGCCGCGGACTTCCGGTGGCGAGGTCGGCCGAGGCGAGGCCGGGCTTGGTCGCGAGCGCCGCGGGAAGCGCAAAGGCGGGAAGCGGTTGCCCGGCCATCCGGCTGCGGATGCGGTTGTCGGGAGGGTGCGACAGCCGCCATGCTACCGCGGCGACGAAGGCGATCAGCAGGAGCAATGGAATGAAGCGCTTCATGTCCATTCCTCCTCCTCGCGGCGGCGGACCCCGAGCGAGCGCTCGCGCAAGGCCCGGCCAACCAGTGCGAGCAATCCGCCAAGCGCGATCAGCACCCCGCCGAGCCAGATCAGCGTGACATAGGGCTTCCACCACAAGCGCAACTGCCAGCGGCCCGTTTCGTCCTGGCGGCCGATGACGGTGTAGAGCTGCCCGTCGAGAAAGGTGCGGATAGCGGCTTCGTTGGTGGTTGTCGGCGGATCGGTGAAGGTGCGGGTCTGGGGGTCGAGGAAGTGGACGGTCGAGCCGCGGGTCGCTTCGAGCCTGGCCTCGATCGCGGTCCAATTGGGGCCGACGACCGGATCGAGCTGCGCCAGGCGCACCGTCCACGGACCGACGGCGAGCCGCTCGCCGACCCGGACGACGGCGAGCCGTTCGCGGGTGAAGGCGCTTTCGGCGGCCATTCCGCCCAATGCGACCGCGACCCCGAAATGGGCGACGACCATTCCCCACAGCGACAGCGGAGCGCGCCTGAGATCGCGGCCGCCAAGCGGTGCAAGGCTGGCGAAGGCGAGCGCCGCGGCAAGCGCGAGACCGAAGCGCGGGAGAAGATTGATGTGGGGCGCGAACAGCCAGCTGATCGCCAGCACGACGATCACAATCAGTGCGGGGATGACGAGGCGGCGAAGCAGCGGATCGGAGTCACGGCGCCAGCGGAGCCGCGGACCGAGCAAAAGCAATGCGGCGAGGATCAAGGCGAGCGGGCCGGCGACGGCATTGAAATAGGGCGCGCCGACCGAAAGCTTCTCTCCGCTGACCGCTTCGACTAGCAGCGGGTAGAGCGTTCCGAGCATGACGATCCCGAGGATCACGCTGAGCAGCAGATTATTGGCGACCAGCGCCGCCTCGCGGCTGACGAGGGCGAAGCGCGCCCCTTCGCGAATGCTTGCAACGCGCGCCGCGAACAGGGTCAGCGCCCCGCCGATGTAAAGGCTCAAAAGGACGAGGATGAAGCTGCCGCGCTGGGGATCGACCGCAAAGGCATGGACCGACGTGAGGATGCCCGAGCGGACAAGGAAGGTGCCGACCATCGACATCGAAAAGGCCAGCACCGCAAGCATCATCGTCCAGGCGCGAAGCCCGCCGCGCGCGGCGAGCACATTGACCGAATGAAGCAAGGCGGTCGCCGCGAGCCATGGCATCAGCGAGGCATTTTCGACCGGGTCCCAGAACCACCAGCCGCCCCAGCCGAGCTCATAATAGGCCCAATAGCTTCCGGCGGTGATGCCGAGGGTCAGAAGGACCCAGGCGGCAAGCACCCACGGGCGCATCGCGCGGGCGAGCGCGGGACCGACTTCGCGGGTCAGCAGCGCTCCGACCGCGAACGAAAAGGCGACCGACAGCCCCACATAGCCGAGGTAGAGCGTCGGCGGATGGAAGGCGAGCCCGGGGTCCTGGAGCAGAGGATTGAGCCCGCGCCCCAACAGCGGCGCCGGATCGAGCCGCGCGAACGGGTTCGAGGCGAACAGTAGGAAGGCATAAAAGCCCAGTCCGATCGCGGCCTGAGCGCCCAGCGTCGCGACCAGCATCGGCTCGCTCAGCCTGCGCTCGAACAAAGCGAGCCCGGCACCCGTGGCCGCGAGCACCGCGACCCACAGCAGCATCGAGCCTTCGTGATTGCCCCAGGTTCCGGCGAATTTGTACAGCCAGGGCTTGGTGACGTGGCTGTTTTCAGCGACCAGAGCGACCGACAGATCAGTTCGAAGGAAAACCAGCACCAGCGCCGCGAAGGCGGCTGCGGTGAGCAGCCCCTGGGCGATCGCGATCGGGCGCGCGGTCGCCGCGCCGCCTAGTTGAGCGCGCGAAAAGCCTAGCGCGAGCAGCAATTGCATCAGCGATAGCGCCGCCGCGAGCCATAAAGCGGCAAGTCCGAATTCGGCGATCATTGCGCGGGTGACGCGACCGCGAGATTGCCCATCTGCGGCGGCATGTAGCGCTCGTCATGCTTGGCGAGGATCGTGTCGGCGACGAAAACGCCCTTGGCCATTCGCCCTTCGGCGACCACCCCGCTGCCTTCGCGAAACAAATCGGGGACGATGCCGCGATAGGCCACGGGAAGCCGCGCATTGCCGTCGGCGACACTGAAGCGGATCGTCACCCCGTCGGGATCGTGGACCAAGGAGCCGCGCTCGACCATTCCGCCGAGCCGCATCGCACGGTCGCTCGACGCTCGCCCCGCGGCGATATCGGCGGGGGTGTAGAAATAGGCCGCGCGGTCTTTGAGCCCCCACATCGCGAGCAGCACCGCTCCCACCACGGCGGCGAGCGCGAGCGCGACGAGGACCAGACGCTGATGCTTGGGACGGACGATCATCGGCGCGAACGATCGGCCTCGGCTTCGGCGCGGCGCATGGCGAACCACGACAGAGCGACCAGGCCAATGGTAGCGAGGATGGTCAGGGCGTAGGCGGCAATGACGAACGGCCAGGGGTTCACCGAAGCGCCGCCCGGCGAAGCTTCGCCTCGATCTTCGAACGCGCGAGGCCGGCGCGCATCCGCATTAGAACGACCGCCGCGAACAGGGCGGAAAAGCCGAGCATGGTCAGCGGCAATGGCCAGAGCAGCGAAGGCGCGATCGTCGATCCTCCGCCGAGCGAAATGCTCTGCCCCTGATGGAGCGTTCGCCACCACAACACCGAATAATGGATGATCGGAAGATTGATCGCCCCGACCAGCCCGAACAAAGCCGCGAGCCTGCCCTCCCCTCCCCGCTCGCGCTCGGCGGCGGCAAGCGCGATGTAGCCCAAATAGAGGAACAGGAGCACGAGCATCGAGGTCAGCCGTCCATCCCATTCCCACCATGTTCCCCAGGTCGGGCGGCCCCAGATCGATCCGGTCGCGAGGCACAGGGCAGAAAAAGTCGCCCCGGCGGGAGCGATCGCCCGGCCGGCGAGCGCCGCGAGCTGATGCCGCCAGACGATCTGGCTGAGGCTGGCCGCGGCGAGCCCCGCCCAGCCCGCCATGCCCAGCCATGCCGCGGGGACGTGGACGTAGAGGATACGAACGCTGTCGCCCTGGAGATAGTCGGGCGGGGTGACCAACAGCCCGCTGACGATCCCGGCCCCGGCGAGCGCAAGGCCGACGCCAAGCAGCCAGAGCGTCGCCGGGCGGGCGAGCTTGAGGAAGCGGGCGGGATTGGCGAAGCGGTGCACCCTCGCCCCCTAGCGCAGCCGAAGCGGCGCCGCCACGTCGTGCCGCACGCGCTCAGCCCCGCCCGATCAGGCGCTGGGCGATCGAATCGGCGACCGCCGCGGGGTCGCGCTCGCTCGCCGCGCTTTCGGCCCAGATCTGGTCGAGCCGCCCGGGGATCGCCTCGATCCGCCCGCGAACCACCGCCGGGTCCTGGTCGCCGAGAAATTCGGAGCTGACATTGATGATCCCGCCGGCATTGATGACATAGTCGGGGGCGTAGAGGATATTGCGCGCGTGGAGCCGGGCGCCGTCTTCGGGAGTGGCAAGCTGGTTGTTGGCGCCGCCGGCGACGATCGGCGCCCTGAGCGCGGCGATGCTGTCGGCGGTAAGGATCGCGCCGAGAGCGCAGGGGCTGACAACGTCGGCATCGAGAGCGAGGATTTCGGCGGGGTCGACCACGGTGGCCCCGCTGTCGGCGGCGAGGGTGCGGGCGCGCGCCGGATCGACATCGGCGATCGTCAGCCGCGCCCCTTCGGCGGCCGAATGCATCGCGACTCCGGTGGCGACGCTTCCAGCGCCCTGGATGGCGATGTGAAGCCCCGCCAGAGTGTCCTTGCCGAGCGCTCGCCTGACCGCCGCCTTGATGCCGAGAAACACCCCGAGCGAGGTGTGCGGGCCGGGATCGCCGCCGACCGCGCCCGCGGTGGCCGGAAGCCCCGCCACATATTCGGTCTGACGGCGCACCTCGATCATGTCGGGAACGCTCATTCCGACATCTTCGGCGGTGACATAGCGCCCGCCGAGCGAAGCGACCGCGCGGCCATAAGCGGCGAGCATTTCGGGGGACTTCGAGCGCTCTTCGCCCGCCAGAAGCACCGCCTTGCCGCCGCCCATCGGAAGCCCCGCCATCGCATTCTTGTAGCTCATCCCGCGCGACAGGCGCAGAGCATCGGTCACCGCCTGGGCATCGTCGGGATAATGCCAGAAACGCACTCCGCCCGCGGCAGGGCCGAGGTGAGTCGAGTGAATCGCGATGATCGCCTTGAGTCCGGTGGCTTCGTCGTGGAAGAAGTGGAGAGCTTCGTGCGCGTCGAAGTCGGGGAAGCCCCACGGGGTCGTCATCGGTGCGGTCGATCCAGCCATCAAAGGAAAATGGGGCGATCGACGGGGCTTGAACCCGCGACCCTCGGTACCACAAACCGATGCTCTAACCAGCTGAGCTACGATCGCCATTACGCCTTGGCAAGGCGCGCGCGTGCCTTAAGGTTCGCACGCTGTGATAGCAAGCTGGCGGTGCCCGATGGTCAATCAAACGATGCGCAAATTCGGTTATCCCGAAACTTTGGTGCGCGAGTATCAGCATTGGGCGGTGCTGGTCAGACCGGCGCAGGTGACGCTCGGCTCGCTGGTGCTCGCCGCGCGGTCGGAGGCGACGGCGTTCGGCGCGCTCGAGCCCGCGGCGTTTGCCGAGCTCGGTCGGGTCATCGCCGAAATCGAAGCCGCGCTCGCCAGCCTTTGCGATTATGAGCGAATCAATTATCTGATGCTGATGATGGTCGATCCCCACGTCCATTTTCATGTGTTCGCGCGCTATTCGAGGCCGCGCAACTTCGACGGTGTCGAGTTCGCCGACACCGGCTGGCCCGGACCGCCCGACCTCAAAAGCGGGGCTGCCCCGCCCCCCGCGACAAGTCTCGCGTTGAGGGAAGAACTTAAGCTCCATATTGGACATTAATTCTTAAACCCTTGTTGCCCGCATATGTCATAAAGCTTGCGCAACGAACGCGTCAGGCGCACCTTTTTTGACGGGGGGGTGTGAGGGAGAAGAAGAATGGGGCCGAGTCGGCGTTCCAGAACAGCCGATGCGGCGACCACCCCGCTCGTCGAAACGCTGGTTGCGGCAGGTCTCGAGCGGCCGCTCGCCGAGTTGCTCGAGGCGATGCCGAGCAAGCTGGTCCAGGTCGACCCCAAGCGGCCGTTTCGGGAACCGGGCGTACCGCGTGACGAGGTGATGTTCGTCCGTTCGGGAATTTTGTGCAAATATATGTCCGACGGCAGCGGGCGGCGACAGATCGTCGCGTTGCGCTTCGCCGGGGACGGAATCCTTCCGCGCGACTGCAATGCCGAATATGGAATCCAGGCGATCGTCCGAAGCGATGTGATGGTCGGCCGGGTCGAGGACTTCGACCCGATCGTCGATGCCCATCCCCCGCTCGCGCGTTTCTTCTGGCGATTGACGCAGCGTCATGCGACTATCGGTTATGAGTGGTTGGTCAATTGCGGGCGACGCGATTCGACCGCCCGGGTCGCGCATCTGCTGTGCGAAACCGCTGCCCGGAGCGGAATCGACGGCGCCAGCGACATCATGGTCAATCCGTTCACCCAGCAGCAGATCGCCGACATCACCGGGCAGACCTCGGTCAATGTCAATCGGGTCTTCGCCGACCTCGAGCGGCAGGGACTGATCAGGCGCAAAGGCCGCGAAATCGAATTTCGCGACTGGGCCGAAATGCGCCGCCTGGCGGGCTTTCAGCCGAATTATCTCGATTGAAGGGGCTTCTGAACCAAGCCTACTCTGAGCGAGACAGACCATTTGCAAAATGACCAATCGGCCGGCGGGACATGGTGGGCGCGGCAAGGATTGAACTTGCGACCCCTGCGGTGTGAACACAGTGCTCTACCACTGAGCTACGCGCCCACGCCCTTGCCGGTTGGCGGCGCATAAGTGACCCCGCTGACGCTGTCCACCCCTGCGGGGGCGCGGCCAATGCTTACTGGACCGCGTCCTTGAGCACCTTGCCCGGACGGAATTTCGGCTGCGAGCTCGCCTTGATCGACATCGGCTCGCCCGTGCGCGGGTTGCGTCCGACCGAAGCCTTGCGGCGGGTCAACGAGAAATTGCCGAAGCCCACCAGCCGGACCTCGTCGCCGCGTTTCAGCGCCGAGGTGATCGTTTCGAGCATCGTTTCGACTGCCCGGCTCGCGTCGTTGCGGCTGAGCCCGGCGCGGTCGGCAACATGCCCGATGAGTTCCTGCTTGTTCATTTCCCAACCGCTCCAACATTCGCTGCGGGACTCGCCAATCCAATCAGCGCTTGCTTAAGGCAAGAAGCTTAACAGGAGTCAAAGCCCTAGTGGCGGATTGTCGCCGTTTCGCCCTTGGCTTGCGGCGGAACCACGGGTTCTGCGGCATGTTCGTCGGCATCGGTCCATTCGATCGCGACCATCGGCTGGGTCAGCGCCCGGGCGAGCACCTCGTCGACATGAGCGACCGGGATGATCTCGAGCGCATCGCGCACCGATGCCGGAATTTCGACCAGATCCTTTTCATTTTCGGCCGGGATCAGCACGGTGGTGATCCCGCCGCGAAGCGCGGCGAGCAATTTTTCCTTGAGCCCGCCGATCGGAAGCACCCTCCCGCGAAGAGTGACTTCTCCGGTCATCGCGACATCACGCCTGACCGCGATCCCGGTCAAGGTCGAGATCATCGCGACGACCATCCCGATACCCGCCGACGGGCCGTCCTTGGGGACCGCGCCCTCGGGCAGATGGACATGAATGTCCTTGCGCGAAAAAATGCTCGGCTTGACCCCGTAGCTCGGGCTGCGCGCCTTGATGAAGCTCATCGCCGCCTGGATCGATTCCTGCATCACTTCGCCGAGCTTGCCGGTGGTCTTGACCAGCCCCTTGCCCGGGACGGTGACCGCCTCGATCGTCAACAGTTCGCCGCCGACCTCGGTCCAGGCGAGCCCGGTGACCGCGCCGATCTGATCCTCCTCTTCGCCGACTCCATAGCGGAAGCGGCGAACCCCGAGAAATTCATCGAGGTTGGAGTCGTTGAGTTCGACGGTCTCGACCTGGCCTTCGAGGATCCGGCGGAGCGACTTGCGAGCAACCTTGGCGAGCTCGCGCTCGAGCGTCCGCACCCCGGCTTCGCGGGTGTAATGACGGATGATCCCGCGAAGCCCGTCCTCGGCAAAGCTCATTTCCTCGGGCTTGAGGCCGTGGGCCTCCATCTGCTTGGGTATGAGGTGGCGCCGGGCGATCTCGACCTTTTCATCCTCGGTATAGCCTTCGAGACGGATGATCTCCATCCGGTCGAGCAGCGCCTGATGCATGTCGAGCGAATTGGCGGTGGTGACGAACATCACGTCGGACAGGTCATAGTCGAGCTCGAGATAATGATCCTGGAACTTGGCATTTTGTTCGGGATCGAGCACTTCGAGCAAAGCCGAGGCCGGGTCGCCGCGGAAATCGGTCCCGAGCTTGTCGATCTCGTCCAGCAGGAACAAGGGGTTGGAAGTCCCGGCCTTTTTCAGATTGGTGATGATCTTGCCCGGAAGCGAGCCGATATAGGTCCGGCGATGGCCGCGGATCTCGGCCTCGTCGCGCACCCCGCCGAGTGACTGGCGAGCGAATTCACGGCCGGTGGCGCGAGCGATCGAGCGACCGAGCGAGGTCTTGCCGACCCCGGGAGGACCGACGAGGCACAGGATCGGCCCCTTGAGGCGGTTGGTGCGCG
>JBKKAQ010000133.1:0-12018 GCA_046714555.1 Sphingomicrobium sp. | reverse complement strand
CGGCTCGGTCGCGCCGTTCGTCGGGCTGTTCGGAACCGTGTGGGGGATCATGCGCGCCTTCACCGCGATCGCCGACGCCAATAATACGTCGCTCGCGGTGGTCGCTCCGGGGATCGCCGAAGCTTTGTTCGCAACCGCGATCGGGCTGTTCGCGGCAATCCCGGCGGTGATCGCCTACAATCGCCTGACCCACGGGCTCGACCGCCTCGAAGCCCGGCTCGGGCGCTTCGCCGACCGTTTCCACGCCACCTTGAGCCGCGAGCTCGAGGTCGAGACCTGATGGCCGCGAGCCTTCCTTCGAGACGGGGCCGCCGCGGCCGCCGCGCGCCGATGGCCGAAATCAACGTCACTCCGTTGGTCGACGTGATGCTCGTCCTGCTGATCATCTTCATGATCACCGCGCCCCTGCTCGTCGCCGGGGTCCCGGTAGACCTTCCCGAAAGCCGCGCCGGAGCGCTCGACCAGCAAGCCAGGCCGGTCCACATCGCGCTCGACCGGAGCGGAGCGATCTTCATCGACGATGTCGTGATCGCCGAGGCCGCGCTTGGCACCCGCCTCGCCGCGATCGCCGCCTCCCCTGCTCCGCCCGAAGGCCGCCGGGTCTATCTGCGCGCCGACAAGGCGCTCGATTACGGCCGCGTGATGCGGGTGATGGGCGAATTGAACCGCGCCGGCCTCAACCGAGTTGCATTGGTTTCGGTCGGGGAGGAGACGTGACCCTCGACCGCGCCGAGCTTGCCGGGACCGGTGCGGCGCTGGTCTTCCACCTCGCGCTGATTGCCGCAATGTCGCTGAGCCTCGCGCAAGTCGCCGATTCGCCCGAGCCTCCGGCGATGGAGGTCGAGCTGGTCGAGGATGTCGCGCTCAAAGCCGCCGCCCCCGCCGCCGCTCCAACTGCGGCCCAAACCCCCGAAACCGGCGAAGCGCTGCCGATCGAGCCCACCCCCGCACCCAAAATCGAACCCACCCCGCCCGCGCCTCGCGTGGTTCCGACCCCCGCCCCGCGTTCGACCGAAAAGGCCAGCGCCAGGCCCGCCCCGAGCCGCCCGAAAAAACCCGCCGCTCCCCCGACCAAGGCGCCGCGGGTTTCGCGCATCGGCGACGATTTCCTCAAGGGCATTGCCGACGCCCCCGCCGCCTCGGCCCCCGCCGCCGCAGCACCCAAATTCAGCGCTTCGGCGCTCGCCGGGATCCAGCAGGCGATCCGCCGCCAAGTTCAACCTTGCGCGGACCGGCAATCCAACCCCGGAACCGGCGCGAATCGTATTCGGGTCAAGCTTCACCTGCGATTAAGCCGATCCGGGCGGTTACTTAGGCCCCCCGAAGTCGCTGGGATAAGCGGCGTTGACGAGGAAAATGCTCATTTGGAAGAACGCGTGAAGGATTTGGCGGTAGCAACCTTTGTAGGCTGCGCACCGCTGAGCGGCCTCCCGCCTGATCTTTACAAGACCGCCAACGGCCAAGGCTGGGGAGATTTTATTATGAACTATAATCTGCCGTGAGGAACCCCATGCTCAAACCCACAGCTTTGCCGCTCCTGCTGCTCGCCTCTGCCGCCGCCGCGCAGGACGCTCCGCCGCTCGAGGTCGATGTCGTCGGCGGAATCCAGGCGCCGATGGCGATCGCGATCCCGGCGATGCCGACCCCGGCGACGACCTCGACCCCCGCGGGCGAGACCGGAGCGCTGGGGCGCCAGGTCGCCGCCGTGGTCGCGTCGGACCTCCGCTCGTCGGGGCTGTTCACTCCGCTCGGCCCGGCGGGGATCGGCGGCTACTCTTATGCCGAAGCTTCATCGCCCGCCTTCCCGACCTGGCGAAGCGCGGGGGCTTCGGCACTCGTCGCTGGCTTCGTCGAGGCGCGCGGCGACGGCAAGATCACCGTTGGCTGCTACCTTTACGACGTGATTTCGGGCCGCGAGCTCGCCAAGCAGGGCTTCGTCGTCGCTCCGACCGACTGGCGCCGAGCGGCCCACAAATGCGCCGACACGGTCTATTCGCGGCTGTCGGGACAATCGGGCTTCCTCGACACCCGAATCGTCTATGTCGCCGAAACCGGCCCCAAGACCCGCCGCCTGAAGCGGATCGCAATCATGGATTCGGACGGCTCGAACCACCGCTATCTGACCACCGGCCAGGCCACCGTGATCACCCCGCGCTTCTCTCCGCGCGGCGACAAATTAGCCTATATGAGCTACGCCGGGCGCCGCCCGCGCGTGTTCGTGCTCGATCTCGCTAGCGGCCGCGAGCGGCTGCTCGTCCCCGGCGCAGCGATGACCTTCGCGCCGCGTTTCTCCCCCGACGGCCGCCAAATCGTCTTTTCGATGGCGAGCAGGGGCAATACTGACCTCTTTGTCGTCGATTCGGACGGCGGCGCCCCACGTCGCCTCACCTCGACCCCCGGCGCCGACACCTCGCCAAGCTTCTCCCCCGAGGGAAACCGGATCGTGTTCGAAAGCGACCGCTCGGGCTCGCAGCAACTCTATGTGATGGATTCGGGCGGCGCGAACCAGAAACGGATCAGCTTCGGCGGAGCGCGTTACGCCTCGCCGGTGTGGAGCCCGCGCGGCGACCTCATCGCCTTTACCCGCATCGGCGGCGGAGGCTTCCGCATCGGGCTGATGTCCTCCTCGGGCTCGGGCGAGCGGACGCTCACCGACAGCTGGCAGGACGAGGGTCCAAGCTGGGCGCCCAACGGCCAATATGTCATGTTTCACCGCACCGGGCGCGGCAGCGGCTCGGCGACGCTTTACGCGTCCAACATCAACGGGGGGGCGCCGCGGCGGATGCCGACCCCGCAGGACGGATCCGACCCGAGCTGGTCGCCGCTCCAGAACTGAAATAAACTCGTCCGGATCAGGAGACCGACATGCGCAAAATCACTACCCTCGCTCTTGCCGCCTTCGCACTCGCGATGGCGGCCTGCGCCAAGAAGCCGGTCGCGGTTACCCCGCCTCCAGCCCAGGCTCCCGCCGACCCATCGGCGAACGTTCCGGGCGACAATGCCGACGTCGGACTGACCGAGCTTCCCGGCTCACAGGCCGACATGATCGCCAAGGCCGGCTCGGACACCGTCTATTTCGGAACCGACGAACATGCGCTTGACGAAGCTTCGCGCGCGACCCTCGCCGCTCAGGCCCGGTGGCTGCTCGCCAATCCGACGATTCGCGCAAGCATCGAAGGTCATGCCGACGAGCGCGGAACGCGCGAATATAATCTTGCGCTGGGCGAACGGCGCGCCAATTCGGCGCGGGCCTATCTGGTCGCGCAGGGGGTCGTCGACTCGCGCCTCTCGGTCATCAGCTGGGGCAAGGAGCGCCCGGTCGCCCAAGGATCGGACGAAAGCGCCTGGGCGCAGAACCGCCGAAGCGTAACGATTCTCGTAAAATAGCGTCATCCCCGCCAAAACGGAGTGCCAGCGTCACTCATTCTAAGCCGCGAAGCGCTGCGCTCCGCTCGCGCCAAGCCAGGCACGCGCCTGGCGCTGAGCCTCTGCGATTTCGCGAGCGGTCATCTCGATCGAAATTTCGGCGCGGCATTGCTGGCCGCGCGTGCATCCCTGGAGCGCCGCCAGGTTGAACCATTTATGTGCCTCGACCAGATCGACCGCCGTGCCCCTGCGCCCGGTCGAATAGCAGACCCCAAGCTCGAACAAGGCGTCGATGTCGCCGCTTTCGGCGTCGGCGATCCGGCTTCGGTTGAGAAAATCGGCGCTCTTTTGACTCATGCCCATGGTGTGACCCTTTCCTGTTGGGGCCACTTGACCAGCCAAGAGCAAACAAATGGTTAATGCGGAAATTACTTCTTCACGATTGTTCCGTTTCGACCTTCATATTGTCGATCAGCCGGGTCGTTCCGATCACCGCCGCTGCGATCAGTCGCATCTTGCCTCCGGCCCGCTCGAGCGGTTCAAGGGTCGCCGCGTCCACCAAGGCGAAATATTCGGTTCGTACAAATCCGGCGCTTTCGAGCGACGCCTTGGCCCGCTCGATGACGTTGGCGACCGCCTCCCCGCTCGCAATCGCCCGCCGGGATTCCTCCAGCGCTCGGGGCAATGCAAGCGCGCGCCTACGCTCGTCAGCGGAGAGATAAGCGTTGCGCGATGACAGCGCCAGGCCGTCCCCATCGCGCACCGTCCCGACCCCAAGGATCTCGCTCCCGATGCCGAGGTCGGCGACCATCCGCTCGATCACCGCGAGCTGCTGGAAATCTTTTTCCCCGAATAAGGCAATATCGGGCCGGACCGCGAGCAGCAGCTTGGCCACGACCGTCGCCACCCCGTCGAAATGCCCCGGCCGCGCCGCTCCGTCCCAGCGCTCACTGACCCCGGCAACGCTGACCGTCGTTGCAAACCCCGGCGGGTAGATCTCGCCGGCGCCCGGCATCCACAACAGGTCGCACCCCGCCGTCTCGAGCATCGCCGCGTCGGCCGCTTCCTGCCGCGGATATGTGTCGAGGTCCTCGTTGGCGCCAAACTGAAGCGGGTTGACGAAGATCGTTGCCACGACCCGCTCGGTGCGCGCGCGTGCCTCGGCAATCAGCGCCATGTGCCCCCGATGAAGCGCCCCCATCGTCGGGACCAGCGCCACTCGCTCGCCCTGTGCGCGAAGCTCTGCCAGCGCCCCTTCAAGACCGCTTGCGTCACGGATGATTTGCACGCCCCGCCCCCCTTCGATACATCGCGCGTGAAGGCCGGGTTCGTCACGCTCGGCGGGGCATTGATAAAGGGCAAGCGGGGCATGAGCCAACCGCATTTCGTCGTATTCGCCAATGAAAAGGGCGGCACCGGCAAATCGACCACCGCGGTCCACACCGCGGTCGCGCTCGCCGCTTCGGGCCACCGGGTCGCGGTGCTCGATCTCGATTCGCGCCAGCGGACCACCACCCGCTATCTCGAAAACCGCTCCGCAACCATCCGCCGCCTCGGCGAACCATTGCCCGAGGCGAAATTCGAAGTGCTCGAGGACTATCGCGAGGAAGCGCTCGCCGCTGCGATCGACCGCCTGTCCGAGGCGTGCGACGTGATCGTCGTCGACACCCCCGGGCGCGACGATCCGGTCGCGCGCTCGGCGATCGTCCGCGCCGATACGCTCGTCACTCCGATGAACGACAGCTTCGTCGACCTCGACCTGATCGGCCAGGTCGACCCCGACAGCTTCAAGATCACCCGCCCGAGCTTCTACGCCGAGCTGATCTGGAACAGCCGCACTCAGCGCGCCAAGGCGACCGGCAAGAGCGTCGACTGGGTCGTCCTTCGCAACCGCCTTCAGCATATCGATTCGCGCAATCTCCGCCGGGTTGGCGCGGCGATGGACGAGCTCGCCCGCCGGGTCGGCTTCCGAGTCATTCCGGGGCTCGGCGAGCGCGTCATCTACCGCGAACTTTTCCCCAAGGGGTTGACCCTGCTCGACCTCGCCCAGCTCGGCGAGGTCGGAATCGGCCACATCACCGCTCGCCAGGAGTTGCGCGAAATGATCGCCGGGCTTGCCATCCCGAGCGCCGCGATCCTAGATGCCGAACCGGCACCGGTCGCCGCAACCGCCTAATTCAAAAAGGGATTCATGGCCCACGCCTTCCACCCGACGATCCTGCGCGAATATGACATCCGCGGGCTGGTCGGCGACACTCTCCACCAAGCCGACGCGCTCGCGCTCGGCAAGAGCTTCGCCGCGCTCGCGCGCTCCGAAGGAGTCACCCGGATCGCGGTGTGCCGCGACGGCCGGCTCCACTCGCCGATGTTCTGCGCGGCTCTGATCGACGGGCTGACCGGGGGCGGGATCGACGTCGTCCGGATCGGCCTCGGCCCGACCCCGATGCTCTATTACGCCGCCGCCACCCTCGACGTCGGCGGCGGGGTCCAGATCACCGGAAGCCACAACCCGTCGGAATATAACGGCTTCAAGATGGTGCTGAACGGCCGCTCGGTGTTTGGCGAGGAAATTCAGGCGCTCGGCCGCCGCTCGGCCGCGGGCGAATGGGGCGGCGAAACCGAAACCGGCACCGTCACCGACCTCGACATCCTCGACGCTTACGTCGATCGGCTGCTCGAACGGTTCGACGGCAAGCCGCTGCGGATCGGCTGGGACGCGGGCAATGGCGCCGCGGGCGAAGCGCTCGAACGGCTCATCGCCAAACTCCCCGGCGAGCATCATGCGATCCATACTGCAATCGACGGCAATTTCCCCAACCACCATCCCGACCCGACGGTCGAGGCCAATCTCGCCGATCTGAAAGCGCTCGTCGCGGCCGAAAATCTCGACTTCGGGATCGCCTTCGACGGCGACGGCGACCGGATCGGAGCGATCGACGGCAAGGGCCGGGTGATCTGGGGCGACCAGATCCTCATGCTGCTCGCCACCGACGTCCTCGCCGCCTGCCCCGGGGCGACGATCATCGCCGACGTCAAGGCAAGCCAGACATTGTTCGACCGGATCGCAAAACTGGGCGGCAAGCCAATGATGTGGAAAACCGGGCACAGCCTGATCAAGTCGAAGATGAAGG
Organism: Sphingomicrobium sp.; assembly: GCA_046714555.1. Taxonomy (GTDB): domain Bacteria; phylum Pseudomonadota; class Alphaproteobacteria; order Sphingomonadales; family Sphingomonadaceae; genus Sphingomicrobium. The sequence goes on along the minus strand of JBKKAQ010000133.1, from coordinate 5,521 downwards.
AAACCCGCTCCCCGCTCGCCGGCGAGATGAGCGGCCACATCTTTTTCGCCCACGACTGGTACGGCTTCGACGATGCGCTCTACGCCGCGATCCGGCTGATCCGCTCGGTCAGCTCGAGCGGCAAGACCCTGACCGAACTCAGGGACTCGATGCCCGCCTCTGTCGCGACCCCCGAAATGCGCTTCCAGGTCGACGAGACTCGCAAATTCGCGGTGATCGACGAAATCCTCGACCGACTCGTCAAGAGCGGCGCCGCGGTCGATTCCACCGACGGCGCGCGGGTCACCACCCCCGACGGCTGGTGGCTGCTCCGCGCCTCAAACACCCAGGACGTCCTCGTCGCCCGCGCCGAAGCGAAAGACCAGCCCGCGCTCGACCGCCTGATCGCCGCAATCGACACCGAACTCGCCGCCTCAGGAATCCAACGAACCCAAGGCCACTAAAAGTTTCTCCCCGGCTTTTTCCGGGGAAGGGGATGCCAAGCATGGGGAGGGGCAACCTTAGTCCCCCGTTCGATACTGGCATCACTCGTCCTCATCCTCATAACCCACCAGATTCAGCTCCCTCGCTTTGATCTGGTGAAGCAGGCACCAGTGCATCAGCGCGTCCTCGCGCCCATGGGTGATCCACACTTCGGATGGAGCGACATCGCGGATCGTCGCGGTCAGTTCGTCCCAGTCGGCATGGTCCGAAATGATCAAGGGCAATTCGACATTCCTCTGCCGAGCGCGCTGACGCACCCGCATCCACCCCGATGCCATCGCGGTCACCGGGTCGGGCAGCCGCCGTGACCAGCGGTCGTTGAGCGCCGAGGGCGGGCAGATGATGATTCGCCCCTTCAGCTCGGCCTTCGCCGCCGCCGCGACCGGGCGCAATTCGCCCAGCGGCACTCCCAATTGCTCGTACAGGCGGCACAATCGCTCGACCGCTCCATGATAATAGATCGGCGCGTCGTGCCCGCGGCCGCGCAGTTCGGCGATTACCCGCTGGGCCTTGCCGAGCGCATAGGCGCCGACGAGCACACAGCGTTCGGGGTCGGCGTGGAGCCGGTGGAGCAAACGGTCGATTTCGCTTGGGGTGTCGGGATGGCGGAACACCGGCAGGCCGAAGGTCGCCTCGGTGATAAAGATGTCGCACGGCACCACCACGAACGGGGCGCAGGTTGGGTCGGGGCGGCGCTTGTAGTCGCCCGAGACGACCACCCGTTCGCCCCGGTAATCGAAGATGATCTGCGCCGATCCAAGCACGTGCCCCGCCGGAACGAAGCCGACCTCGACCTCGCCGATCCGCACGCTCTCGCCATAGCCGACCGGATGGCCATTCTGCTCGCCATAACGCACCCCCATGATCGCCAGCGTCTCGGGCGTCGCCCACACCTGCCCGTGCCCGCCGCGCGCATGATCGGCGTGGCCGTGAGTGACCAATGCTCGAGGCTTGGGCTGCGAGGGGTCGACCCACGCGTCGGCAGGGCGCACATAAATGCCTTCGGGACAAGGCTCGATCCAGGAACCAAGGCGCGGCATCGCGAGCTATAGCCGACGAGGCGCCGCTCGGGTTCCACCGTCGGCCAGCGAAAGGACGAAAACCATGGACGAATCCTTATGGGGCCTGATGACGATCATCGGCCCGGTCATCCTGCTTGGCGTTTTCGCCTGGGTCCTGCTTCGCTCGAAGCGCCGCTCGGGCGAAGCGAGCGAGCAAACCACCGAACGCGCGACCAAGGCCAATTACGCCGCCGAGGAACAGGCCCGCCGCGACGGCTCGGAAGGCGACGTCTGAGCACAGCATTGCTTCCCGCCCCGGTCGAGCGCTGGTTCGAAGCGCGCGGTTGGGCGCCGCGCCGCCACCAGTTTGAAATGCTCGCCGCGGCGCGCGCCGGGCGGAGCGCCTTGCTCGTCGCACCAACCGGCGCGGGCAAGACTCTCGCGGGCTTCCTCCCGACAATCTGTGAACTTGCCGAAACACCCGACGAAGGGCTCCACACGCTCTACGTCTCGCCCCTGAAAGCGCTTGGAGTCGACGTCCAGCGCAATCTGCTCGGCCCGATCGAGGAAATGGGCCTGCCGATCCGGGTCGAGACTCGAAGCGGCGACACCCCGTCGGACCGCAAGACGCGCCAGCGCGCCCGCCCGCCGCAAATCCTCCTCACCACCCCCGAATCGCTCAGCCTTCTGATTTCCTACGTCGACAGCGCGCTGCTGTTTTCGACTCTCAAGACCGTGGTGGTCGACGAAGTCCACGCCTTCGCCAAGGAAAAGCGCGGCGATCTCCTCGCGCTCGCGCTCGCCCGCCTTCAAAGCCTCGCCCCCGGGCTCCGCCGGGTCGGGCTTTCGGCGACCATCTCCGATCCCGAAGCCTATCGCGGCTGGCTCGCCCCCGACGCCGACTCGAGCGTCGTTGACCTCGTCGTCGGCGATCCCGGCGCGGAGCCCGACCTGTCGATCCTCATTCCCGAAGGCCGGGTGCCGTGGTCGGGACATTCGGGGCGCTACGCCGCCCGCCAGGTGATGGAGCTGATCGAAGCCCACACCACCACCCTCGTCTTCTGCAACACACGAAGCCTCGCCGAACTGATTTTCCAGGATTTGTGGAAGGTCAACGACAAGGGCCTCGGAATCGGGATCCACCACGGCAGCCTCGCATTGGAAGCCCGCCGCAAGGTCGAGGCCGCGATGAGCGACGGTCGCCTGCGCGCTTTGGTCGCGACCGCAAGCCTTGACCTCGGGATCGACTGGGGAAACGTCGATCTGGTCGTCCAGATGGGCGCTCCCAAGGGCAGCTCGCGGCTGCTTCAGCGGATCGGGCGAGCCAATCATCGCCTCGACGAGCCGAGCAAGGGGATCGTCGTTCCGGGCAACCGCTTCGAATATCTCGAGGCGCGCGCGGCGCTCGACGCGGTCGAGGCCGGCGAGCTTGATCCCGAGACCTTTCGCCCAGGTGCGATCGACGTCCTTGCCCAGCACATTCTCGCGGTCGCCTGCGCCGGCCCGTTCGACGAGGCCGAATTGCTTGCCGAAATCCGCTCGGCGGCGCCTTATGCCGGGCTCACCGACGATCGCTTTGCCGAGGTGCTGCGCTTCGTCGCCACCGGCGGCTACAGCCTCAGGGCCTATGATCGCTTTCAGCGGCTTGGGTCCGACGGCCCCGGCCGCTGGCGCCTCGCCCGCCCGGCGATCGCCGCCCAGCACCGGATGAACGCCGGGATCATCGTCGACGCGCCGATGCTCGACGTCCGCTTCAGGAACGGCCGCACCCTCGGCCGGGTCGAGGAAGGCTTCGCTTCGACCTTAAGCCCCGGCGACCATATCTTTTTCGCCGGATTGAGCCTCGCGATTGAACGGATCAAGGACGGCGACATCATCGTCCACGCCTCGTCGAAGGAAGCGCGGATCGTCACCTACGGCGGCCAGCGCATGTCGATGTCGACTCATCTCGCCGATCGAGTCCGCCGCTTCCTTTGCGATCGCTCCGAATGGCATCGCTTCCCCGACGACGTCCGCGAATGGCTCGAGGTCCAGGAGCGCCGCTCGATCCTCCCCGAGCCGCACCAATTGCTGGTCGAGACCTTCCCCCACGAACGTCTCCATTTCATGTGCATGTACAGCTTCGAAGGCTGGAACGCGCACCAGTCGCTTGGAATGCTGATCAGCAAGCGGATGGAGACCGCCGGCCTCAAGCCGCTCGGCTTCGTCGCCAACGACTATGCGCTTGCCTGCTACAGCCTCGAGCCGGTTCTCGACCCGCGCCCGTTGCTTTCGCCCGACATTCTCGAACGCGAATTCGTCGAATGGGTCGAACAGTCGAACCTGCTCAAGCGCGCCTTTCGCGAGGTCGCGGTGATCGGCGGGCTGGTCGAGCGCCACCATCCCGGCAAGCGCAAGTCCGGGCGCCAGGTGACCTTCTCGACCGACCTCATCTACGACGTGCTGCGCCGCTACGAGCCCGAGCATCTGCTCCTCGCCGCCGCATGGAACGACGCGCGCGCGCGGATGACCGAGCTTGGCCGCCTCGCTCGCCTGGTCGACCGCGCGGCGGCGACGATGGTCCACGTCGCCGCCACCCGGGCGACCCCGATGGCGGTTCCCTTGATGGTCATCGTCGGCCGCGAATCGCTTCCCGCCGGATTGGCCGACGACACGCTGCTGATCGAGGCCGAAGCGCTTGCCGCCGAAGCGATGCGGGTCGATTGAAGGTTTGCGCTTCTCGATCTCGCGAACACAGCTGCATCGCAACCGTAAAGCCTGTAAGCGCCATCCGTGCGCTACTTCCTCGACACCGAATATAACGGCTTCGGCGGGGCGCTGATCAGCCTTGCCTTGGTCCCCGAACATGGCGACGACGAATTCTACGTGGTCCTCAAATGCGCCGACCCCATCCTCCCGTGGGTCGAACGCAACGTCATGCCATATCTCGGCAAGGTCCCGCTCGCGCTGACCCATCCCCCGCTCGACCGGCTCGACGCCGCTTTTGCCCTCTCGGCCTATCTCGCCGGCGATTCTGCGCCGGAGATCCTTGCCGACTGGCCCGAGGACATCGCCCATTTCTGCATGCTCGTGCTGACCACCTCGGGCGACATGGTCGAACTTGCCCCGACGAGGTTCACCTTGCTCCGCCTTCCCGGCTTCAGCACGGCCGCCAACAGCAGGGTCCCGCACAACGCGCTTCACGACGCACGCGCGCTTCGCGATCATGTTCTTGGCTGGAAACGTTGATCGCGCTTCCCAAATCCCCCCATGCGCGGCTAAGGCTCAGCCCATGGTTCCCTTTTCGTTCGCTGGCCAGAATTTCCTCGCCGCCCCCGACGGCGGCCTGTTCTGGCCGTCGCAGAACGCATTACTCGTCGCCGACCTTCACCTCGAAAAGGCCAGCTGGTTCGCTCGCCTCGGCCAGTTCCTCCCGCCCTATGATTCGCACGCGACTTTGAGCGCGCTCGAGCATCTGATTACCGCCACGCGGGCCGATACGGTCTATTGCCTCGGCGACAGCTTCCACGACCGCTTCGGCTGCGATCGCCTCCCCGCCGCGGCGCGCGATCTGCTGCTCTCCTTCACCCGCCGCCTCGACTGGGTGTGGATCGTCGGCAATCACGATGCTGGGTTCGTCGACCATTGCGGCGGCCGGCTGGCCCAAGAACTCGTCGTCGCCGGGATCACCCTCCGCCACGAAGCTGTCCGCGACGACCCCTCGCCCGAAATGTCGGGCCATTTCCATCCCAAGCTTCGGCTTCACATGAGGGGCCGCAACGTCTCGCGGCGCTGCTTTGTCGCGTCGGCGACCAAACTTATCCTCCCCGCCTTTGGAAGCCTCACTGGCGGGCTCGACGCGGCGCACCCCGAAATCACCGGCAAGCTCGGCGCCCCCGCCTCGGCGCTGGTCCCGCTCACCGACCGAATGCTGAGATTCCCGCTCGTGGCGTAACTTGGCAAGACGCGACGGGAGTCTTCGTTGCGTAAGACCGCACCGGCCCGCACCCCCACCCGGCCTCCCATAGAATACCGTGCCGTGGGTGGCCGGGTGGGGG
>JBKKAQ010000132.1:0-3675 GCA_046714555.1 Sphingomicrobium sp. | reverse complement strand
CATTTGTCGGGGTTCAACTTCACCGTCGATCCCACCGCGCGCCTCGCCGACAAGAGGCTGCTGCTCGCTGCCGCCGAGCGTCGCTTGGGCGAAGAGCTCGACCGCCGAGCGAAAGCTTTGCTCGCCGCCCCCGATTCGGATTTCGCGCTGATCGTCGAGCCGGGCGGGCAGCTCGCGGTCGGCTGGGAGGGGCACGTCCTCGCCCGGCTCGCCCCCGGACGTTCGCTGCTCGAGCCGGCCGTGCGCACCGCCCGAGCACTCGACCGGCTCGCCGCGCCGCGCCGCGCAAGTCTTCGCGCGCGGCTCGAAACCTGGCTCGAGCGCGCGATCGCGCATCATCTCAAGGCCTTGAAAGCACTCGCCGCTGCGGCCACCGATCCCGCCAACCCGCCCCCGGTCCGCGCGCTTTTGGCGATGCTCGCCGACGCCGGCGGAGTGCTTCCGCGGCGTGCGCTCGCCGGACCGCTTGCCGCGCTCGACAAGGTCGACCGCCATGCGCTCCATCAAATGAAGGTTCGGCTGGGCGCGCTCGACCTGTTCGTTCCCTCGCTGATCAAGCCCGCCGCGATTTTCTGGCGCGCCGCGCTGGTTGCGGTCCGCACCGGCCAGCCGATGCCCGACCTTCCCCCGCCGGGCGCTGCGACTCTCGACGGCGCGGCCGATCCGCGTGGCGCGATCCTCGCCTACCGGCGCTTCGGAGCGCGCTGGCTTCGTATCGACCTTGTCGACCGCCTCGCCGCTTACGCTCACAAGGTCCGCGCCGCGGACGGCGAGAATCCAATCGATCAGGCGCTCGCCACCTCGCTCGGGCTCGACCCCGACCTCACCCGGCGGTTGATGGAGGAAATCGGCTTTGCAAGCGACGGCGCCAAGTGGCGCTGGCGCGGCCGCCGCCGTCCGCATCGCCCGCCCGCGGCCCCGCGTCCCGGCAACGCCTTCGCCGCCCTGGCCGGACTCAAGCGCTGAAACCGCGAAGTTGCGAATCGACCGCTTCCTCCACTGCATCCGCCTGACCAGGAGCCGCACCCTTGCCCAGGGGCTGGTCGACACCGGCCACCTGCGAATCGATGGCAAGCGCGTGCTCAAGCCAAGCGAGCCGGTGGCAGTCGGGAACACCATCACGGTGCCGCTGCACGGCAAGGTACGGATCGTGCGGGTTCTCGCGCTTCCGGCTTGCCGCGGCCCGCCAGGCGAGGCGCGCGCCTGTTACAAGGACATTGCCGCACCCGCCAAAGATTGACGAGCGCGCCTCGCCGACATAGCGCTTGCAGCGATCACTCAAGGGGAGCCTCGATCACATGACCTATGTCGTCACCGACGCCTGCATCCGCTGCAAATATATGGATTGCGTCGAAGTCTGCCCGGTCGATTGCTTTTACGAAGGCGACAATATGCTCGTCATCAACCCCAATGAATGCATCGACTGCGGGGTGTGTGAGCCCGAATGCCCTGCCGAGGCGATTCTTCCGGACACCGAAAGCGATCAGGAAAAATGGCTCGAGATCAACGCCAGTTTCTCGGCTTCCTGGCCCAATATCACCCGCAAGAAGGACAGCCCCGCCGATGCCGACGAGCATAAGGGCGAGGAAGGCAAGTATGACAAATATTTCTCGCCCGAGCCGGGCGAGGGCGACTGACCGGAACCTTCGTTGATGAGTTTCCACGGCTTGGACAAGGGCACGTCATGACCCGCATCGCACTGATCGCGCTCGCAGCCTTTGCCGGCTTCGCCTCGCCGGCGTTCGCGCAGGACGCCAATCCTCCTCCGCTTCCCGATCCCAACGATGCTTCGGACACTTTCACCATCGCCGCCGGCGGCGCTTACATTCCCGATTATGAAGGCTCGGACAATTATAAACTGATCCCCGCCGCGGCGATCCGCGGGCGGGTCGGCGGAATGTCCTTTTTCAGCCGAGCGACCTACCTCTACCTCGACGTCATCCCGCGCGGCTCGGGCAAGCTCGACTTGGACGTCGGCCCGATCGCCGGGGTGCGGCTCAATCGCACCGGCAAGGTCAAGGACGACGCCGTCCGAGCGCTCGGCAAGCTCGACACTGCGATCGAGGTTGGCGGGTTTGCCGGGGTCACCCTTCACGGGCTAACCAATCCCTATGATGCGCTGTCTGTCCGGCTCGATGTCGTCAAGGATGTCGGCGGGGCGCATAAATCGACCGTGATCAGTCCGACGATCGATTTCGGAACCCCCTTGTCGCGGACCTTTTATGTTGGAGTTTCGCTCGCCGCCGATTTTACCGGCGACCGTTTCGCGCGTTACAATTTCGGAGTGACTCCGGAAGGCGCGCTGGCCAGCGGGCTTCCCGTCTATGACCCCGATGGAGGCTTTAAGACTTGGAAGGTCGGGCTGCTCGCCAACCAGTCGCTGACCGGCGACTTGACCGGCGGTCTGTCGCTCTTCGCCACCGGAAGCTATTCGCGGCTCAAGGGAGACTTCAAGCGGTCGCCGATCGTCGCGGAGCGCGGCTCGGCGACCCAATGGCTCGGCGCACTCGGCCTCGCTTACACTTTCTGACTGTCAAAGCCGCTGACGTTCGATCAGCGCGGCGATGATCGCGTCGGCCGCGGCGTCGGCGCTCATCGCGGTGGTGTCGATCCGGATTTCGGGCGCCTCGGGCGCCTCGTACGGGCTGTCGATCCCGGTGAAGTTGATCAGCTCGCCGCTTCGCGCCTTGGCATACAGGCCCTTGGGGTCGCGCGCCTCGGCCTCGGCCAGCGGGGTGTCGACGAAGATCTCGATGAACTCTTGGTCAGGAAGCATTTGACGGACCATCTCGCGCTCGGCCCGGAACGGCGAGATGAAGGCGGTGATGACAATCAGCCCCGCATCGGCCATCAGCCGCGCGACCTCGCCCACCCGGCGGATATTCTCGATCCGATCGGCCTCGGTGAACCCCAGATCCTTGTTCAGCCCATGTCGGACATTGTCCCCGTCGAGCAGGAAGCTGTGCCGCCCAAGTCGGGCAAGCCGTTTCTCGACCAAATTGGCGATCGTCGACTTGCCCGCCCCCGACAGACCGGTCAGCCACAGCACCGCGGGCTGCTGCCCCTTTTGCGCGGCATGGGCCTCACGGCTGATCTCGATCGCCTGACGGTGGATATTCTGCGCCCGGCGAAGCGCGAAATGGAGCATCCCGCAGGCGACCGTCGCATCGGTCAACTTGTCGATCAGGATAAATCCGCCAAGCACCCGGTTGGGGGCTCCGCCCTCGACCGCATAAGGCTCGAACACGATCTCGCTATCGGTCGCGATCTCGGCCACACCGATCGCGTTCAGCTCGAGCGTCTTGGCCGCGAGATGCTCAAAACTATTCACGTTGAGCTGATATTTGGGCGGCTGGACGGTCGCGGTGACGCTCTGCGTTCCAAGCTTGAGCCAATAGCCGCGCCCGGGAAGCATTTCCTCGTCGCCCATCCACACAATCGTCGCTTCGAAACGGTCGGCGGCCTCGGGCGGGTCGCCCGCAGTGGCGATCACGTCGCCGCGCGAGCAATCGACCTCGTCAATGAGCGTCAATGTGACCGATTGCCCCGCAACCGCCTCGTCGAGGTCGCCTTTGGCAGTCACGATCCGGGCGACGCTGCTCACCCGCCCCGAAGGCAGGATCCGCACCTCGTCCCCCGGGCGGACGATCCCGCTGGCGATTTGCCCGGCGAATC
>JBKKAQ010000131.1:0-4911 GCA_046714555.1 Sphingomicrobium sp. | reverse complement strand
CCATTGTTCGAGGAAGTGACCAAAGGATTCCATCGAATCAATTTGCTCCAACCAGCTATTCATGTCAGCATTCCCGATCTACTCGATCTTGGGAGAATGGACATGAAGCTCAGAATGGCCCTGTTCGCCAGTCTTGCGGCAATGGCGACCCCGGCGTTCGCCGGAGTTGTGGTTCCTTCACCTGAAGTCGGTGCCGGTCTTGCCGCCATGTTGGTAATCGGCGCGGGCTACGCCTACCTGCGGCGGCGCTCGGCCCGCTAAACCGGCCGTGGCGCGCAATCCGTTGCTGCGCCTCGACCGCCCCAGCCTGCTCGCGGCGACCCTTGTCGCGGCGAGCCTCAATCGCCTGTTCGTCAAGATGTCCGACAGTTTGGCGCTTGGCGGCTGGGATCACGCTTTCGCGTCCTTGCTTGGCATCAGCGCCGTGATCTGGATCGCTCTGCTGGCGCTGATCGACCTCGGCGGAGACGGCGCGGGCGTCAAGCCGTCGCGAACTGACTGGTGGCTGTGCGGGGCTGCGTTGGCCTGTTGCCTGCTGCCCACCGGGTGGGAAGCGGGACTTGCTTTGCTCGGCCTGTCGACGTTCAGCGTCCTCCGCTTCAGTCCAGGGAGCCGCGAGCGACGAGTAGCGGTAATCGGGCTGGCATTGACCGGGCCGCTGCTGTTCGGTCCATTCGCCTTGGCCTATTTTGGCTCCGAAATGCTGCGATTCGACGCCGCGTTCGTGTCCTTGCTTAGCGGGCACCCTTCGAACGGAAATATCGTCGAATTCACCGATTCCGCGATGCGCGCGGCGGGCAAGCAGATGGTGATCTACGCGGGCTGTTCGTCGTTACACAACATGTCGCTGGTCGGCGTATTGTTCGCCGTCGTCACGCAAACAATCAACGTCAGGCTGACCTGGTCGATGTGGCTTCTGGCAGTCGCGATGGTTGCCGCGATCGTCGCGCTCAACGCCGGCCGGCTCACCGCCATCGCCCTGTTCCCCGACCATTATGATTTCCTCCACGGAGGGCTCGGGGCCAGCTGATCGGCTTCACTGGGCTGGTGATCGCTGGCGCCATCATCCTGTTCGGTGCGCTTCGCAATATGGAACATCGACATGTCTAGGGCGGCGCTGGGGGCATTGTTGATCATTATGCCACTGACGCTGGGGCTGCGCTCAGTCGAGCATGGCGAGCGCACAACCAATAGCGATCGCCTGACCGCGGACGCGGCGTCGAGCATGACCAGACAAGGCTGGTCGGTGCGACCGCTGAAGCACAATCTGATCGGTTGGCTGCTCGAGGGGGTGCGCGGCGACTGCCGAATTCTGGTTCATTTCGCGCAACCCGAGGGCGTTTCAGACGAGAAGTTCCGAAGGCTTGTACAACCTGTGGGGCCCGTGACCTACCAATATCGCGAAGGGTTGAGCCGCGAGTTCCCTCGTTTTGTGCCGCTGCTCGCGGAGCATGTCCAGCGCTACGCTTGGAGCTTTGGGCTGGCGGTCCCCACCGCTCCACTGATCGCAACCGCCCGATCGCCGTCGTGCGGCAAAGAAATGCCTGATTTCGCTGGATTACGCCAACATCTCAAAGTCCCCTACCGGGCGAATTAGTGCTTCTCGGTCAGCTCGGGGACGATCTTGCGGGGCGGCGCTTCGTCTTTGTTTGATGGCCCTGTTGCGGGCAAGGACAACAGCCGGGCGACCGCGACGAATTCGTCGACGCTGAGAGTTTCGGCGCGGCGCTGGGGGTCGATTGCGAGTGTCTCGAGGGCTTCGAGCGCGTGGGGCATGGCTTTCAAGCTTGATCGGAGCATCTTGCGGCGCTGGCCGAACGCCGCGGCGGTCAGTTGCTCGAGCCGCGCCGGGTCGACTCCGGCGGGCATATGCGCCGGGACGACATGGACCACCGCCGATGCGATTTTGGGGGCGGGGACGAACGAGGATCGGTGGACCGCCATCGCGATTCGCGGGGTCGCCCGCCATTGCGCCGCGACCGACAGCCGGCCGTAATGCTCGCTGTCGGGGGCGGCGACAATCCGCTCGGCGACTTCGCGCTGGAACATCAGGGTCAGCGAGCGCCACCACGGCGGCCATGCTCCGCCGAGCCAGCGCAGCAGAAGCGCGGTTCCGATATTATAGGGCAGATTGGCGACGATGTGCGCGCCCGGCCCGGCCTCGGCGCGCTCGTCGACTTTCAGCGCGTCGCCCTCGATCACCCGCAATCGCCCGGCATATTCCTGCTCGAGCTCGCCGAGCGCGGGCAGGCAGCGCCGGTCGCGCTCGACCGCGACGACCTTCGCACCGGCGTCGAGCAGAGCGCGGGTCAGCCCGCCGGGGCCGGGCCCGACTTCATAAACGCATTGGCCCTCGATCGGCCCGGGGATCGCCGCGATTCGCGCGAGCAGATGGCGGTCGAGGATGAAATTCTGGCCGAGCGCCTTGGTCGCCTGTAGCCCGTGGCGGGCGATCACCGCTCGAAGCGGCTCGACCTCTTGGCTCACGCGCACTCCAGCCGATAGGCCGCGCATTCGGCCGCCATGCGGATCGCCGCGGCCATCGCTCGCGGGTCGGCGCGGTCCTCGCCGGCGATGTCGAACGCGGTGCCATGGTCGGGGGCGGTGCGGACGATCGGCAGCCCCAGCGTCATATTGACCCCCTCGTCGAAGTACAACGTCTTGAACGGGATCAGCGCCTGGTCGTGATAGATGCACAAGGCCGCGTCATATTTCGCCCGCGCGGTGGCGTGGAACATCGTGTCGGCCGCGTGGGGGCCGGTCACCCGCCAGCCCTCGGCGCGCAAATTCTCGATCGCCGGGGTGATGAACTCGATCTCCTCGCGGCCGAGGGTTCCGCCCTCTCCCGCGTGGGGGTTGAACCCGGCGACCGCGAGCCTCGGCTCGGCGATCCCGAAATTGCGCTGCAGCCCGCGCAGCGCCGCCCGCCCGCGCGCCTCGATCAGCCCGATCGACAGTTTGCCCGCGACCTCGGCCAGCGGCATGTGGGTCGTTACGGGTACGGTCCGAAGTGTCGGTCCGGCGAGCATCATCGCGACATTGCTCGCCGATACTCCGCACCGCTCGGCGACGAATTCGGTCTGCCCCGGGTGGGCAAAGCCGATCGCGTAAAGCTGCTTTTTCGAAACCGGTGCAGTGACCACCGCCGCGACCGACGCCGACCGCGCCAACCCGACCGCAAGCTCCAGCGAATCGAGCGAGCAATGCGCTCCAGCGACACTCGGTCGCCCGGGAATATCGGCTTCGGCCGAGGCCAGCTGAAGCAGAGGCAGTCCGACGTCGAACGCCGAATCGGCCTCGCGCGGGTCGTCGATGATGGCGACAGGACCGTCCCACACGGAGCTCAGCGACCGCGCGTCACCGACCGCGACGAACGGGGGAAGACCGAAGCGGGCGCGATGATCCCAGCATTTGGCAACAACCTCGGGCCCGATCCCGGCCGGATCACCGAGCGAAATTGCAAGGGGGGTCGTCAAAATGCGCGTCATCGCGCACCACTCTAGCGGAAGTCGATCACCGCATCACGTCGAAGATCACGCAAATAACGCCGAGCACGCATATTGACCCGCTCCTCGTTTAGCTGGGCGTAGACCTGATCATAGCTCGGTGCGGTCGAATCGACTTCGTCACGACCGCAGATGACGAGTACCCGCACGCCTTCGTCGAGCGAACCGAAGGGGCGGGTGGCCTGACCAACCTGCATCGGAGTCATTATTTCCTGTAGCGCCAACGGAAGTTCGCGTAGTTTGACCTGGTCGCTTTGCACCACCTCACCGTTAAATTCACTGGCGATCCGCTCGGCTCCGCCGCACCCGCCGATACTTTGCGCCGCGCTCGCAAACCGCTCAATGATGGGCTCTGCCTGGGTTTTGGCAATGCCCTTGGGAAACCCGATCGAGATCTGTTTCAGGCTCAGTACGGCATTGCGCGGGTCGGCGGTCAGGATCTTGCGCGTATCCTGCACCGCGATGATCGAAAAGCCGCCCGCTACCGGGATCGGCGCGCTGACCTGCCCCGGGGTCATCGTCACGAGGACCGTCGACAACGCTTCGGGAAGCTGACCAGGACGAACCCAGCCGAGATCTCCACCGACCGCTGCGGTCGACGCTTCGGAAAATTGCCGGGCATAGCCCGCGAACGACGCGCCGCCCCTTAACTGCTCGAGAACCTTTTGCGCATTGGCGAGAACTTGCGCCTGATTGTCCCTTGTTGCCGAAAGGAAGATCTCGCCGACCCGATATTCCTCGGTCCCCTTCGATGCGTTCATTCGGTCGATAATCGACTTAACTTCGTCGTCGCCGACACTGACCTGCGATTCGATCTTGGCGCGCTGAAGCCGGCTCCAAGCGAGTTCGCCCTCGATCTGCCGGCGGATCGAACGGATAGACGATCCCCGGCTTCGCAGATATTCAGCCATTTGCTCCGGGGTTTGCTTCACGTTCGCGGCAACGCGCGAGACCGTCTTGTCGATGTCTTCGGGCTTAATCTTGATTTCTTCCTGCCGCGCCGCCTGGATCTGAAGCGTTTCGTCGATCAGGTTGCGCAACACCTGGGTGCGCAACCGCTCGACTTCGTCTGGTGCGATTTCACCGCCGTTAGCGATCGCGAGAAGAGCCAGCCGCTGATCAACGTCGGTCTGGGTGATCACCTCGCTATTGATGATCGCAGTCGCCTTGACCACGGAAGGCATCGTCGTCCCGAACAGGGTGGGGTTTTCAGGCAGGTCGAGCGCGGTCGCAGTGTTCGGGGTGCGCGCGACGGGTGTGGAGGGGACAGCCAAGGAAGCGGTTGGCGCAGAGTTTGCGGGCGGCGGCGCAGCACTGTTCGCCCCCCCGCCGGTAGCGGAAGCTAAAGCCAGCGCAGCCGTGGCAACGGCGGCCCCTGCCCAAAATTTATCAAATACAGCATCCA
>JBKKAQ010000130.1:0-2712 GCA_046714555.1 Sphingomicrobium sp. | reverse complement strand
CCCATAATTGCTGGCGAAGCTCGATATCGACCCCCGCGGTGGGCTCGTCGAGGACCAGGATCGGCGGCGAATGGACCATCGCCTTGGCGACCAGCAGCCGCCGCTTCATCCCCCCCGAAAGCGTCCGTGAATAAGCGTCGGCCTTGTCGGTCAGATGCATCGCGGCGAGAAGCGCGTCGCTCTGCCGGTCGGCGGCGCGCACCCCGTACAGCCCGGCCTGAAGCTCGAGCGTCTCGCGCGGAGTGAAGAACGGGTCGAACAATATTTCCTGCGGGACGATCCCGATCGATCTTTTGGCGTTGCGCGGGTGGCGGTCGATGTCGAAGCCCCAGATGATTGCTCGCCCGCTCGTCTTGACCACCAGCCCGGCGAGGATGTTGATCAAGGTCGACTTGCCCGCGCCATTGGGGCCGAGCAGCCCGAAGATTTCCCCGCGCGGAACATCGAACGACACCTCGTCGAGTGCGCGCTTGCCGCCGGCATAGGTCTTGGAAAGCGATTCGATCCGGATCGCGGCTTCGCTGCTGCTCATGGGCCCGCATAGCCGTGCGCTCGTGCTTGCGAAAGCCGCTGATGGCCGCGCTCGAGGATTGAAGCCTCGCGGGGCGGTTGCTAGGGCTTGGGGATGCAACCTCCCCCCGAAATCCTCCGGGTGACCACCACCCGCATTGCCTGCGACGGATCGGGAGCGGTCGAATCCGCGCTCGGCCACCCGCGGGTCTATTTGAGCATCGACGAACGCGGCTTCGTCGAATGCGGCTATTGCGACCGCCGCTTCGTCCTCGCGGGCGGAGCAGCGGACAAGGAGCCGGGCGGAGCAGCGGACGCGGAACCGGGCGCGCCTGCCGACGGCGACACCGACGCCGCGGCGACCCGCCCATGACCGCCGATCCGCGCGCCTTTCTCTACCGCGACGGCGGGCTCGATCCCGACGACGCCCGCCGCCTCGCCGCTCGCCATCTCGCGAGCCACGACGACGGCGAACTCTATCTCCAGTATCGCGCTTCCGAATCGTTCGGCTTCGACGACGGCCGCCTGAAGACCGCCGATTACAACACCGCCTCGGGCTTCGGGCTTCGCGGGGTCAGCGGCGAGACCACCGCCTTCGCCCACGCCAATGAATTGAGCGTCGCCGCGATCGACCGTGCCGCCGCCACCTTGCGCCTGCTCAATCCGGCCAGGGGCGCGCCCTCGCCGCCGCCGCCGCGCACCAACCAGGCGATGTACGGTGCCGAGGACCCGCTGTCGGCGATTCCGTTCGCCGACAAGGTCGCTCTGTGTCAGCAAATCGACGCCGCCGCCCGCGCCCGCGATCCGCGCGTCGAACAGGTCAGCGTCGCGCTTCTCGGCAGCTGGAGCGTGATCGAGATCGTCCGCGCCGACGGCTTCGTCGCGACCGACGTCCGCCCTCTGGTCCGGCTCAACGTCTCGATCGTCGCCAAAAATGGCGAGCGCCGCGAAACCGGCTATCACGGGCTCGGCGGCCGCTATCTTTATGATCATCTGTTCGACCCCGCGGTGTGGAACCGGGCGATCGACCTCGCGCTGGCCCAGGCTCTGGTCAATCTCGAGTCGGTCGCCGCCCCGGCTGGCGAAATGACCGTCGTGCTCGGCCCCGGCTGGCCCGGAATCCTGCTCCACGAAGCGATCGGCCACGGGCTCGAGGGCGATTTCAACCGCAAGGGCACCTCGGCTTTCTCGGGCCGGCTCGGCGAACGAGTCGCCGCTCCCGGAGTGACGGTGATCGACGAAGGCGCGATTGGCAGCTTGCGCGGCTCGCTGACGATCGATGACGAAGGCACGCCGACCGGACGGACGACCCTGATCGAGTACGGGATCCTGACCGGCTATCTCCAGGACCGCCTCAACGCCCGGCTGATGGGGATGCAGCCGACCGGCAACGGGCGGCGCGAAAGCTTCGCCCATGCGCCGATGCCGCGAATGACCAACACCTTCATGCTCGGCGGCAAGGACGATCCCGCCGAACTGCTCGCCCGGGTCCCCAACGGTATTTACGCGACCAGCTTCGGCGGCGGCCAGGTCGACATCACCAGCGGCAAGTTCGTCTTCTCGTGCACCGAAGCCTATAAGATCGAAGGCGGCAAATTGGGCGCACCGATCAAGGGCGCGACCCTGATCGGCGACGGCCCCTCGGTGCTCACCCGGGTCAAGGGCATCGGCAACGACCTCGCCCTCGACGAAGGCGTCGGGACCTGCGGCAAGGCCGGCCAGTCGGTCCCCGCCGGAGTCGGCCAGCCGACCTTGCTGATCGAAGGATTGCTGGTCGGGGGGACGGCGGGCTAGGCCGAGCGGCGGCACAGCTGAGTTCTCCCCCACCGTCATCCCGGACTTGTTCCGGGATCCAGCTTCTCTCCTTCACCGTACCGTCATTGCGAGCGCAGCGCGGCAATCCATTTAGCGCCGGGCTGGATCGCGTCGACGCTCCCCCCGCCGCAATGACGAGGGCTCACAATAAATGCAGCACCGGCGCCAGGCTGAACCCCGCGGCTTCGGCGCAGGCCTCCAATTCCTCGCGCCCCGCGCCGTCCTCGCGCCTGGCGACCGCCCAGGCCAGCGTCGAGCGGTTGCCCGAGCGGCAATAAGCGAGGATCTTGCCCTCGCCCGCCTCGCGCATCGCGTCGCGCATCGCCTCGACATCGGTCGGGCCCATCCCGCGAACGATCGGAACATGGCGATAGGCGATTCCGGCGT
>JBKKAQ010000129.1:0-9354 GCA_046714555.1 Sphingomicrobium sp. | reverse complement strand
ACGTCGAAGTTCCGATCCACGAATATTTCCCCTTTTTGAAGCCGCCGCTGCTCGACGAGATCGCGTCGTACAAGATCGCGATGAGCGGGCTCGAGGCGGAGGCGGGCCCGAAATACCCGTCGGAGCTGTCGGGCGGAATGCGCAAGCGCGCCGGGCTGGCGCGGGCGCTGGCGCTCGATCCGGAGCTGTTGTTCCTCGACGAGCCGACCGCGGGCCTCGACCCGATCGCCGCCGCCGCATTCGACGAACTGATCCGCTCGCTCCAGAAGCGGCTCGACCTGACGGTGTTCCTGATCACCCACGACCTCGACACCCTGCACACGATCTGCGACCGGGTCGCGGTGATCGCCGACAAAAAAGTGGTGGCGGTCGGAACGATTCCGGAACTATTGTCATTGGATCATCCTTGGATTCAAGAATATTTTAACGGGCCACGTGGTCGGGCCGCCGCCAACAGCTATAAGGAACAAGTCGAAGCCTGATGGAAACGCGATCCAATCACGTCCTGGTCGGCGCAGTGGTCCTCGCGATGCTCGCGGGGCTTTTGCTGTTCGCGGTGTGGCTCGCCGGCTTGTCGAACAAGGCGACGCGCTGCTTTGACATTTATTTCAGCCAAGGCGTGGGCGGGCTCAACAAGGGCAGCGGGGTCAGTTTTGCAGGAGTTCCGGTGGGGCAAATCGAAAAGATCTCGCTATTGCCCGAGCGCCCCGAATTCGTCTGGGTGCGGATCAATATCGACGATGCGACCCCGGTGCTTCAGGGTACCACCGCGCAAATCAAGGGGGTCGGCTTTACCGGGGTAAGCGAAATCCAGCTCGACGGAGCGATCAAGGGGGGCAAGCCCCTGACCACGGTGGGGCCGCAGGGCTGCCCGGTGATTCCGTCGAGCTCGGGCGGGCTTGGCGCCCTGCTCAACAGCGCTCCCGAGCTAATCGACCGGATCCAGCGGCTGACCGAGCGGTTGACCGAATTGCTCAGCGACAAGAACCAGAATGCGATCGCCGACATTCTCGAAAATATCGACACGACCACCCGGGTGCTGGCCGAGCGCGCGCCCGACCTTGCCGATGCGATGGCCGATGCGCGGATCGCGGCGCGCAATGCCGGGATCGCCGCCCAGCGGGTCGGGATGCTTGCCGACAGCACCAACCGGCTGGTCAACGAGCAGGGCAGGCCCGCCGCCGAGGATATGCGCAAGGCGATCGCGGCGATCCAGCGTTCGGCCGAGAACCTCGATTCGGTGATCGCCGAAGCCAAGCCGGGGATTCAGAATTTCTCCAAGAGCACCTTGCCCGAGGCCAACCGGCTGGTGCGGGACCTGCGCGACCTGTCGCAATCGCTTCAGGGCTTTTCCGAGCGGCTCGACCAGGGTGGAGTGACCGGGGTGCTCGGTCCGCAGAAGCTTCCCGACTATAAGCCTGGAAAGACACGATGATGCGACTTGCCCGCTCGTTCGCCCCGCCGCTCGCAGCGCTCGCGCTCGCCGGATGCTTCGGGGGCGCCAAAGTCCCCGACGTGCTGCTCGGCCTGACCCCGGAGGCGGCCGCTCCGGGCGAGCTTAATCGCTCGGCCAGTGCCGGCGAGGCGGTGACGATCGATGTCCCGGTCACCGCCAAGGAATTGAAGTCGGTGCGGGTCCCGGCACAGATCGGGCCGGGCTCGGTGGCGTACATCAAGAATTTGCAATGGGTCGATACGCCCGACAAATTGTTCCAGCTGCTGCTCGCCGAGACCGTCACCCGGACCACCGGGCGGGTTGTGCTCAACCCGCGCCAGTCGTCGCTCGACCCCGGCATTCACGTCACCGGGGAATTGCAGCGCTTCGGCTATGATGCCGCCGAGGGCAATGTCGTGGTGGTCTATGACGGCGCCTTGTCGAGGGCAGGCGGGACCCGGGTCGAGACCCGCCGCTTCGAGGGCCGCGCGCCGGCCGACGGAACCGCGGGCAGCGTCGGTCCGGCGATCAACCGCGCCGCCAACCAGGTCGCGGGCGAAGTCGCCAAATGGATCGGCGGCTAGCGCGTGATAGCCTGGCATGAGGCGGACGGGCGACCGTCGGCCCGCAGTTCAATCCTCGCCAAATAGGCTCAGCGCCGCCGTCAGCACCGGCTCGCCCGGCACCGCTTCGGCGAAAATCTCGAGCGACGAGCGCAGTTTGAGCGCGTCGACCGGCCCGAGGATCGCCTCGGCGGTCTTGCCGGCGGCGAGGTGGCGGTGGATCGCGCCGATGCATTCGCGCAGCCGCGGCCCGAGCAAGGGATAAGCGGCGTAAGCGGCGGCCTCTTCGACCCCCGATAGCCCGTAGAATTGGGCGGTCGCGCTCCGCCCGAGATGGCGGGCTTGCGGGAAGATGAACCACATCCAGTGGCCGCGCTTGCTGCCTGCCTCGAGCTCGGCCAGCGCCGCATCATATACCCCGCCCGCCTGCGCCTTGACGAACCGCGCCAGGTCGAAGCGAACAGTTTCGCTCATCGTCTATGCGAATCGGGGGCCCCTAGCGGCCGCTCCCCGAGCGCCCCGCCGACAACAGTCTGCGCCCATGGACCCAAGCGAAGTGATCACCGAGGGTAATCACCGGAACGAATTTGGAATGTCGCTCGGCGATCAGCGGGCGCTCGGCGCGGTCGTCGAGCACATAGAAGCGCCCGCCGATACGCGCGAGCAGGAGCATGTCGGCGCCGCGCCTGCTGTCGCGGCCGACGCTCAGATACAGGTCGCGCGGGCTGAACCCGGCGGCTTTGAGCGCCTGCATCTTGACCACGGCAATGTCCTCGCTGTCGCCGATCCCTCTGGTCAAAGTCTCCCCGGCGTTGGCCCAATAATCGGCCAGTCCGTAGCCGTCGAGATCGCCGCGCCAGTTGATTCGGCGATTGACCTCGGTCTGGACCACTTCGAGTTTGTGCAGCTCATCGAGCCCCGATGCCGCCTTGGCGATTGCGACAATCCGCGGGTCATATCGGTCGGCCGCCGATACCCGCCGCCAGCGAACGTCGTAGGCGGTCATTCCCGCGGCGACCGCAACAGTTCCGAAGACGTCGGGGCTCGCCGGCCGAAGCGCGAGCGCGGCACGGCGGGTCGCAAGCAAGTTCGCCGCTCGGGTTCGCCGCGACGATGCGGCATTGAGCGTCGCGGCCTTGCGCGGCGCCGAAAGCGTGGTCCGGTTTTCGCCCGCGGCAAAAGCCGAACCATAGCCATTGGTACAAAGCAAACATGCGATCGCGGCTTGAATCCAAGCGCGCCGCGGCCATGCGTCATGCATTGCCAGTCCCCCCCTCATTCCCTCGATAGAGGGTCTGACGAACCAAATTCGTTAATAGAAGGGGTTAACGTTTGTTAACGGGGGAATGTCGGCCGCCTGTGACTCTTAAGGCACAGGCACGGAAAATAGCTCTGCCCGCCGACGGATACCCATATGGGTTCGCGGCCATTTTGTTTGGCAATCCGCCTTACTGCAAATCTCGAGGTCCCGATCAGCGGGTGACCGAGCCGAAGATCCAGATAGCCGACAACAACACCACTACCAGCGCCAGCGAAATCGCAAGGACATAGCGGACGATATGCGGCTGGCGTCCACCGCTTGCTTCCTCGCCCGATAGATGAATTTCGTCGCCGTCGCGTTCCATCATGGTCTCCTCGTTTGCGCGGTCATAGCGTCTGGCGCGCTCTTCGGCGAATCGGACCGCGCCTCAGCCCGATCATTGCCGATCGGCACAGCGGCGGGCCTGGCTCAATTCTTGAAATTCTCGAGCCCGCGGACGACTCCGGTCTTGGTCGACGGATTGGCGGCGATAATTTTTTTCTTCTCGGCTTTGGGCTTGCGTGCTTCCTTGCTGGTTTTCTTCTGACCCTTGGCCATTACCCTCTCCTTCGACTGCGGACCGCTTTCGACACCCTTAATTGGTCGATCGCCCGCAGGCACGCAAATTCATTTTTCGAGCAAGCGCTCGCCGCGACCGCCTGATCAGCGGTCCGCGGCGAGCCAGCCGGTGAGGATGTACAGCAGTACCGCGACAGGGCCGGTGATCAGCGCCGCGATCAGCATTGCCAGCCGGATGATCAGCACGTCGATCCCGCTCCACTCGGCAAGCCCCGAGCATACGCCCATCAATTTGCCGCCAGCAGGCTTGAGAACAAAACGTCGGTCCATGGCCTTCACTCCTTCGCGGACGGTCAGGCGATTGGCAGCGGGCCAACCGCGGCGCTGACGAACAGAAATGCGCAAACAAGCGCTCCGGCGAAGGAAGCCGCGATTTCTCGGGCAGAGGAAAAATTGACGTTCATGGCTTTAACTCCCTGTGGTGCAAGCCGATGATCGGGTTGCACGACAGTTAATGCACGGAGCGGGCCACTTGGAAAAAACTGTTGCAATTCAGTGGCGTCAGCCAATGGCCGCCAATTGAACCTTGGTATTTCATTTCAAATATTGGTGAAGATCGCCAACCAGCCGCTCAGCCGTTGACGATAATCCCGCCATTGGGATGGAGCACCTGCCCGGTCATGTACGAACTGTCGTCGCAGGCGAGGAACAGGAATGCCGGAGCGACCTCATTGGGCTGGCCGGGGCGTTTCATCGGGGTATCCTTGCCGAAATCCTCGATGTCCTCCGGGGGCTTGCCGCCCATCGGGTTGAGCGGGGTCCAGATGGGACCCGGAGCGACCGCATTGACCCGGATCCCGTCATCCACCAGATTGGCCGACAACGAGCGGGTAAAGGCGGTGATCGCTCCCTTGGTCGCGCTGTAATCGAGCAAATCCTTCGATCCCTTGTACATCGTCACGGAGGTACAATTGATGATTGTCGCGCCCTGCTTGAGGTGCGGGCGTGCCGCCTGGGTCAAATAGAACATCGAAAAGATATTGGTCTGGAAGGTCCGACGCAATTGTTCGTCGGTGATTGCGGTGATGTCCTTGTCGGGGTGTTGCTCCCCGGCATTGTTGACGAGGATGTCGAGCCGCCCGAAATTTACGATGACCTCTTCAACCGCCCGATCGCAAAACGCCTTGTCACCGAGGTCGCCGGCAATCGTCAGTGCCCTGGCGCCCTCCTTCTCGACGATCGCCCTGGTTTTGGCGGCATCGTCATGCTCGCACAAATAGAGAATGGCGACGTCGGCGCCTTCGCGAGCGAACAGAGCCGCGACCGCGCGGCCGATCCCGCTGTCGGCGCCAGTGACAATCGCAGTCTTGTGCTTGAGGCGGCCCGACCCTGGGTATCTCGGCTGCCATTCGGGCTTGGGTTCAAGCGCGCTTTCGTGACCCGGAAGCGCGTCTTCATCGATCATCGGCTCGACGAGGTCGGACATTCGCGGTCAGCCGAGGCTTGCGTCCCGGATCGCGCTGCGCGCGGGCCGCGCCCCGGACGACGCCGGCGCTTTGGCAGCGCGGCATTCGGCGACGATCGTCGGGAAATCGAAGTCGGTGTTCACCGCGAGAACTCCGCCCGCCGCAGCGGCACAGGCTTGGCGGCTTTCATAGCGAGCGGGGATCAGCGCCACCGGTCGGCAAGCGCCCGATCCGTCGGCGCAGCCGAGGAGTGCGATGACAAAACTGACCGGGCCCATGCCAAACTCCTGAATTCCTTGGTCGGTAAACCGCGCAGCAAAGCAGAGGTTCCAATACTGTCGCTCCGATCGATTGCGACAAGCGCCGCGCCGCTTTACCTAGGCGGCGATGAGAGACGCGCCACCACCAATCGGCAAGAGCAACAGCGCGGTGGCGACCTTGCTTCGCTTCATGCCGCTGCTGTGGCCGCGCGGCGAAGTCGAGCTCAGAGCGCGGGTTGCCGGCGCGGTCCTGCTGGTGCTCGCCGGCAAGGGCGCGGTTCTGCTGATGCCGTTCGCCTACAAGGCAGTGATCGACGGGATGTCCTCGTCGATCGCTCCGTTCGCGGTCGTCGCCGGGCTGGTGCTCGGCTATTGCACCGCTCGTTTCGGCGGAGTTCTCGCCGACAATCTGCGCAATGCCGTGTTCGAAAAGGTCGGCCAGCGCGCCGCCTTCACTCTCGCCGCGCGGGTATTCCGCCACATCCATTCGCTGTCGCTCCGCTTCCACCTCGAACGGCGCACCGGTTCGCTGACCAAGGTGGTCGAGCGCGGCACCAAGAGCATCGACTCGATGCTCTATTTCCTGCTGTTCAACATCGCCCCGACGATCATCGAGCTTGCAGCGATTTGCATCATCTTCGCGGTCAAGTTCGGTCCCGGGCTGGTCGCCGCGACCCTGGTGATGGTTGCAATCTACATCGCCTTCACTCGCTGGGTGACCGACTGGCGCGCCAAGCTCCAGCGCGAGATGAACGAGGTCGACAATCGCGCGATCGGGCGAGCGGTCGACAGCCTGCTCAATTACGAGACGGTCAAATATTTCGGCGCCGAGGAGCGCGAGGCGCTTCGCTACGACGAGGCGGTGCGAAGCTTCACCGGTGCCGCGGTGCGCAACGAGACTTCGCTCGCCTGGCTCAACATCGGCCAGTCATTGATCACCAACGTGATGATGGCGGGCGCGATGGTCTTCACCGTCTGGGGATGGAGCGAGGGCCGCTTTACCCCGGGCGACGTGGTGTTGGTCAACAGCCTGCTGATGCAGCTGTTCCGGCCGCTCGACATGCTCGGCTGGGTCTATCGCTCGATCCGCCAGGGGCTGATCGACATGGAAGCAATGTTCGACCTGCTCGACACCCCCGCCGAGATCGTCGATCATCCAGGCGCCCCGCCGCTGGTCGTCGGCGCGGGTCATGTCCGCTTCGAGGGGCTGCATTTCGCCTACGAGCCCGAGCGGCCGATCCTGATGGGCATCGACCTCGACGTTCCGCCGGGGAGCAGCCTCGCGGTGGTCGGGCCGTCGGGCGCGGGCAAGTCGACCCTCGCTCGGTTGCTGTTCCGCTTTTACGATCCGACCGGGGGACGGATCACGATCGACGGACAGGACATAGCGCGGGTTTCCCAAACCAGTCTTCGCGGGGCGATCGGGATCGTCCCGCAGGACACGGTTTTGTTCAATGATTCAATCGGTTACAACATTGCCTACGGCCGCGACGGAGCGCGCCGGGAGGAGGTCGAGGAAGCCGCCCGGGGAGCCTCGATCGACGGCTTCATCGCCAGCCTTCCGATGGGCTATGGGTCGATGGTCGGCGAGCGCGGGCTGAAATTGAGCGGGGGCGAGAAGCAGCGGGTAGCGATCGCCCGGACCTTGCTCAAGGACCCGCCGATCCTGATTCTCGACGAAGCGACCAGCGCATTGGACAGCCGCACCGAGGAAGCGATCCAGTCGACCCTCGACGGAGTGCAGCGCAACCGCACCACGATCGTCATTGCGCACCGCTTGTCGACCGTGGTCGGCGCCGACCAGATCGCGGTGCTCGACGCCGGGCGGGTGGTCGAACGCGGAACCCACGCCGAATTGCTCCGGTCGAACGGGCTTTATGCCGATCTGTGGGCGCGCCAGGCCGCCGAGCGCGAGCTCGAAATCAAGGCGGAAGCCGCCGAATGACCCGCGACCCGGTGCAGATCCTGCACCAGATTTTCGGCTTCGACGCCTTTCGCGGGGTGCAGAGCGAGGTCGTCGAGCGGGTGATGGCGGGCCGGTCGACCCTCGCGGTGATGCCGACGGGGGCGGGCAAGTCCCTGTGCTATCAGATCCCGGCGCTTGCCCGCGACGGAACGGGGCTGGTGATCTCGCCGCTGATCGCGCTGATGCACGACCAGATCCGCAGCGCCGAGGCGGCGGGAATCCGCGCGGCGTCGCTGACCTCGGCCGACAGCAATCGTGACCAGACGCTCGAAAAGCTCCACGCGGGCGAACTCGACCTGCTCTATGTCGCCCCCGAGCGCGCGTCCGGAGGGGGGTTCCGGCGGATGATCGACCAGGTCCCGCTGGCGCTGATCGCGATCGACGAGGCGCATTGCGTCAGCGAATGGGGGCATGATTTCCGCCCCGATTACCGCTTGCTTCGAGCCTTGCTCGACGAGCAGCGCGGGGTTCCGCGGCTGGCGCTGACCGCGACCGCCGACGAGCGTACCCGGCGCGACATCCTCGACCAGCTCGGGATTGGGCAAGACGGGCTGATCATCGCCGGGTTCGACCGCCCCAACATCCGTTATCACATCCGCCCGCGCGACGGCCTGCCGGCGCAATTGAAGGCGCTCAGCGCGAGCCAGAAGGGCCCGGGGATCGTCTATGCCCCGAGCCGCGCGGGGGCCGAAAGGATCGCCGAGCAATTGCAGTCGGGGGGACGCGCGGCGCTGGCCTATCACGCCGGCCTCGACGCGCCGGTTCGAGCGCGCAACCAGTCGGCGTTCGTCGCTTCGGAAGAAATGGTGATGGCGGCGACGGTGGCGTTCGGAATGGGGATCGACAAGCCCGACGTGCGCTTTGTCGCCCATGCCGGAATCCCCAAGTCGATCGAGGCTTTCTACCAGGAAACCGGACGTGCCGGGCGTGACGGCGATCCCGCCGAGGCGTGGCTGTTCTGGGGCGCCGAGGATTTTGCCCGCGCCCGCCAGCGGATCGAAAGCGAGGTCGAGCCCGAGCGGCGTGGGCAGGAGCGCGAGCGTTTGAACGCGCTTGCCGGCCTGATCGAAAGCGCGCCCTGCCGCCGGGCGATCCTGCTTCGCCATTTCGGCGAGGACCCGCCGGCCCATTGCGGCAATTGCGACAATTGTATCGACCCGCCCCAGACGATCGACGTCAGCGAGGTCGCCCGCAAATTATTGTCGGCGGCGTTCCGGACCGAAATGCGCTTTGGGGTGGGGCATCTCGCCGAAGTGCTCGCCGGGAACGACAGCGAGAAAGTGCGCGGGTTCGGGCATCACAAATTGTCGGTGTTCGGGATCGCCAGCGCCGAGGAACTCGCACTGGTCCGCCCGGTGGCTCGGTCGCTGATCGCTCGCGACGCGCTTCGCAGCGATGCCTATGGCGGGCTGTCGTTCGGCCCGGGGGCCAAGCCGATCCTCAAGGGCGAGGAGCAGGTGGTGATCGCGGTTCCGCCGCCGCGGCGCGGGCGAGCAAGAGCGAGCGGGGCCGAAATGCCGCACGATCCCTTGTTCGAGGCGTTGCGCGCGGCGCGCAAGGCGATCGCTGCGGAGGCGGGGGTCCCGCCTTATGTCATCTTCCACGATTCGACCCTGCGCGAGATTGCGGCCAGGCGGCCCCGAACATTGAGCGAGCTTTCGAATGTGCAGGGCGTGGGCGAAGCCAAGCTTGCGCGCTATGGTGCGGCGATGCTCGAAGTGCTGAGCGAGGCGAAATTGGATTAAAGCCCGATTCACGGAATCGACCGATCGGGCTTCGAGGAGACGAAAAATGTTCCGGCAGCTTGACCCGAAAACATTGGTAAGCGGCCAGATTTCGGCCGCC
>JBKKAQ010000128.1:0-7876 GCA_046714555.1 Sphingomicrobium sp. | reverse complement strand
CCCTTCGACTTGGCGAATTCACGATTTTTGCGCCACTGCCCCGCGAGGAAATCGGCATAATCGCCGAAGTGGCCATCGTCGATCGTGATTTCGGTCACTTCCCAGAAATTTCCGCTCTCGAGCGGGTAATCCTGAGCGGCTACCGGAGCCGCGCAAAACAAGCTGACCGCGCCGAGCGCGGCGAGCGCATATTTATGCATTTTCTTCTCCCCTCAATGCGGAAGGGAAATCCCTCCGCCATACGGAATGGCGTCGCCAAACGACCAACGCAACGACCACAGGGACAGCGTCATTCCGGATGCGGTCCAAGCACGGTCAAGCGAGTCGCTCCTAACAAAAATTAATCCGCCAAGTTTAGGTCAGCCGTTGCTGAAGCGCGATCGCGGCCGCCGGAGCGCGGATTTTCGCCCCGTTGATCATGAACAGATAGCCGTCGCGTCCTTCGTTCGCCCAGCGCCGGGCGCGCTCGGCGAAGCCCTCAAGCGCGGCCTCGTCATATCCGGTTGCGACATCCTTGCGCATTCGCTGAAGCCGCGCATAAGCGAAGCTCGCGGTGTCGGCGTCGATGCACGGAAACTCGTCGTCGTCGCCGAACACCACCGCGACGTCATGCTCGGCGGCAAGCGCGAAGAACCCCGGATCGCGGAAGCTTTCATGGCGCGGCTCGATCACGTGGCGAAGCCGGATCCCGTCGAGCTCGCGCGGAAGCAGTGCAAAGAATGCGGCGATGTCCTCGCGGTCATAGGCCCGGCGCGCGCTGAGCATCCACAGCAAGGGCCCAAGCTTGGGGCCGAGCAGGCCAAGTCCCTGGTTCAGGTACCGCTCGACCCCTTCGCGCGCGTCGGCGAGTTTCGGGCGGGTGACGCAATAGCGCGAGCCCTTGATCGCGAAGTGGAACCCGTCGGGAACCGCCGCGGCCCATTTGCTCCAGCTCGCCGGGCTCTGGCGGCCATAAAAGGTTGCGTTGATCTCGATCGCCCCGAACGCATCGGCGGCAAAGCCAAGCTCGAGCGACTGCGCCAGTCCGGGCGGATAGAACAGCCCGCGCCACGGCTTGTAGGTCCAGCCGCCGATCCCGACGCGGATGATTGGCTTGCTCATCGGCTTTATTCATCGCTCAAGGCTTGGGCGCGGTCCAGTGCGGCGCTATCGCCGCGCAATGGCCATTGAAAATATCCTTATCCTCACTGGCGCCGGGATTTCGGCCGAATCGGGACTCGCCACCTTCCGCGCCGCCGACGGGCTGTGGGAAGGCCACCGCGTCGAGGATGTCGCGACCCCCGAAGCGTTCGCGCGCAATCCGCTGATGGTCCACGACTTTTACGACGCGCGCCGCTCGCGGCTGGCCGAGGTCGAGCCCAATGAATCGCATCTCGCCCTTGCCCGGCTCGACCGGCAATGGCCCGGCGAATTGCTGCTCGTCACCCAGAACGTCGATAACCTCCACGAGCGTGCCGGATCGAAGCGCCTGCTCCACATGCACGGCGAGCTGCTTCGCGGCTGGTGCCTCGCGTGCGGCGAGCGATTCGGTTGGGCGGGGCCGATGGGCGATCGGGCAAACTGTCCGTCGTGCCAGGCGAGCGACAGCGTCCGTCCCGACATCGTCTGGTTCGGCGAAATGCCCTACGAGATGGAGCGGATCGAGTCCGCGCTCGCCCGCTGCGACCTGTTCGTGTCGATCGGGACCTCGGGCGCGGTCTACCCCGCCGCGGGTTTCGTCCAGACCGCGCGCCACCACGGCGCCGAAACGCTCGAGATCAACCTCGACCTGAGCATGGGAAGCATCTTCTTCGATCAGACCAGGATCGGCCGAGCAGCCGAACTGGTCCCCCAGTGGGTGGCGGAAGTGCTGAGCTAAGGTCCTCCCGGCATTTGCCGGGGAGGACCTCTCAGTCCGCCCAGTCGAGCCCGATATCGCGATAGAGGCTGCGGTCTTCGTCCCATCTCGGATTGACCTTGACGTGCAAGAACAGGTGCACCTTTTTGCCGAGATGCTCGCCGATCGCCTCGCGCGCCGCCTGGCCGATCGCCTTCAGTCGCGATCCCCCTTTGCCGAGCACGATCGCCCGCTGGCTGTCGCGCTCGACCAAAATCTGTTGGTGGATCACCACCGATCCGTCGCGCCGCTCCTCATATTTCTCGGTGTCGACCGCCGACGAATAAGGCAGCTCGGCGTGCAATTGGAGGTAAAGCTGCTCGCGGGTCATCTCGGCCGCGACCATCCGGTCGGTGGCGTCGCTCAATTGGTCCTCGGGGAATTGCCACTTGGCCGACGGGACCGATGCGGCGAGCGCCCGCTTGAGGTCGGCGACTCCATCGCCGCTGGTCGCCGAGACCATGAACACCGCTTCGGGGTTGAGCCGCAGCGACAGTTTCTCGGCAAAGGCGAGCAAATTCTCCTTGCTCGCAATGTCGCTCTTGTTGAGTACAAGCAGCAGCGGCTCCTTGCGATTCTCGAGCGCTTCAAGCATCGCCTCGACCCGCGCCCCGACCTTGGCCGCGGCGTCGATGACCAGGACAATCCGGTCGGCATCCTCGGCCCCCGCCCAGGCCGCCGCGACCATCGCCCGGTCGAGCCGGCGGTGCGGCTCGAAAATCCCCGGGGTGTCGACCAGAAGCAATTGCGAAGCGCCCTCGATCGCGATCCCCATCAGCCGTGCCCGAGTGGTTTGCGCCTTGGGGCTGACGATCGCGACCTTCTGTCCGATCAGCGCATTGACCAGGGTCGACTTGCCCGCATTGGGCGCTCCGACCACCGCGATCAGCCCGCAGCGCTGCTCATTGTTGGTCATGACAGTCGTTCCAACAAGGTCGCTGCGGCGGCGGTCTCGGCGTCCTGCTTGCTGTTTCCGCCAGCCTCGGCCTCGCCCGCTTTGACAATCGAAACCTTGACCACGAAACGCGGCGCATGGTGCGCTCCGACCCGGCTGACCAGCTCGTATACCGGCGGCGCAAGGCCGCGCGCCGCGGCCAGTTCCTAAAGCGCCGACTTGGGATGCTGCGGGGCCATCGTCTGCAAATCGAGATAGGGCGCCCACGCACGGCGGACGAAGCCGTCCGCGGCTTCCAGCCCACCGTCGATAAGGATGGCTCCGAGCAAGGCCTCGACGACATCGCCGATGACATTGTCGCTCATCGTCGTTCCGTCGTCGCGCGCATGCTTGGCAAGCCGGATCAGCGCCGGAACCCCAAGCTCGCGCCCGATCGTCGCGCAGGTCTCGCGCGCTACCAGCGCATTGTAGCGTTTCGACAGGCTGCCCTCGGGCTCATTCGGGAATCGCTCGTACAGCCAGCGAGCGACGACCAGCCCGAGGACCCGGTCACCGAGGAATTCGAGCCGCTCATAGCTGTCGCGTCCCGCGCTCGAATGGCTGAACGCGCGCTCGAACAATGCGGTGTCGCGGAGCTTGTGGCCAAGCGTCTCGGCAACGAATGCGCCGATCGCGCTCATGCCCCGAACCCGTGGCCGATACGCTCGGGCCGAAGCGCCGTAAACCAGGTCCACGGCCGCCAGGTTTCCGCGCTCCCGTCGGTCGACCAGAAATTGACCAATGCGCGCCCGACCAGATTCTCGACCGGGACCAGTCCGATCCCGCCTTCGCTGACCGCGAAGCGGCTGTCGAGGCTGTCGTCGCGATTGTCCCCCATCAGGAACAGATGTCCTCGCGGAACTATGACCGGGCCGAAATCGTCGGCGCGCGGATTGTCGACCTGGTCGAGCACGACATGTGTTTCGCCTCCGCCAAAACTCTCGCGATACGCGGGGTAGCGGCAGGCCTCGCCGCGATCGCTCGCGCCGACGATCATCGGGGTCGCGTTCCCGACCACCCGGCACGGGCTGTTGGGCGAAATCGGCACGGCGAAATCGCTCAGTCGCTCACGCCGCGCGGGCTTGCCGTTGATGATCAGCGTGCCCCCGCGAAGCTCGATCGTGTCGCCGGGAAGCCCGATCACCCGCTTGACGAAATCGATCCGCTCGTCGGCCGGGGTCTTGAACACGACGATGTCGCCGCGCTCGGGTAAGTTGCCGAACAACCGGCCCTCGAACGAGGGGAAGGCGAACGGGAAGCTGAAGCGCGAATAGCCATAGGGCCATTTGGCCACGAGCAGATAATCGCCGATCTGCATATTGGGAAGCATCGACCCCGACGGGATGCTGAACGGAGCGACCGCCAGGCTCCTCAGCAGCCAGGCAAGCAGCGCCAGCTTGACCAGGAAGCGAAACCACCCGCCGAGCGATTCGCCGCGCTTGTCGCCGGTCTGCGCATTGATCGAGGTCGTGCGGGTCATTCGCGCCCGCTCTTTCGGCCTGATGCCGATAAGGTCAAGCGGGGATGGCTTTTGCGGCGCGCGCATTTATGAGGGCGCGCGATGACCGTTCCTCCGCACCGCCGCGACTGGCAGCCGATCGAGGCGTATGAGCCTGGCCGTCTCGATGCCCTGTTCGAGCGCGAAGCCGACCGTTTGAGCCGGATGACGCTCGAGGTCGCGGGGATTTATTTCGACTGGTCGAAGACTCACCTCGACTCCGCGCTGATCGATCATTTCGTCGAATTGGCCGAGGCGAGCAGTTTCGCAGCGGCTCGCGACGCGCTGTTCGCTGGTGAAATCGTCAATCCGAGCGAGCGTCGCCCGGCCGAGCATGTCGCCGAGCGCGGGCAGGGGGCTCCGCAAGCGGTCGCCCGCGCCGCTCAGCGCCATTCGCGGATGCGCTCGTTGATCGACGCGATCGAGGCCGGAGCGTTCGGCGACGTGACTGGAATTCTCCACATCGGAATCGGTGGATCGGCGCTTGGTCCCGAACTTCTGCTCGACGCGCTCGGCCGCGACAGCGACCGCTACATGGTCAGCATCCTGTCGAACATCGACGGTCAGGCGTTCGACGAGGCGACCGACCCGCTCGACCCGGCGACCACTCTCATCGTCGCCGCGTCGAAGACCTTCACTACCGGCGAAACCCTCGCCAACCTCGCCGCGGCAATTCGCTGGCTCGGCGAGGGCGGGGTCGAGGATCCCTACGGCCGGATCATCGCCTTGACCGCTTCGCCCGAGACCGCGCTCGACTTCGGTATCGACGAAACTCGGATCCTCCCGTTCGCCCAGGGGGTCGGCGGGCGCTACTCCTTATGGTCGTCGGTCGGCTTTCCAGTCGCGCTCGCGCTCGGCTGGACCGCGTTCGAGGAATTGCTCGAAGGCGCCGCCGAGATCGACCGTCACTTCCGCCTTGCGCCGCCGCGCGCCAACGCGCCCATGCTCGCCGCCTTCGCCGACCTCATTTACACCCAGAAGCTCGGCTGCCAGACTCGCGCCGTGTTTGCCTATGATGAGCGGCTTCGGCTATTGCCCTCCTACCTTCAGCAGCTCGAGATGGAATCGAACGGCAAGTCGGTCACCGCCGCCGGCGAGCCGCTCGGCCGTCCGACTGCTCCGGTCACCTGGGGCGGGGTCGGCACTGACGCCCAGCACGCGGTATTTCAATTGCTCCACCAGGGGACGCTGCCGATTCCGGTCGAATTCGTCGCGATGGCGGCGGGCGAGGACGGGCAGGACCCCCGCCATCACCAGATCCTGCTGCTCAATGCCTTCGCCCAGGCCGCCGCGTTGATGGCCGGCCAGCCCAATGACGAGGATCCGGCGCGCTCCTATCCGGGCAACCGTCCGTCGACCTTTGTGCTGCTCGACCGGCTCGACCCGCGCACCTTGGGCGCGCTGATCGCCTATTACGAGCATCGGACTTTTGCCAATGCGGCGCTGCTCGGAATCAACCCGTTCGACCAGTTCGGGGTCGAACTCGGCAAGCAGATGGCGAATGCGATCGCCGATCCGAAGCATCGCGCGAGGTTCGATCCCTCGACCCGCGCGCTCATCGAAAGGGCAGGGGTTTGAGCGCTGACGATTTTGATCTGTTCGTGATCGGCGCAGGCTCGGGCGGAGTCCGCGCGGCGCGGGTCTCGGCCTCGCATGGCGCGCGCGTCGCCATCGCCGAGGAACATAAGGTCGGCGGGACCTGCGTGATCCGCGGCTGCGTTCCCAAGAAACTGCTCGTCTACGGGGCGCATTTCGCCGAGGATCTCGACGACGCCGCGATGTTCGGTTGGGACATTCCGACCAAGCGCTTCGACTGGCCGGTGCTTCGCGACAATGTGCTCTCCGAAGTGTCGCGGCTCGAAGGGCTCTACACCCAGACGCTCGACACCAATAAGGTCGACATCTTCCACGAGCGCGCCCGGATCATCGGGCCCAACAGCGTCCAGCTGGCCTCAGGCAGGAGCATCCGCGCGGGCAAGATCCTGATCGCCGTCGGCGCTCGACCGCTGATGCCTGAGCTCGAGGGGGTCGAGCATGCGATCAGCTCGAACGAGGTGTTCCATCTCGACACTATGCCCAGGCGGATCGTCATCGCCGGAGGCGGCTATATCGCCAATGAATTCGCCGGAGTGTTCCATCAGTTCGGTGCGAGCGTCACGATCGTCAACCGCTCCGACGCGATCCTTCGCGGCTATGACGAACAATTGCGCGACCGCCTGCTCCAGATCTCGATCGCCAAGGGGATCGACTTCAAGTTCAACTCGACCTTCGAACGGATCGAAAAGCGTGACGACGGCAGCCTTAAACTGGTCATGAAGGGCTGCGACGATATCGACGCTGACGCGCTTCTGTTCGCGATCGGGCGCCATCCCAATACCGAAGGCCTCGGTTGTTCAGAGGCGGGGGTCGCGCTCGGCGACGGCGGCGAGGTCAAGGTCGATGCGGACAATCGCACCGCGGTGCCCTCGATTTTCGCGGTCGGCGATGTCACCGACCGGGTCCAGCTGACCCCGGTCGCGATCCGCGAGGGCCAGGCCTTCGCCGATACCCAGTTCGGCAATCGCCCGACCCGGATCGACTATGACTGCATCCCTTCGGCGGTGTTCAGCCACCCCCCGCTCGCCGGGGTCGGGATGACCGAGAGCGAGGCGCGCAACAAGCTCGGGGTGGTCAAGACCTTCACCTCGGACTTCCGCCCGATGAAGAACGTGCTTGCGGGACGTAACGAGCGCTCGCTCTACAAGCTTGTCGTCAATGCCGAAAATGACGAGGTCGTCGGGGTCCACATGATCGGTCCCGACGCTCCTGAAATCCTCCAGGCGGCGGCGATCGCGGTCAAGGCCAAGCTCAAGAAGTCCGATTTCGATTCGGTCGTCGCGCTCCATCCGACGATGTCCGAGGAACTGGTCCTGATGCGCTAAAAATGCACGACGCGATCGTCATCGGCGCGGGGCATAACGGGCTGACCTGCGCCTTCTACCTCGCCCGGCGGGGGATGAAGGTCGCGCTGGTCGAAGCCGCTTCGACCGTCGGCGGTGCGGCGGTAACCGACGAATTCCTCCCCGGTTTCCGCAATTCGGCGGCGAGCTATGCCGTCAGCCTGCTCCAGCCGAAAATCATCCGCGACATGGCGCTCGATCGGCATGGGCTCACGGTGGTCCTGCGCAAGATCGACAATTTCCTCCCCGGGAACGGCGATTATCTGCTCGGCGGGCGCGGCGGGCTGACCCGGCGCGAGCTCGTCCGCCATCACCCGGCCGACGGCGCGGGTTATGACGATTACATCGCCGAGCTTGCAACCGT
The DNA here is from genome assembly GCA_046714555.1 of Sphingomicrobium sp. Classification (GTDB taxonomy): domain Bacteria; phylum Pseudomonadota; class Alphaproteobacteria; order Sphingomonadales; family Sphingomonadaceae; genus Sphingomicrobium. The sequence continues at coordinate 265 of JBKKAQ010000128.1, read as the reverse complement.
CGTCCCGCTGATCCGCAAATGGCTGCTCCACGCGCCGCCCGATGCCGGCGCGGGAATCGCGGGCTTGCCGACCCTGCTCAGGCTCGGCCGCGATCTCGCGGGCCTCACCACCGACGAAATCCGAATTGTCCATCAATATGCCACCAAAAGCGCGGGCGAAATCCTCGACCGTCACTTCAAGGGCGATCTCGCCAAGGCCTTGTTCGGGTTCGATGGGGTGGTCGGCAATTTCGCCTCGCCCTACACCCCGGGAACCGCTTACGTC
>JBKKAQ010000127.1:0-15120 GCA_046714555.1 Sphingomicrobium sp. | reverse complement strand
CCGGCATACAGGCAGGCGACCAGTACGGGATCGACACAGCGACCCCCTTTAGCGCGATTGTGGCCGAAGCGCCGGTGACCAACCCGACGACGTGCGACCTCGGCATCTTCTCGATCGGTGCAGCGGCAATCGCCTCGCCGATCGATCAGAATTTCACCGTGGTCGCGACCGACGGTGACGGCGACTCCGTTACTGGGACCGTCGAAACCACGATCGTCCAGGTCATCCCGGATAGCGCGGTAGGGACGTCGGGGAATGACGTCATGAACGGTGGCCCTGCTGTCGATGTCCTTGCCGGCAATGCAGGTAATGACACGATCAGCGGTCTCGCCAATGGCGACTATCTCTATGGCGGCGCCGGGAATGACACGCTTGACGGCGGCGATGGCAACGACATTTTGACTGGTGGCACCGGCGCCGACACGCTGATTGGCGGGAACGGGGTCGACACGTTCGTGATCGACGGGTCGGCGCTCCTCGCCGGTCAGGCCGACAGCATCAGCGTTTATGCCGCGGCTGAGGTCATCGACATCACGCAGGTTCTCAGTGTGACGACGGCGACCAATGTCGTCACCGGCGGCTTCCTGCGGCTTACCACCACCGGTCTGCTCCAGGTCGATAGCGACGGCGCGGGCAATAATTGGGTAACGATCGCGACGGTCAATCTGGGCGTCAACACGACGGTGAAGTACGACCTGTCGGACGGCACGACGAACACCGTCGTCCTGACGCCGGTCGCACCTCCGATTGCGCTTGACCTCAATGGCGATGGCGTCAATTTCCTCGGCCACGAGGCAGGGGTCACCTACGACTATGACGGTGACGGTGTCCGCGAAGCGACCGGTTGGGTCGCTGCCGACGACGGCATCCTGGTCCACGACGCCAACCATAATGGGACGGTCGACGGCGCTTCGGAATTCGTCTTCGCGGCGAACGATGGCGGCAGCGACCTCGAGGGGTTGGCGGCAAGCTACGACAGCAACCACGACGGCGTGCTCGCCGCGTCCGACGCCGACTTCGCGAGCTTCGCGGTGTGGCAGGATGCCAACAGCAACGGCGTCGCCGATGCCGGCGAAATGCAGTCGCTGACCGATGCCGGGATCGCCAGCATTTCGCTGTCGAGCGATGGCATTGCGTACACAGCGGCGGGCGGTGACGTCGATGTCGCCGGCACGGGCAGCTATACCCGCGCCGACGGCACGACCGGGCTGCTCGCCGACGCGGCGTTCCTCACCGGCGGGCGCATTGCCGACGAGGCCCAGCGCGTGGTTAGCGCTGCAAACAGCAACACGATGATGATCGCGGCGCTTGCCGCGGCGGGTGTCGCGAGCAGTTCGGCGGCGGCGAATGCCAATGATCCGGCCCCTGCGGAACAGGCCGACATCGCGGCAATTTCCCCGGTGGCATCGGCTGAGCAAGGCTCGATCGCTGGCGAGGATGAGGCATCGCGTTCGGCGCTTGGCGGCGAAACCAGGGAAGCGGTCGACGAAGTCTCCGCCCGGTCCTCCGCCCGTTCATCGGGGAGCGAGCAGCACGGCGACAGTCATTCGCTGACTGCCGCGAACGACGCTGGCAAGGCTTCGGCGCCGACCGAATTACTTGAAGCAACGCAGTTGATGGTGCACAGCAGCAATGGCGCGGACAGCATCATGGCGCCGATGGTGGCGATGCCCTCGGCAGAAGCTTTGGTCGCGGCAATTTCGGAGAATACGGGAGGGAATCAAAGCAATGCGGTCTTAGGACGCGTCCTAGCTGATGCGCTTGATGGAGGCGAACAGCATCGGGGGATCGATGCCCTGCTAGACTCGCTTCCGGCTCATAGTTCGGGCGAACATGCGGCAAGCGCAGCCTTGGCTAGCCATGGCATGGACGCTGTTCCAAGCTGGGACATGAGCCATTTTGCCGGGTTTACTGCCAACGCAAACTTCACGATGGAGGCTTTGGCGCTTCATCATGATGCGGTTCAACCCGTCGCCAACGGGTGAACCCGGCGAAGGTCTTCTTCGGTGGACGAGGAAGGCCGTCGCTTTTTAGACCAGAAGGGGGGAAAACATGATTAAGAAGCACTGGACGTTGATAGTTCCGGGGGCAATGCTGCTTTGCACAGTACCGGCCCAAGCGGCGGAATTGCGCGATGCAGTTCAAGCCGCTGTCAATACCAATCCGCAGATTCGACAAGCGGTCGCCAATCGGGCGGCAACCCAGGAAGAGCGTGTGCAAGCGCAGGGGCTATGGTATCCGCGAGTGTCGGTCGAGGCCTCCGCCGGGATCCGCGAATTGCGCAATCCGACACGCCGAACAATCGGGATTGCGGATGAAACTCTTTATCCTGTCGAAGGGGATCTGATCATTGATCAGCTGCTGTTCGACGGTGGAGGTCGTCAGGCGGAAATTCGTCGCCAGGCTTCTCGTACCGATGCAGCAGCTGCGCGCGTCGAGGAACGGAGCGAATTCGTCGCACTCAACGTCGCGAGAAACTACATAGACTATCTTTTACAACAGCGGCTGGTCGCGATTGCCGACGATAATGTGACTTTCCATCAGCGGCTCGCCGGGGATTTGCGCGAAGGCGTGTCCAAGGGCTCGATCAGCATAGCCGACCAGCAACAAGCCGAGGAACGGCTGCAATCGGCACGGGCGCGTGTCACCGAAGCACGCGAAGATCTCGATACCGCCGCGATTGCTTTCCAGACGCTGACGGGCTTGCCGATCGACACTGTGTCGATGCCCCCGGACCTTTCGCAATTCATGCCGGCAACTTTGGCTGAGGCAGAGAATCTGGCTCGCATCAGCAATCCGCGGGTCCAGGAAGCGATTGCCGACCTGTCGGTTTCGCGAGAGGAAATTCGGGCTGCGAAGTCCGAACTCGCACCGCGCGTCAACCTCGAGGGACGCGGTCGCATAGGCCACGACATCGATGGTTTCAGCGGTCGGACGACCGATCTTCTTGGTCAGGTTGTGATGCGTTGGACGGTGTTCAACGGGGGCACCAAGGAGGCCAATGTCCGCGAGCAGCAAAATCGAGCGCACGAAACCCACGCGCGCTTGTTCGAACGCACTCGCCAGGCCGAGGAAGACACTCGTACAGCGTGGAGCCGTCTGCAAAATCAGGGACGCCTGGTCGGCGAACTCGAAACGCAGGGCCGGGTTTCCGATGATCTCCTGCTGTCTTATCGGGAGCAGTTCAACGTCGGCCGACGCTCGCTACTCGATGTGCTCGACGCCCAAAATACGCGCAATAATGTCCAGGCTCAGGCAGAGAGTGCCCGGCTAGCGCGGCTGTATGCGCAATATCGGGTCCTGGCGGCCTCTAATCGCCTGATCGAGGCGCTGGGGGTCACTGTGCCTACCGCCGCCTATAGCGACGAGCGCAATCGCTATCGTGTCAATCCAATTCCGCCGTCGGATTTGCTGGAAAATTCATTCCCGCTGCCGGCGATGGGGCCGCCCGCACCACCGAGCGGTCAGTAATATAAAAAGGACCGGCTGTTGAGTTTCATGCATTGGCTAGACGTTTCGCCGTCGCGTGAGATCGACCCGGTCCTTGATTGTCTGACTTATCTTGCGCGCCAAGCGGACCGGCCCTCCTCGCCGGTCCTCTTGCGCGCCGGTCTTGCCTTGTCCGACCGCGGAACGCTACCGTTCCATCAAATCGAACCGGCGCTCGAGCAGGTCGGTATGCGTGGCGAGCCGCTCACGCGCAAGCTCTCTGCCTGGCAAGAGCGCCAATTGCCCGCGATCCTCGAGCTCGATGAGGAACGGGCCGCGGTCCTGCTCGAAATGCGCGGTGCCGACGCGCTCATTTATGCACCGGGCGTGGCCGAACCGATGTGGGTTGCCAGGCGCGAGCTCGAGCCGGCATTCACCGGGCGCGCGGTCTTCGTCGAATCCGACCCGACTCGTGAACGCGAGAACGAAAGGCCGTGGGACAAGGCCAAGCAGAGGCACTGGTTCTGGGCGGAAGTCTGGAAGGTTCGCCGCGAATTCTGGCCAGTGCTGCTTGCAGCATTGATCGTCAATCTCCTCGCGCTGGCAGTGCCGCTATTCACAATGAACGTTTATGACCGCGTAATCCCCAATAAAGCGATTTCGACTCTTTGGGTGCTCGCGCTCGGGGTCGCACTTGCGCTGATATTCGACTTCATGCTGCGGATCGCGCGGTCCCAGCTGATCGATGAGATCGGCCGGAAGCTCGACTCAAAATTTTCGCAGAAGCTTTTCGAGAAAGTCATGAATCTTCCCATGGCAGAACGCCAGGGTAGCACCGGCGCGTTCGCTCGGCGGGTCTCGGAATATGAAAATGTCCGCGACTTTTTCGCGTCGACGACGGTAGTGCTCGTTGTCGATATCAGTTTCTTGTTGATCTTCCTTGTTCTGATCGCTGTCCTCGCGGGTTGGCTTGTCATGGTGCCGATTGCGGGAATGGCACTGATGCTGCTTGCCGGGGTGATGCTGCAAAAGGGGATGGGTCAGGCAGCGCTCGATGCTCAGGCCGACTCGAGCCTGCAGCATTCGATATTGGTCGAATCGATTTCCGGAATCGAAACGCTGAAGGCAGCACGCGCCGAAGGTCAGATGCTAGGCCGTTGGCGGCGTTACGCGACGATGACCGCCGCGACTCAAGAGCGCATGCGGCGGCTCACTGCCGTGGCGGTCAACCTCGCCAGCGTTTCGCAGCAGCTGATCAGTGTCGGATTACTGATCGGCGGTTTTTATCGCTTCAATGCCGGCGAAATGTCGATGGGAGCGATCATTGCGATTGTCATGCTCGCCGGGCGCGCGCTCGCCCCGATCGGCCAGTTCGCTTTCCTCATCACCCGATCGCGCCAAGCGACCACCACGCTCGATTCGCTTCAGAAAATGATGGATGCCGGCGACGAGCGCCAGAGTGCTTCACGCAGCATTGTGCCCGAAATCCGGAGCGGTACAATCGAGTTGGTCAATGTCGATTTCCGCTATCCCGGTGCGACGCGCGATGCGCTGTCGAACCTCACCCTGACAATCAAGCCCGGCGAGCGCATCGGGATCATCGGGCGGGTGGCGTCAGGCAAATCGACACTTGGGCGCGTACTCTGCGGGCTTTACGCTCCCGGCAATGGAACGATGACCATCGATGGGCTCGACAGCCGCCAATATCATCCGCACCAGATTCGCGACAGCTTTCGCTTTGTCGGTCAGGACGCGGAATTGTTCAGCGGCTCCGTACGCGACAATCTGATGCTCGGGACGGCACAGGCCGACGACGCTCAATTGATCGACGCGGTGGCTCGATCCGGTGCCGATATCTTCCTGTCTGAGGGTGCGGCTGGCTTCGATCTTCAAGTGGGTGAGCGCGGATCGAAACTTTCCGGCGGTCAGCGTTCGTTGCTGGTCCTGGCGCGAGCACTGGTCAGTCCGTCCAAGATGCTGTTCCTCGATGAACCGACCGGCGCGATGGATTCCCAGACCGAGCTTTATTTCATCGATCATCTGAAAACCGCGCTTGCCCCGGATCAGACCTTGATCGTTTCGACGCACCGTCATCACATGCTGTCAATCGTCGATCGTCTGATCGTGATCGATGCCGGACGAATCATCGCCGACGGTCCACGCGAAGAGGTCCTCGGGCATCTCAGTGCTGCTGCCAGGCAGGAATCGCGGACATGAAGGAACAAGTTGTCCGATACTCGGCGAAGCACGTTGAGGCGCTGGCTCTCCTCTTCACGATGGCCATCGCGATTGCTGCGGCGATAATGGCAGTTGCGGGCGCGGCAAGCCGCCCGGCGCCATCGGCGCAAGTTACCCTGCCATTGCGTGAGGCCCAAAAGGTCGCATTGATCGCCGCTACCAGTGGGGATCAGGTGACGGAAGTTCGCGCAATTGGCGATCAGGCAATGCTGATCAACGCGTCACTTCCATTCAGCTCGTCACCGGTCGAAGCAGCGCGCCCGTTTTCCGGCGCCGGCGCTTCGATCGATCATCGCCGGGCGCTTTTATGCCTGACGCAGGCAGTATATTACGAAGCAGGGTTTGAACCAGTTGCCGGCCGCAGGGCGGTAGCGCAAGTCGTGCTCAACCGTCTGCGTCATCCGGCCTATCCTAAGTCAGTGTGCGGAGTGGTATACCAGCGCAACAGCACCCCAATCTGCCAATTCAGTTTCGTCTGTGACGGTTCATTGTCGCGCGCACCCGCTGCTCAAGCATGGCGCGTCGCCGAAGATATCGCTCGAGCTTCGCTTGCGGGCTATGTAGAATCCTCAGTCGGATCCGCAACCCATTATCATGCCGACTATGTCGCTCCGCGCTGGGCGCCGATGCTCGCCAAAGTGGCCAAGCTTGGCGTCCATATTTTTTATCGCTGGCCCGGTGCCTGGGGAATGCCCGCGGCTTTTACGGGCCGCTATATCGGTGAACCGACTGATCCTGCGGCACTCCGACCGGTGTTAAGGATCGCTAGAGCGACGGCCGAGCCTAACGGATCGATCTTTGCCCAAGCCGAAGGCCCGCCGATTGCCCGGGCACCCAATGATGTCGGCGGGCTGCTCGACACCTCAAAAGGCTGGAAACTCAATATTCCAATGCCTTCGGATGCGAGCAGCGGGGCAACGCGCGCGATCGCCGAGCAACATGCGAAAGCGTCTTCCAGCGAGGCGACCGCGGTTGCAATTGCGGCCGCCGCCGCACCTTCTCTCGCGTCGCGCTGACCTTCGTGCTCCAATTGGTGTAAGAGCGTAATAATGGCATCTATTCCCTTCCTATCGCGCGATTCAGGCCGACGCGGTAAACCCCTCACGGGCGCTCGGCTTATCATTGTTATGTCGGCACTGGCGTTCGGGCTCTTTCTGTTGTGGGCAATGCTGGCGCAGGTCGATGAAGTGACCCAAGGCCAAGGCAAGGTCATTCCGACAAACAAGGTCCAGCTTATTCAGTCGGCCGAGCCGGCGACGATCCGGGAATTCCTTGTCCGCTCAGGCCAGCGGGTCCGCAGCGGGCAGTTACTCGCTCGTCTCGATGATACGCAAAGCGCTTCCGAGCTCGGTCAAATCGAGGCCGAAACCCGATCCTTGTCTGCTCGCTCATCGCGGCTGCAGTCCGAAGGGCTGGGGGGCTCGTCGAGTTGCGCTGGCGGCGATTGTCAGGGCGAAGCCGCGCTGCAAGCGATGCGTCAATCGGCCTTGCGAAGCAAGGTTGCAGCGCTCAACGCGTCGGCCGATCAGCGGCGGCGCGAAGTCGGCGAAGCCCAGGCGACGATCAATAGCCTGCAGGGAAGCCTTGCTTTGGCACAGCGCCAGGTTGAAATGCTCGAACCGTTGGCAGCCAAGAATATTGTCCCCCAGACCGAGCTTCTGACCGCGCGCCGCGAAGTCATCGACCTTCAGGGCCGGATCGCGGCAGCGCGCGAGCAGGCGGGTCGCGCGCAGGCAGCGATCCGTGAGGCGCAGGCACAGGCTAGCGAGGCGGGTTTCTCCTTTCGTCAGGATGCGCTGAATGAGCGCAGCCAGATCAACGCGAAAATCGCGGTCAACGAGGAATCGTTGCGCGGGGCGCGCGGCAAGCTCGACCGGAGTGAGTTGCGCTCACCGGTGGATGGGGTGGTCAATGACGTTCAGGTGACGACCGTCGGCGGCTTTGTCCAGGCTGGGCAGAAGATCATGGAAGTCGTGCCGATGGGCGAGAAACTGCTGATCGAGACCCGCGTCCGCCCCAGCGACATTGCCTTCATCAAGGTCGGCGACAAGGCGCTGGTCAAGATTACCGCCTATGATTTTTCGGTTTACGGTGGGCTTGACGGCCGGGTTGTTCAGGTATCGGCCGACTCAATTTATGACGAGGCGACCGAGGAAGCCTACTTCAATGTGATTGTCGAAACCGATCGCGCTTATCTGACATCACAGGGTCGCGAGCTGCCGATCACCCCTGGGATGATGTGCGACACGCAGATCATCACCGGGCGCAAGAGCGTCCTGAGCTACCTGTTGAAGCCGGTGCTCAAGGCGCGAAGCGAGGCGCTGCGCGAACGTTGAAGGTCGAGCGAGGCGGTGATGACCGGAGCCGCACTGACCGGCGGGAGGGCGCGCTGATAGCCATGGGTCCAGACCCGACCAGCCGCGAAGCTGAAGATCGGGCGATAGTCATGCGCGGCAGCGGCGTCGGTGATGCGGTCGGTGCCATTATCGAGCAGGAGCATCCGCCCTTCGGCGCGGGCGACGAGCACCGCATGGTCGGCGCGGCGAGCCACATCCTTGACGATGACGAAATAAAGGTTCGAATCAGAGAAGCCGGCAGCGCGAAGCATCTGCAATTTGGCGATGGCATAGTCTTCGCAGTCGCCGCGGCCACGACGGAGGGTCTCGCCGACGGGCGCCCACCGGTCCTCGGTGCGATACTGGCGCGAATCGTCGGTGAAGGCGACGCGGGCATTGACGTAGCGATTGACCGCGTCGAGGCGGGCGAGCGGATCGTGGTTGCGGAGCGCGGCGGCGAAGGCGGCGGGAGCGCCGGCGACGCGCGAGCGCTCGACCCGGCGCCAGCGATTGTCGAGCGGCGAACGCGGGATGGCGAGGGCGACCGAGCCGAAGACATTGGGGCGATCGAGCGCGACGGCGGGACTGACCGCCGGTTTCCAATATGACGCTATTGCGTTGCGAAATACAACTGGTCGAGTCGAGCGGGCGGGGTAATAGGCCGCGGTCTGGAGCGGGGTGCGGTTCTGCTGGGCGACGAGCATGGCGAGGCGGCTGGGACCGCCGAGCAGGGCGTCGGCTTTCGACTGGGCGTGAGCGGCGGCAGGAGCAAGTGTCAGCGCAAGAGCGACGGCGAGCCGGGCGAAGCGGGTTTGAGCGGTCTTTTCCATGACCACGCTTTTCGCAGCGCAGGGCGAAAATCGGCTTAAAACTCAGGGTTAAAGGGGTGGTAAGCATTGGCCTTTTAGTTCGATTCCGGAGAGAAACTGGTCCACGGCGCGGTTGAAAACGCCGGGCTGCTCGATGTTCGAGAGATGCCCCGCGCCGGCGATTTCGACCAGGCAGCTGTGCGCGATTCCGGCCGCGAGCGCGTGCGACAGCGCCGGCGGAGTGACCCGGTCCTCGGCCCCGACGATGACCAGGACCGGCACCGCGATCGACGACAGGCGGTGACGCTGGTCGGCCAGCCACACCGCCCGGGCGGCGAGCGCGAACGCCGCCGGATCGATCGCCGCCATGGTCTGGGCAAGATGGTCGCACAGCGCGCGATCGGTCCCGGCGGCGACGAGCAGCGGAACCCGGGCGAGCGCCATGGCGGCCATGTCGGCGCTGGCGGCGATCAATTGGTCGTAAATCGCCCGGCCGTCGGGATGGACCGCGAAACTGTGGGCAAGGATCAGCGAGGCGCAGCGGGCGGGAGTCGAATGATGAAGCTCGATCGCGACCACCCCGCCGAGCGACAGGCCGCAGATATGCGCGCGATCGATGCCGAGCGCATCCATCGCGCCGAGGATCGCACCGGCGAAATCTTCGAGCGTCGGACTGCCGAGGAAATCGCTTTCGCCATAGCCCGGAAAATCCACTGCGACGGTTCGGCGCTCGGCGTCGAAATGGTCGAGCTGCGGGCGCCAGACCGATTTGTCCGAGCCGACCCCGTGAAGCAGGACGAGCGGAAGCCGAGCGTTGTTGCCGCATTCGCCGCCGTTGCCGCTGTCGCCGCCGCGGCCGCTTACGCCGCCGCTCTGGTCGACGCCGATCGCGCCGGTCGAGGTGATGATCTGTCCGATGGCGCGCATCACCAGACAAGGATCGCCTTTGCAAGCGCCGCGGCGCGTTCTAGTCGGGAGGCGATGACTCGGATGACGGTCAATGGCGAGGCGATCCATTATCGGCTCGACCCCGAGATGCCCTTGTTGTGGGCGCTGCGCGACGCGTCGAACCTGACGGGGACCAAATATGGCTGCGCCAACGGGGACTGCGGCGCGTGCACGGTGATCGTCGACGGGCGGGCGGTGACCAGCTGCACGGTGACCATCGCCGCGCTCGAAGGGAGCAATATCACCACCATCGAAGGCCTGTCGAACGACCGCGCGCATCCGGTGCAGCAGGCATGGGCGGCCGAACAGGTCAGCCAGTGCGGCTATTGCGACCCGGGGTTCATCATGGCGATCGCCGCCTTGTTGCAGGCGAGCCCCAACCCGAGCGCCGCGCAGATCGACGCCTTGCCCAATTTGTGCCGCTGCGGAGCCTATCCACGGATTCGCAAGGCGATCGTTCGCGCCGCTCAGGCGATGGCAGGCGCGGCACCGATCGCGGCCATCGCGCCAGCCGGATCGGCCACGCCCGAAGCGCCGCCGATCGAGAGCGGGGACGGGACGTCCGCGCCGCCGCCAGGCGGTCAGGCGGCGCCATGACAGCGCGCAATCGGTTCAGCGACGGCTAATCTATTTTGGAGCAAAAAAGCGCCTGATATTGAATCAGATTGCGTGGAGCCGATCATGCGTAAGTCCCTAGTCCTGATGATGGTTATGGCGAGCGCGGCGATGCCCGTGAGCGCTGCGGTGGCGGGCGACGAGCATCGTTCCGATTCCCGCAGCTCGGCGCGCTCCGAGCGGCCCCAGCGCGCCGAACGCGCGGTCGAAGTTCGCGCCGAGCGTCCGCAGCGCGCCGAGCGTTCGGTCGAGGTTCGTGCCGAGCGCCCGCAGCGTACCGAACGTTCAATGGAGGTTCGAGCCGAGCGCCCGCAGCGTGCCGAGCGTGCGATGGAGGTTCGCGCCGAGCGTCCGCAGCGCGCCGAGCGGGTGATGGTTCGCACCGAGCGTCCCCAACGCATCGAGCGGCCGATGCGGGTCGAGAACGTCGAGCGGGTCGATACCGCTCGGCGTTCGATTAGCCGCACCGATCAGTCAGGCGATACAAGCCTGGCGAGGGAACGGATTCGGGCGCGGACCGTCACGCGCGACGGGTCGGACAGCGTCACTAACTGGCGCAGCCGCGAGCGGCGGGCCGGAAGCACCACGACCGCGACTCGGCCGCGGCTGACGACGAGCAGTCCCGCCCCGGTGGTCCGAACGGTCGAATCCTCGCCCACGACCAGTTCGACCAGTTCGAAGAGCGGAACCAAACATTATCATCACCATCATTGGTCGAGCGACTGGCGGAACGACCATCGCTACGATTGGCGAAGCCATCGCAGCCGCTACGGATCCTTGTTCCGCTTCGGCAGCTATTACGATCCCTATGGTTATGGCTATCGTCCCTTCTCGGTCGGATATTCGATGTGGCCGAGCTATTACAGCAGCAATTACTGGCTCAACGATCCGTGGCAATATCGCCTTCCGGCGGTGTACGGCCCGTATCGCTGGGTGCGTTATTATGACGACGCGCTTCTGGTCGACATTTACAGCGGCGAGGTGGTCGACGTGATCCGCAATTTCTTCTGGTAGTCGTTAGGCTTGAATCTCGCTCCTTGCAGGCAAGGCGCGGGCGGTTGTCCGAAAGGGGCGTTGCGGTTCTGCCGTGGCGCCCTTTTTCGCGTGCGGGCCGTATCCGATCGAGGCCTTGCCGCGTTGGGAACAGGTCGAATCGCGGCGGCGCATGAATTTTCCGCGCAGCACTTTCATACGACGGGACCTGAGCGAATGAACAATCACATTGAACGCGCGGCGCTGATCGTGCTGATGGCGGGCGCGAGCGCCTGTGCGGCGGTAGAGCCGCAGCTGGCGTCGCCCGCGCCGATCGCCGCGGCTCCGGCGAGCGAAAGCGCGCATGACGCCTTGTTCAAATTGTTCAACGCCAGTGACGAGGCGGACCTCAAGCGCAATCCGATCGAGGCCCTGTCGCGCGGTGACCTGCGCTATGCCGACCAGCTTGGCGATTATGTCAGCGACGACTATTTCGCCGCCGAGCGTGCCGCCGGCGAAGCCGAGCTTGCAGCGCTTCACGCGATCGACCGGGCGGCGCTCGATCCGACCGACCAGCTTGCCTATGACGTGTTCGAATTTTCAACGAGGGATTCGCTTCGATCGCTGACCCCCGCAATCCTTGCCTTGACCGCGGTCCGCCCGCTCAATCATTTCTTCGGCTTCCACACCTTCTATCCAACCTTCGCCAGCGGCACCGGGACCGCGCCGTTCAAGACGCTGGCCGATTATGACAATAATCTGAAGCGCCATCCGCAGTTCGTGACGCTGATCGACCGTTCGATCGCCCGGTTTCGCGAAGGCCTCAACAGCGGAGTGGTCGATACCAAATTGACCATCCGCAACGTGATCGAGCAGCTCGACACGCAATTGGCGCAGAAGCCCGAAGATTCGCCTTATTATGGGCCGGTCTCGCTGATCCCGGCCGCTGTTCCGGCGACCGACCGAACGCGGCTGGCCGCCGCCTATCGAACATCGATCGTCACCGAAATCTATCCCGCGCTGACCCGGCTGCGCGATTTCCTCAAGACCGAATATCTCCCCCGCGCTCGCGACAGCGTCGGGCTGATCGGCATGAAGGGCGGCGAGGCGCTTTACCGCCTGCTGATCGAGCAGACCACCACCCTGCCGCTCGAGCCCGATGCGGTTCACCGGCTTGGTCTGGAGGAAGTCGCGCGGATCACAAGCGAGATGGAAAAGGTCCGGACCGAGGTCGGCTTCAAGGGCAATCTGGGGCAATTCTTCGAGCATTTGCGGACCGATCCCAAATATAAGATGCCGACCCGCGAAGCGCTGACCCAGGGCTATTATGCGATCGGCAAGGCGGTCGACGCCCAGATCCCGCGGTTCTTTTCCACTATCCCCAAGGCCGCGCTCGAGATCAGGCCGTACGAGCCGTTTCGCGAGAAATTCGAGGCTGGTGGAAGTTATTACAGCGGGACCGCCGACGGCAGCCGGCCGGGGATCTTCTATTTCAACGCTTATGATCTGCCGTCGCGGACGACCCCGGGGATGACCACGCTATACCTCCACGAGGGCGCGCCGGGGCATCATTTCCAGATCAGTTTGGCGCAGGAGAAGGAGGCATTGCCGCCGTTCATGCGGTTTGGCGGCAACACCGCTTATGTCGAGGGATGGGCGCTTTATGCCGAGACGCTGGGCTATGAAATGGGGTTGTACAAGGATCCCTTTCAAAGGTTCGGGACCTTGTCGGACGAGATGATGCGGGCGATGCGGCTGGTAGTCGACACCGGGATCCATTCGAAGGGTTGGACCCGCGACCGGTCGATCGCCTACATGATGGCCAATAGCGACATGGGCAAAACCGATGCGACCGCCGAGGTCGAGCGCTATATCGCGATTCCGAGCCAGGCGCTGGCGTACAAGATCGGCGCGCTGACCATCCAGCGGTTGCGGCGCAAGGCCGAGACCGAGCTTGGGGCGAAATTCGACATTCGCGATTTCCATGCGCAGGTGCTGATGACCGGGGCGCTGCCCTTGCCGGTGCTCGAGCGCAAGATCGATCGGTGGATCGCGGAGCGGAAAGGGGGTTAGGGGGCGGGCTTTTTTGTTGCTCGCTGACGCTCGAGACCGCGGGGTCATTTGCTAGCAAGACCGGTGCGGTCTTTCCCACAAGAAGACGCCGCGGTCTTACCGAACCAACGCCTCGGCGATCAGTTTGCGGCTGTTGTCGATCCCGTAGAGCGCGAAGAAACTCCCCATTCGCGGGCCCTGTGGCGAGCCCAGGAGGGTTTCGTAGAGCGCCTTGAACCAGTCGCGCAAGGGGTCGAAGCCGTGGCGCTTGCCGACTTCGAAGACGAGGTTCTGGATCAGATCGGCGTCGGCTTCGGGAGGCAAGGCGGCGAGCGCCGAGTCGAGGTCGGCGAGGGCGTCGGCTTCGCGCGGGTCGGGGAGGCGGCGGGATAGCGTCGGGGCGACGAAATCGCGCGCGTAATTGACCGCGAGCCCGATCAATGTGTCGAGCTCGGGATGAGTTTGGGGAGCGGTTCCGGGCGCGTAGCGCTGGACGAATTTCCACGCGGTGGCGCGGTCGCCGACCCCGGGAAGCGAGGCGAGGTTGAGCAATAGTCCGTAGGTCAGCGGGAGGGCCGCTTCGGGCACCTTGCCGTCGTGGATATGGTGGACCGGATTGCCGAGCTTCTGGTCGAGCGGCTGGGCGGGATAATTGGCGCGGAACTGCCAATATTCGTCGACCGCGCGCGGGATCACGCCGACGTGGAGGCTCTTGGCGCGCTTCGGCTCGCGGTAGATGAAGAAGGCGAGGCTGGCTTCCGAGCCGTAGGTCAGCCACTGGTCGAGGGTCAGGCCGTTGCCCTTCGACTTGGAGATTTTCTCGCCCCTTTCGTCGAGGAACATTTCGTAATTGAAGCCTTCGGGGGGCTTTGCGCCGAGGATCCGGGCGATCTTGCCCGAGTGGACCGTCGAGTCGATGAGGTCCTTGCCCGCCATCTCGTAATCGACCCCGAGCGCCGCCCAGCGCATCGCCCAGTCGACCTTCCATTGCAATTTGGCGCGCCCCGAGAGCGCCGATTGGGTGACCGGGCTGCCGTCCTCGTCGGTGAAGGCGATGGTGCCGGCAGCGGCGTCGACCACTTCGACCGGGACCTGGAGCACCCGGCCGCTGGTGGGGGAGATGGGGAGGATCGGGGAGTAGGTCTGGCGGCGTTCCTCGCGAAGGGTGGGGAGCATGACCCCGAGGATGGCGTCCCAGCCGCGCAGCACATCGCGGATCGCCGGGTCGAAGCGGCCGCTGGCGTAGCAGTCGGTGGCGGAGAGGAATTCATAGTCGAAGCCGAAGCGGTCGAGGAATTTGCGGAGCATCGCATTATTGTGGTGGGCGAAGCTGTCGTGGGTCCCGAACGGGTCGGGGATCCTGGTCAGCGGGCGGCCGAGATGCTCGGCGAGCATCGCGGCGTTGGGGACGTTGTCGGGAACCTTGCGCAGCCCGTCCATGTCGTCGCTGAAGGCGATCAGCTGGCTCGGCCGGCCGGTCAGGGTGGTGAAGGCGTTGCGGACCATGGTGGTGCGTAGCACTTCGTTGAAGGTGCCGATGTGGGGCAGCCCCGACGGGCCGTAGCCGGTTTCGAACAGCATCGGCGCGCCGCCAGGCTTGCCCTCGGGCCAGCGCTTGAGGAGCTTGCGGGCTTCCTCGTACGGCCAGGCCTTCGACTGCATCGCGGCAGTACGGAGCGTTTGCGCGTCCAAATCCGTTGCTCTTCTGTTCTCTAGGCACC
>JBKKAQ010000126.1:0-6995 GCA_046714555.1 Sphingomicrobium sp. | reverse complement strand
CCGCGGCCGAGGGAGTCATTGGCGCCAGCGCCATCTCGCCATAGGCCATCCCGGCGCTCGAAGGCCGCTTGAGCCACTGGACATAGTCGACCCATGCGCTCGACAGCAAGGTTTCGGCGCTTGCCCGGACTTGCGGACCCGCGCCGGGGGCGCTCGCCAGCGCCTGCTCGATTCGCTCGGCGATTGCCTTGCCCTCGCTCATTCCGTCGCTCTCGGCACGCTTGAGCACAGCGATCAGCCGCTGCGCCGGGGCCGTCACTGCTCCATCGACGGTCCATAACGGGCGCGAGCCCCGCGCGGCGTAAAATGCCTCGATGCTCGGTTGGCTTGTGGGCTCGGCCGAAACCGACGCGCTTGCGCCAAGCGCGGCTCCGGGCACCGCGAAGGCGCCGAGCGCGATCGAAACGACCCCGGGGATGATCGATCTGAATGATAGGCTCGGCACGCTGTTTCTCTTTACTAGGCGTCAAATACAACGCCCGGCGTGCTCTATTGGTCCGGAAAAAAGCTTTTTTGGCCGGCGGATAGCTTTCGGCGAGCGGGATCAGCGAATCCTCGTGGGTCAGGTCGAGGTGCAGCGGAGTGACCGAGACGAAGCCGTCCGCGATCGCTTCGAGGTCTGTCGAATGCCCCGGCGTCTCGATCATCGGACCAAGCCCGAACCAGTAATAATCAAAGCCGCGCGGGTCGGTCCGCTTGACCGCCTGCAACCGGCCGTAATCGCGGATTCCCTGCCGGCACACCCGGATCCCGCGCACCTCGTCGGGCGCGAGCGCCGGGAAATTGATGTTGATCAGCCCTCCCGGCGCCATCGGCGCTTCGAGCAAGGGGGCGAGCGCGCGCCCCGCCCAGGCCTCGGCCGCCGCGAACGGCACCTTGTCGCCCAGCCCCTCGCGGTCAAAGCTCTGGCTCAGCGCGATCGAGCGCACCCGCGCGAGCGCGCCCTCCATCGCTGCCGACACCGTTCCCGAATAGGTCACGTCCTCGCCGAGGTTGGCGCCGCGGTTGATCCCCGACAGGATCAGGTCGGGGGGCGAGTCCTTCATCACTTCGGCCAGCGCGAGCATCACCGAATCGGTCGGGGTTCCGGTGACCGAAAAGCGCCGGTCGTCGTGGCGCCTCAACCGCACCGGCCGCGACAGCGTCAGCGAATGCCCGGCACCCGACTGCTCGTCCGAAGGCGCGACTACCCAGATGTCGTCGGACAAGGTCTTCGCGACGCTCTCGAGCACCGCGAGCCCGCGGGCATGAATCCCGTCGTCATTGGTGAGGAGGATGCGCATTGGCCGCGCGCTATGGGCGAAGCGTCCGCCGCGCGCAACGGCCAAGCCCGGCAAGCGCTTGCGCCATAATAGCAACAGCGCCCGGTTTTGTTTAAATCCCGTGTTCGTCAGTTCTTGTTAATCGCCATGGGCCTAACTATAGGCGCGACTGGGGATAACCGACTTGCCCGGTACTATCCGGACAAATCGCGTGAATCGTTCCGGCTGCACCATGAGCCTGGCCGCAGTGGCGGCGAGCGGCGTTACCGGGGAGGCATTTCATGGCTACTGCTCTTGTCGATTTTCTCGGCCCCGAACCTGCAAGCTTCGACCGGATCATTTCCGCAGCGGGCTATCAACCCTCGGACGACGAAGAGTTCATGTGCGCCCGGCAGCGCGCCTACTTCCTCCACAAGCTCAAGGACTGGAAGGAAGCGATCATCGAAGAATCGCGCGCGACCATGGCCCAGCTCCAGGTCGACAGTCTGCGCGAGCCCGACCTCGCCGACCGCGCGTCGAGCGAAACCGACTGGGCGATCGAGCTTCGCACCCGCGACCGCCAGCGCAAGCTGATCGCCAAGATCGATTGCGCGATCCGTCGCCTTTACGCGGGCGAATATGGCTATTGCGAAGTCACCGGCGAGCCGATCTCGCTCGGCCGGCTGATCGCCCGCCCGATCGCCACCATGCCCCTCGAAGCGCAGGAACGCCACGAACGGATCGAAAAGGTTTCGCGCGACGAATGACCTGCCGGAGGGCAATCCCTCCGCGGGCCGTTGGCTTTGATTTCAAAAGTCCGGGTCTTTGATTTCAAAAGTCCGGCTTTAATGGCCGAGCAGATCGTCCTTTATCTCCAATTTCTCTTTCTTGAGTCGGGCAAGCAGTACGTCGCCGGGGTGGGGGCGGCGCTCTTCGATGTCGATTTTGGCTTCGAGCGCTGCGTGCTTGTTCGCAAGTGCATCGGCATGAGCCTTGTCCATCGGTAACATTTCCTTCGTGAATGGATGCGACGATCCTCAATAGACCATGAAATTGCTAATTTGTCTTGTTCGATTGACTCGCCCCGTCGCCGCGCTCGCGCGTTCTGCCGCGCTCGGCTAGGGTCGCTTCCAGCATGAACGACGACGATCCCGCACGCCGCCTTGCCGAGCTTCGCGCCGAGCATCGCCGGCTTGATGGCGAACTCGCCGCACTCCGTGAAGCCGGAACCGTGGACCAGATGGAGCTTGCGCGAATGAAAAAGCGCAAGCTTCGACTCAAGGACGAAATCGCGCTTCTCGCCGATCAGATGATCCCCGACATCATCGCCTGACCGTCCCGCACCGGGACAATCGCGCGCGCTCCGGCCCCCGCCGCGATATCAAGCGTTTCCACAAGGCGGCATTTGGTGGCAGACTTGAGTGCAATGACCGACTCGCTCGACTATATCGGACCCGAAGCGCGGATCACCCCGCGGCTGATCGACGCTTTCTATACCGAAGCGATGGTCCTCGCCGACGAGGCGCGCGCCTATTTCGACGATCTCGGGCGCTCGGACCGGCTGTTGCTCGACCCCTTCGTACGGGTCGGCTTCGCCTGCGAATCCTTGAAGGTCACCACCCGGGTGATGCACATCGTCGCCTGGCTGTTGACCCAGCGCGCGATCGAAAGCGGCGACCTGCATTCCGCGCACCAGCCGCGCCCCGAACGCCGCATCGGCAAGGCGACCGACAGCGACCCTTTGGTCATCGGCCAGCTCCCCGAGGCGGCGCAGCGGCTGATCACCGCCAGCGTCGACCTTTATGCCCGGGTCAAGCGGCTCGACGATGGCGGCGGCGACGATAGCCCCGCACAAAGCCCCGCGCGCGCCCTGATGGGCCGCCTCGAACGCGACCTCGTCTGGCAACGCTGAGGCGCAATCAAAAAATTTCAACCCGTAACTCGCACCTTCGCCGCCGCATATTCCACCGCCAGCCGCTCGATCAACTCCGCCACCGGCACCACCCCGCTGACCGCGCCAATCCCTTGGCCGCAACCCCAGATGTTGTGCCACGCCTTGGCCCCGGCGGCCGATCCGAACTCCATCGTCGACGGGTCGCCGCGCTCGAGCGCGTCGGGGTCGAGCCCCGCGCTTCGGATCGATCGCTTGAGGTAATTGCCCGCGATACCGGTGAACAGGTCGGTATAGACCACGTCGGCCGCTCCGCCCTCGACTATCCCGGCCTTGTACGCATCGCTGCTATTGGCTTCGGGCGTGGCGATGAACGGCGAACCGATGTAGGCGAAATCGGCCCCCATCGCCCGGGCGGCAAGCACCGCGCTCCCGGTCGCGATCGCTCCCGACAAGGCGACCGGCCCGTCGAACCATGAGCGGATTTCGTGGACCAGCGCGAACGGCGACCAGCGTCCGGCATGCCCGCCCGCGCCCGCTGCGACCGCGATCAGCCCGTCGGCGCCTTTCTCGATCGCCTTGCGAGCGAAGCGGTCGTCGATTACGTCGTGAAGCGTAATCCCGCCCCAGCCATGGACCGCATCGTTGAGCTCGGTCCTGGCGCCGAGCGAGGTGATGACGATCGGCACCTCATATTGGGCGCAAATCGCCATGTCGGCGTCGAACCGGTCGTTCGACTTGTGGACGATCTGGTTGACCGCGAACGGCGCCGCGGGGGCCTGGGGATGCTCGCGGTCGTGCGCCGCCAATTCCTCGCGCACCTGATGGATCCATTCGCCGAGCAAGGACTGCGGCCGGGCATTCAAGGCCGGAAAGCTTCCGACGATCCCCGCCTTGCATTGCGCGATCACCAGCGCCGGACTCGAAACGATGAACATCGGCGCCGCGATCACCGGCAGTCGAAGCCGCGACAGGGTCGCTGGAAGCGTCATCGACTGTCTCAGCTCAAATTCGGTGATAGTCGCGATACCATTCGACAAAGCGCGGCACCCCGGCGTCGATCGAGGTCGTCGGCTCGAAGCCATGGTCGCGGCGGATCGCGCTGATGTCGGCGAAGCTGTCGGTGACATCGCCGGGCTGCATCGGCTGAAGATCGATCTCGGCCTTGATCCCGGTCGTCTGCTCGAGGATTTCGACCAGCCGCATCAATTCCTCGGAGCGGTTGTTGCCGATGTTATAAAGCGCATGGGCGGCAAAGCTTCCGCCGGCCTTTTCGCTCCCGTCATCGGCGGGCGGGCCGTAAAGGCAGGCGACCACTCCACTGACGATATCGTCGACATAGGTGAAGTCTCGCCGCATCTTGCCGCCGTTGAACAAGGGCAGGGGCCGCCCCTCGTACAGCGCCTTCAAAAAAATCCACATCGCCATGTCGGGGCGTCCCCACGGGCCATAGACGGTGAAGAAGCGAAGCCCGGTCAGCGGCATCCGATAGAGGTTGGCATAAGCCTCGCTCATCAACTCGTCGGCCTTCTTCGTCGCCGCATACAGCGACAGCGGCCGGTCGACCCGGTCCTCGACCCGGAACGGCAGGCTGGTGTTTCCGCCATAGACCGACGATGAGGATGCATAGACCATATGCTCGACCCGGCGGTGGCGGGCGAGCTCGAGCAGATTGAGATGCCCGACCAGGTTCGACTGGACATAGGCCCCCGGATTGTCGATCGAATAGCGTACCCCGGCCTGCGCCCCCAAATGGACGATCCGTTCAATTTCGACCCCCGCGACCGCTTGCGCCAGCGCCGCCGGGTCGGCGAAGTCGGCGCGGCGAAAGTCGAACGCTTCGCCGAACTCGCCCGACAGGAGATCGAGCCTCGCCTGTTTGAGCGACGGGTCGTAATAATCGTTGATATTGTCGATCCCGAGCACGGTTTCGCCGCGCGCGAGAAGCGCCCGCGCGGTGGTCGATCCGATGAAGCCCGCGGCGCCGGTGACGATAATGGTCATGCCGCGCTTTGTTAGACGGCGCGGATTGTGCGCGCGAGCAGAAATTTCGTAATGAAACTTACCCCGGCGCGCCTCGTTTGGCGATCATGCTTCCTTCCCCCGATGATCGCGGCCATCCGCTCGCGCAACGCTTCATGGGCTTTGTCGCCGATCCCGATTTTCCGTGCGTCGGAGCCAAGGCCGCGCTTAATCGCGAAGGCATGCGCTTCGTCGTCGCCCGCGACTTTCGCTCGGGCTGGGACGATTTGAGGATCATTCCCGCACTGCTCGACATCGCCGCCCGCTACCGCCTCGACCCGATCCCGTTCCAGTCGCTGGTGGTGTTGTTCGAACAGGGCGCCCCGGCAAGCGAGCACGAATATGAAGAGCGCCTGTGGCAGCGCCTCCAGTCGCTTTCGGACAAGGATCACTGGCTTGGCCAAAGCCTCGATCCGCGAGTTGCCCACGACCCCGAGGACCCGCATTTCGCCTTGAGCTTCGGCGGCGAGGCATTCTTCGTCGTCGGGCTCCACCCGGCCGCGAGCCGCCCCGCGCGGCGCTTCGACAGCCCGGCGATGATCTTCAACCTTCATGACCAGTTCGAACAGCTTCGTTCCGAAGGCCGCTACGACAAGTTGCGCGACACCATCCTCGGGCGCGATGTCGCGCTCGCCGGGTCGGCCAATCCGATGCTCGGGTCCCACGGAACGATTTCGGCCGCTCGCCAGTATAGCGGTCGAGCGGTCGAGCCCGGCTGGCGCTGCCCGTTCGCCGGACGAGGCGCCCGCGATGCCGTCGCCTGACCAAGCGCTGGCGGCCTCTGGGCTGGCGGCGGACGTCCACCGCATCGAGCCGCGCTCGGGGGTCGCCTTCACTCTCGACAAGGGTCAGGTGCTGACCGTGATCGATCCGCGCGGGGAACAGGTCGCCGATCTGCTCGCCTTCAGCCGCGCCGATATCGGCGAAGCGATCTCTTCGGGCCGTAGTCTCGATTACGCCAGCCGGATTTACCTCACCACCGGTGACAAGCTCTATTCGAACCGAAGCCGGGTGATGCTCGAAATCCTCGAGGACCGCGTCGGGCGTCACGATTTCCTGCTCACCCCCTGCTCGAAGGACACTTTCCGGATCATCTACGGTGATACCGATCCGCATCGCGGCTGCTTCGGCAATCTCGCCGCCGCGCTCGCCCCTTACGGGGTGACCGAAGACATGATCCCGACCGCGTTCAACGTCTTCATGAACGTCCCGGTCGATGGCCGGACCGGTAAATTGACCGTCGAGCCTCCATTGAGCAGGGCAGGGGACTTCACTCGCTTCCGCGCCGAAATCGACCTCGTCATCGGCCTGACCGCCTGCTCGGCGCTTGAATCGAACAATGGCGCGTTCAAGCCGATCGACTGGACCGTCGAGTGAATGGCGCGCAGGCCCTTGCGCCTGCGATTCCGCGCTTCGCCCGTTCGCAGGACCTGTCTCGGCTTCGGATCGGTATCGCCTATCGCTGGCGCCACGGCCGCTGGCCCGACCTCGATCGGCCGCGGCTGTTCACCGAATGGATTCAGTGGCGCAAGCTCAACGACCGCGACGAAGGTCTCGCGCGCTTGACCGACAAGCTTGCCGCCAAGCAGTTCGCGATCGACCGGCTCGGCGAGGCGCTGGTCGTCCCGACCCTGTGGCACGGGCGCGATCTTCCGCTTCTGCCGCCTTGGCCGTTGCCGTTGATCGTCAAGGCCAATCATGGTTGCAACCAGTTTATCGTCATCCGCACGCCGGCCGACTGGCAAGCCGCACTGCGCATCGCCCCGCGCTGGCTCGCCGCGCCTTACGGCCAATGGCTCGACGAATGGCACTATACCCGCGCCCGCCGGACCCTATTGATC
>JBKKAQ010000125.1:0-15959 GCA_046714555.1 Sphingomicrobium sp. | reverse complement strand
ATCGAGCAGAGCGAAGAAATCGCCGAGATCGCGGTCGAGCGAGAACAATTGGAGGCACATTTCGCCGCCTTCGGTTCCGTAACTATGGCCGACATAATCGGTCGCGGAGAGCCCGATCGCGAGCAGGTCGGGCGCTGGGCCGCGGCCGAGCCGTAGCTCTTGGAACAGGCTGGCGGCGAGCGCGAGCGTCGCTCCATCGAAAGCCGGCGAGGCTCGATACGCCTTGGCGTCACCCGCCGCTCGAGCGAAATTGCCCGCTCCGACGGGCTTGCCGCCACCCTCGACCGCGACGATCCGCGACTTGGCGGTGCACAAGGGTGGCGGGATCAGCGCTGGCTGCGGGGCGGCGATCGCGGCGGCGAGGGCGCGATTGAACGGAGCGATGCTTCGCGGGACAGGGACGATCTTGCGGTCGGTGGCGAAGGCTTTGCCGTTCCAGTAATAGCGCTGGTCGGGAAGCTGTCCGCTCATCATCACGGCGGCCCGGTCCTTGCCCGCGACCGCGACGCTTCGGCTTGCCGGCCAGCGCGCCTTCATATGCTCGCCGAGCGTGGGCACGCGCAGATGGAACGGCGATACGGTGTAATTCGACGAGGATGAGCCCGGCGCGCGCTCATCCTCGGCGCAATAGACGCCCTTATCCGATCGCGCTTGCCCAAGGTCGAACCAATTGTTGGCGATGATCCCGGTGCGCGCGGGGTGCGATCCGGTGAGGATGGTCGAATGGCCCGGGCAGGTCTCGCTCGCGGCATGCGCCTGATAGCCGTTGCGGAATGCCACCCCGCTCGCCATTCGCGCAAGCCCGCCACCGAAGACCGGGCGATACTCGTCGAACAGGTCGGAGGAGAATTGGTCGACCGAAATCGCGACGATCAGCCTGGGGGCCGGACGCTGGGCCAAAGTCACGGTGGGGAGTAACGCCGTGAAAGCGGCGAGGAGGGCAAGGCGCTTCACACGAAATCTCCCAACTACGGAGAAGGCATTGACCTTAGTCGAGTTTCGCCTTCAGCCGCTCATTGACCAGACCGGGATTGGCCTTGCCCTGCATCGCCTTCATCACCTGACCGACGAAGAAGCCGAACAGGGCTGTCTTGCCATCCTTATATTGCAGAACCTTGTCGGAATTGGCGGCGAGGATTTGGTCGATTCGCGCGTCTATCGCGCCGGGGTCGCTGGTTTGCCTGAGCCCGCGTTCCTCGACGATCGCCGCGGCGCCTTGCCCGGTTTCGAGCATGATTTCGAACACCTGCTTGGCGAGGCTCCCCGAGATCGTCTTGTCGGCGACCAAAGCGAGCAATTCCGCGGCCTGAGCGGGGCCGACCGGGCTGTGTTCGATCGACTTGCCGAGGCGGTTCAATACTCCGAACAGCTCGGACGCGACCCAATTGGCGGCCTGCGCTGGGAGAGCGCCTGCGTCGAGCAAGGCATCGAACCAATGCGCGGTCTCGACCTCTGCGGTGAGTACGCTGGCGTTGTACGCTCCGATGCCCATCGCCTCGAAGCGCTTGCGCTTGGCGTCGGGAAGCTCGGGCAGGCTGGCGCGACATTCGGCGAGGAAGGTATCGGACAGCTCGAGCGGGAGCAGGTCGGGATCGGGAAAATAGCGATAATCATGGGCGTCCTCCTTCGACCGGAGCGTCCGGGTGACACCCTTGTCGGGGTCGAACAGGCGGGTTTCCTGGACGATCGTGCCGCCGTCTTCGATCACCTCGACCTGGCGGCGCGCCTCATGCTCGATCACCGCCATGACGAAGCGCACCGAATTGACGTTCTTGGTTTCGGTGCGAGTGCCGAGCTCGCCGCCCGGGCGGCGCACGCTGACATTGACGTCGGCGCGCATCGAACCCTGCTCCATATTGCCGTCGCACGACCCGACATAGCGCAAGATCGATCGCAGCTTACGGACATAAGCGCCTGCTTCGGCGGGAGAACGCATGTCAGGGCGGCTGACGATCTCCATCAAGGCAACGCCTGAGCGGTTGAGGTCGACATAGGAGGATGTGGGATGCTGATCGTGCATCAGCTTGCCCGCGTCCTGCTCGACATGGATCCGCTCGATTCCGATCGATTTGGCGCTGCCTTCGTCCTTGTCGTCGACCAGGACGCTGATCACGCCTTCGCCGACGATCGGATGGTAAAGCTGCGAGATCTGGTAACCCTGAGGCAGATCGGCATAGAAATAATTCTTGCGGTCGAACCGGCTCCAGGGGTTGATCCGGGCATTGAGCGCCATCCCGGTGCGAACCGCTTGGCGGATGCATTCGCGGTTGAGCACCGGAAGCATCCCCGGCATCGCCGCATCGACCAGGCTGACCTGGCTATTGGGCTCGGCGCCAAATTCGGTCGAGGCGCCTGAAAAGAGCTTGGCCTTTGACGTCACCTGGGCGTGGACTTCGAGCCCGATCACGACCTCCCATTCGCCCGTTGCGCCGTGGATTCGGTACGGGGCCAAAGCTTCAGCCATGGATGAGATCCGTTCGTTCTGAGCGAAGTCGAAGGGCGTTGGCGCCCCGGTATCGCCTGCGCCCATCGACAGGCCCAAGACGGACGGGGATTGTAAACGGGATCACCACCATTTCTCCGCCTTGGCAGTGAAGCCCGCGCGCTGTTCGATCGCGAGGGCGGCATTGAGGACGGTTTGTTCGTCGAGCTCGCGGCCGATCAGGTGGAGGCCGAGCGGGAGGCCCTGCGCGTCCAAGCCTCCGGGAACCGACATGGCCGGGAGGCCGGCGAGGCTTGCGGGGACCGCGAACACGTCGTTGAGGTACATCGCCAGCGGGTCGCTCATCTTCTCGCCGAGCCCGAATGCGGCCGAGGGCGCGGTCGGGGTGAGGATGAGGTCGCAGCTTTCGAAGGCCGCGGTGAAGTCACGCTTGATCAGAGTCCGGACCTTCTGCGCCTTGGTGAAATAGGCGTCGTAGAAGCCCGCCGAGAGCACGTAGGTGCCGATCATGATGCGGCGCTTGACCTCCGCTCCAAACCCCGCGGCTCGGGTCGCGGCGTACATCCCATCAAGGCCGTTTTGCCCAGCGTGGCCCATTTCGCGGATTCCGTAGCGAACCCCGTCGTAGCGCGCGAGGTTGGAGGAGGCTTCGGCGGGTGCGATGATGTAGTAGGTCGGAAGCGCGAAAGCGGTGTTGGGTAGCGAGATCCTGACCGGCTCGGCCCCGGCATCGCGCAGCCATTCGACCCCCTTTTCCCACAGGGCGTCAATCTCCGCCGGAACCCCGTCGATCCGATATTCGGCGGGAATTCCGACACGCTTACCCTTGAGACCGCTCGATAAATCCGCTTCATAGCGTGGCACCGGAAGGTCGAGCGAAGTCGAATCCCTGGGATCGAACCCGCTCATCACCTCGAGCAGGATCGCGCAGTCGCGGACGGTTTTCGCCATCGGTCCCGCCTGGTCGAGTGACGAAGCGAAGGCGACGATCCCCCAGCGCGAGCAGCGGCCGTAGGTCGGCTTGATCCCGCAGATGCCGGTGAAGGCGGCGGGCTGGCGGATCGAACCGCCGGTGTCGGTCCCGGTCGCGCCGGGCGCAAGCCCCGCAGCGACCGCCGCCGCCGATCCGCCCGACGATCCCCCAGGAGTGATCGCCGCATTGCCGCCGTCGTTGCGCTTCCACGGGCTGATTGCCGGGCCATAGGCGCTGGTTTCGTTCGACGAGCCCATCGCGAATTCGTCCATGTTCAATTTGCCGAGCATTCCGGCGCCGGCGGCCTTGAGCCTGGCCGACACGAAGGATTCATAGCGTGGGCGAAAGCCCGAGAGGATCTTGCTTCCGGCGGTGGTATCGACTCCTTCGGTCGCGAACAAATCCTTGATTCCTAGCGGGATGCCAGACAGCGCCGCAAGATCGCCTGAAGCGCGCGCGGCGTCGGCTCGATCGGCGGCGGCGAGTGCTTCGTCGGGGGTTTCGAGCGTAAACGCGTTGAGCGCCCGGCCGGCGGCGACTGCGGCATTGAAGCTCCCGGCGATCTCGCGCGCTGAAAAGTCGCCCGCGCGGAAGCCGTCGCGGAGCTCGGCGATTGTCCTGGTGGTGAGGTCAGTCATTCGCAATGACGATGAAGATATGGGCCATCACTCGATCACCTTGGGCACCGCGAAGAAGCCGTGCTCGGCCTCGGGGGCGTTGGCGAGCACCTTGTCGCGGACATTGCCGTCGGTGACGATGTCGTCACGCAACCGGAGTTTGTTGGCGATTACCGCGGTAAGCGGTTCGACCCCGTCGGTGTCGACCTCGGCCAATTGCTCGACCCAGCCGATGATCGCGTTGAGCTCGGGCACCAGCGCCTCGATCTCGTCATCGCTCATCGCGATCCGCGCGAGCCTGGCGATGTGGCGGACGGTCTTGGTATCGACGGACATGGAGGCCTTTGTGACGGGTCTGGAGCGACGCAAGCGCGGCTAGCAGGGAGCATCTCACCCTTCAAGCGCCGCTTGCCGCGCCCTGCCCGGCACCATAGAGGCGGCGCGATGTACGCTCGCCGGTTCCTGTTTCTGATCTTCTGGCTTACCCTGGTGGTCGTCGCGGCGGCATTCGCAATGTATCAGTGGG
Organism: Sphingomicrobium sp.; assembly: GCA_046714555.1. Classification (GTDB taxonomy): domain Bacteria; phylum Pseudomonadota; class Alphaproteobacteria; order Sphingomonadales; family Sphingomonadaceae; genus Sphingomicrobium. Next base: position 11,400 of record JBKKAQ010000125.1, on the reverse strand, counting down.
GCGGGCGGGTCCTCACCCGGACGATGACCCCGCAAGGTCATTATGTCGCGCCGCCGCCCGCAAGCGGTCCCGATTATAGCGACGCGGAGAACTGGATCGCTCGGCCCGATCTAGCCGACGACCCGTCGCGCTGGCTTCCGGAGGGAATCGAGCCCGATCGCGAGAGGGTGAACAAGGCTGCGGTTTTCTTCCTTCACCCGACAACCTATCTCGAGCGCGAGCGGTGGAACGCCCCGCTCGACCATTCCGAGAGCGGCAAGCGCGCCATATTGTTCGTGCGCAGCCAGTCGAGCGCGTTCAACCAGACCGGCGAAATATGGGCGCCGCGCTATCGCCAGGCGGCGTTCGGCGCTTTCCTGCTCCGGAACAGCGACGCCTCCGCAGCGCTCGACCTGGCGTATTTGGATGTGGCGCGGGCGTTCGATCATTTCATCGCCAACGTCGCCCCCGGACGCCCGATTATTCTTGCCGGGCACAGCCAAGGGGCATTGCATCTGGCGCGGCTGATGCGCGAGAAGGTCGCGGGAACGCCGCTGACGAAACGGATCGTCGCGGCTTATGTCGTCGGCTGGCCGCTTTCGATCAGCGCCGACTTGCCAGCGATGGGGCTGCCCGCCTGCCGCATCGCCGACGAGGCGCGATGCATCGCCAGCTGGCAAAGCTTTGCCGAGCCCGCCAATGTCTCACTGGTCATCGACGCCTATGAAGGAACGATCGGACCGAACGGGGTCGAGCGGCGGCGCGCCGACATGCTGTGCACCAATCCGATTAGCGGAACGCTCGGCGGTGCAGCGGCGCCGAGCGATAACCCCGGGACCTTGCTGCCCTCGGCCGACCTGACAAGCGCAACGCTCGATCAGCGCAAGGTCGGCGCGCGGTGCGCCAATGGTTTCCTGCTGATCGACGGCGAGATTCCGATGATCGGGCCCTATGTGCTTCCCGGCAATAATTACCATGTCTATGATTACGCTTTGTTCTGGGGAGCGATCCGCCGCGATGCCGAGCGCCGGGCGACGGCGTTTGGCGTTCGATGATCACCACCAGTACGGCCGAGTTCGCTGAAGCGCTCGGCAGCGGTGGCAAGCTTGCCGGGCTCGATGTCGGAACGCGGACGATCGGCCTTGCGACCTGCGATTCAGGGTGGAGCTTCGCCGGGCCCGCCGAGACGATCAGGCGGAGCAAATTCACCGTCGACCTCGCCGCGCTAAGCGCTTTCGCCGATCGCTCGAAAGTCGTCGGGCTGGTCGTCGGGCTTCCGCTCAACCTTGATGGAAGCGATTCGCCGCGGACGCAGTCGGTCCGCGCCTTTGCGCGCAATCTCGAGCCGCTCGGGCTTCCGCTATTGCTGTGGGACGAGCGCTGGTCGACCCAGGCGGTCGAGCGCGCAATGATTGCCGCCGACGTCACTCGAGCGAAACGCGCGGTGGCGGTCGACAAGCTTGCTGCCGCGCACATCCTGCAGGGCGCGATCGATGCGCTGGCGAATCTGCCGCGGGACGATTAGGCCCGGCGGTCGTGGACCTGCTCTCGATCGATTCGCTCAGCGATGCCCAAATTGCCGCGATCCTCGACGAGGGCGAGCGCTGGGCCAAATTCAATCGCCAGCCGCGCCGCGCATCGCAGAAGCTTGCCGGATTGACTCTGATCAACGCCTTTTTCGAAAATTCGACCCGGACCTTGCTGTCGTTCGAGATCGCCGGAAACCGGCTCGGCGCTCAGGTGGTGACGATGCAGGTCGAGCAATCGTCGATCAAGAAGGGTGAGACGATCGAGGACACCGCGCGCACCTTGAACGCGATGCGCCCCGACGTGCTGATCATTCGCCACGGCACCAGTGGCGCTCCGGCGCGGCTGGCGGCGATCATGGACTGCCCGGTGATCAACGCCGGCGACGGGATCGGCGAGCATCCCACCCAGGCGCTGCTCGACGCGCTGACGATGCGGACCCGGTTCGGACGGATCGAAGGCCTCAAGGTCGCGATTTGCGGCGATATCAGCCACAGCCGGGTGGCGCGATCGAACGCTAAATTGCTTGCCCGGCTTGGCGCGGAAGTGCGCTTCGCGGGTCCGCCGTCGCTTATGCCGGGCGATGTTGGCGGAAGCGGTTCGATCGACGATGCAGTCGAGGACGCCAACGTGATCATGATGCTGAGGGTCCAGCGCGAACGGCTCGAAGAGCAGCTCGATGACGGCCCGGGCGAATATCTCCTGCGCTACGGGCTGACCACCGAGCGGCTGGCGCGAGCCGCGCCCAATGCGGCGGTGATGCACCCGGGACCGATCAATCGCGGGGTCGAGATCGACGGCGCGCTGGCCGACGATCCCGAGCGCTCACTGATCACGCTTCAGGTCGAGATGGGAGTCGCGGTCAGGATGGCGTGTCTTGACCTGCTGACCGCTTCGCGGCGCGACTGAAACAAGGCTAGAGCGAGGCGATCCGGACCGGAGCATCGCCGGCAACGGTGCGGACGAAGCAATTGCCACCGGCGCGCCGCAGCGAGAGGCACAGGTTGTTGGCTTCTTGCGAGCTTGCGAAGCCCTTGACCGCCAGACGATAAACCATCCCGCGCGGACTGGCAAAGCGTGCAGTCACCGGGGTGTAGGAACGCAAGTGCGCGTAGCGGCGAGAAAGCTTGCTCCAGCCGGGCGTCACATAGGCGCCATTATGATAGGCGGCGAGCTGGACGACGCTGTTGACCGATCGAGTGAGCGCGGCGCGGCGCAGCGGCAGGAAGCGCTCCGGACGGAAGCCCGCGGTGCGCAGTCCGGGCGCGGCTTTCCGGGGCAAGGGCGCGGCACGAGGCGCTCTTGCGATCCTCGCCGGAGGAGCAAGATTGACCACCGCGACCTTGGACGGCCAGGACAACGGGATTGCAGCCGGTGCAGCCTCGAGCGTCACTTGCGGCGCGGGTTGCGGAGCGAGCATGGCGGTTTCGACCGGCTCTGAAACCGGGATCGGAGCCGGCTGCGGAGCGATGGCGACAACCGGAGCGGGTTGGGCAGTCACGAACATGGGGGCGGGTTGCGGCTGGGGGGTTGGAGCGAGAGCAGCAAGCTTGCTGCCGCCGTCCTTCAGCGCGAGTCGAGCCGGCTGACCGGTATCGGCAACCGGAGTTACCCCGATCAGCGCCGCGACCTGGTCCGACGCCCTGGCGGGCTTGGCGAGCTGCATCCATTGCTGCAGCCGGGCATCGAGTTGTTCGGCGGGAACGTCCTGCGCGGCGATCGTTCGCGCCGCGGTCCAGTCGCCGCTGAAGGCATAAGCGAGCGCGAGATTCTGGCGGACGCGCGAGTCGGCGCCGACCATTCGAGCAGCGGGTTCGAGCACCGCGATCGCTTCGCCGGGCTGACCGGCAAGCGCAAGCGCGAGCCCGTAATCGGACGAGTCGATCGCTCCGCGGGCGGCTTCGAGCAGGCTGAGAGCTTCGCCGTAATTGCCGAGCGCAATGTCGACCAGCACGAGCTTGAGCACCACCGAGGGCTGATTCGATACGAGGGTCAGTGAGTCGCGATAGGCCGATTGGGCCGAGGCGAAGCGCCCCGAAGCGAAATAGATATTGCCCAGCAAGGCGCGGAACCCGGCATCGTTCGGGCTCGCTTCGACGGCGCGCTCGGCGAGCGTGACCGCCGACCGGTAATCCTCGGCGACGAAAGCGATTTGAGCGCGGGTGGCGAGGCCGATGTTCGATGTGTCAACCTTGCCGCCGAAGATCGAGGCGCTGCGTGCGCGGTTCGACCCTGGGCTGGAGCAGCCGGTGGCGCCGCTGATCATCGCGATTGCGGTAAGCGCGGTCCCGAAGCGAAGCGGCTTGAACATGATTATCCCTTTCGGTTGGCCTTTTGGCCAGCATGAGGCACACGCTCGGCCATCGCGTCGAGCCCGGGCATTGCGGCAAGCAATTCGTCGAGCGCTTCGGTCACCAGCAGCTGCGCCGAGCGTCCGGTGACCGCACAGGCCAGCCGAAGCTTGAGGTGGCGCGCCGGTTCGAGACGCAGAGTGAAGGCGGTCTTGGCCTTGGCCCCCGGCTGGGCGCGCGGAGCCGGTGCGACGCGCACCGGAGCGGCGGCGCGCGGAGCAAAGGCGACGACGTCGGCGGCAATTTCGGCGACGGTGCCGAGGGCGTCGTTCTCAGCCGGCTCGACGGGCTCGGCGGTTTCGTCCTGGCTAACATCGTCCGAAGGCGCGAAATCTGCGGCCAGACGATCGGTGATCTGGGCATGCTGGCTGTGGACCGGCGAGTTGACCGTTTGCGACGGCGTCAGCGCGGCAACCTTGTTGCGCAGCGCCGGCTCGGGAACGGCGTCGCCAAAGGCGTCATGATCTTCGTCGCGAACCGGCGCGAGGACCGGCCTGGGCGGCTCGAAGCCCATGTCGTTCCAGCCGAGATCGTCGAGCGAGCCGCCCATCTGGGTAAAGCCCTGGGGCTTCATTGCGGGCCGAGCAGCGCCCTTGCGTGCGAGCAGTCCCGACGAGAGCGAGGCGAAAGGCTTGGGTTCGCTTTTCATGAAAACGCTCCCTTACTGGCCAGCGATACGACGGCCGAAGCCACCGGCGGGGCGCGCCGAAATCGGTTGAGCTGCGCCGGGGGCGGCAAACACCGTCCGGCGGAAATTCTTTTCGAGCCGATCGGAGATATAGTCCCACAATTCGACTATTTCGCGAGCCGAACGGCCATTGGGATCGACTTCCATGACGGTCCGGCCATCGATCATCGAGGCCGCGAAATCGGTCCGGTGATGAATCGTGACGGGAGCAACCGTTCCGTGCTGCGAAAGCGCGACCGCGGCTTCATAGGTGATCCGGGCCTTGGGCGTTGCTCCGTTGACGACGAACAACAAGGGCTTGCCGGCGCGATCGCACAGGTCGACCGTCGCGCCGACCGCGCGGAGATCGTGCGGACTGGGGCGAGTCGGAATGACGATCAGCTCGGCGACCTGGATGACGCTCTGGATCGCCATGGTGATCGCCGGCGGAGTGTCGATTACCGCCAAGCGGAAGCCCTGCTGGCGAAGCACTTCGAGGTCGGATTGGAGCCGGGCGACGGTGGTCTGGGCGAACGCGGGCATTTCCGCCTCGCGTTCGTTCCACCAGTCAGCGAGCGACCCCTGCGGATCAATGTCGATAAGGCAGACCGGGCCTGCGCCCGCAAGCTGCGCTCGCACCGCGAGATGACCGGATAGGGTCGTCTTGCCCGATCCGCCCTTTTGCGATGCCATAGCCAGAACGCGCATTCTTTTCCCCTCGCCCGTGTCGCGGTACGTGGGGCGAAGTGACACCCTCCACCCTAAAATCTGGTTAACGTCACTCCGACCTTGTTGTTCGACTGCACCCCGCTACGCTGGGAAACAATCGAATTACACCGCAACGGATTAGTTTGGGATGCGCTGGAACAGAGGGTCGATCGTCGCGCTGATGGCCGCTTTGCTCGCCGGTCCGGCGCTCGCGCAGGCCGAATCGGGCGTTAGGGCGGCAACGGGCAAGCCGCCAACAGTCAAGACGCCGACGGTCAAGACGCCGACGGTCAAGGCGGGGGTCGAAGCGTGGCAGCGCGGGGATCATGAAGCCGCGGTGACAATCTGGCGGCCGCTCGCCGCGCAGGGCAATGCCGATGCCCTGTTCAACCTCGGCCAGGCTTACCGGCTCGGGCGGGGTGTCGGGGTCGATCTTCCCACCGCCCAGGGCCTGTTCGAGCGTGCCGCGCGCAAGGGCCACCTCAATGCCGAGACCAGCCTTGGGCTGTTGTTGTTCGACAACGGCAATCGGACCGGGGCGATGCGCTGGCTCAAATCGGCCGCGGAACATGGCGAGCAGAGCGCGATGCTGATCTATGGATCCGCCTTGTTCAACGGCGACGATGTCGAGCGCGATCCGGTCAAGGCCTATGCCTATGTCAGCCGCGCCGCGGCGCAGGGCCTCGCCCCAGCCAAGCAGGCACTTGCCCAAATGGATCAGATCATCCCTATAAAGCAGCGGCAGAAAGCGCTCGCGGCGGCAGCCGAGTCCCCTCCCCGCCCGGCACTTGACGGCAAGGGCGGCTGGCGAATTCAGCTGGGCGCCTTCGGCCAGCGCTCGGCCGCCGAAGCCCTGTTCCGCAAGCTGTCGACCGGCTCGCCGCTGACCGGCAAGCAATCCTATCTGGTTGCGGCGGGGAGGATGACCCGGCTCCAGGCCGGTCCGTTCGAGAGTGAAGCCGCGGCGACGGCGGCTTGCGCCGCACTGACCGCGCGCGGTCAGCCCTGTTTCGCGGTCGCCGCGCGCTAATCGAGCACCCAGTCGGAGCGCGCGATGCCCTGCGCCCACAAGAGTGCGTCGAGGTCATTATGATCGAGCCGGGCGTCGGCGACCTCGGCAAGCGCGGGCTTGGCACGATATGCGACTCCGAGCCCCGCCGCGGCGACCATCGTCCTGTCATTGGCGCCGTCGCCGATGGCCATCACCTGAGCCGCGGACAGGCCGAGTTCGGCCCGCGCCTGCTCCAGCGCTGTACGTTTGGCCTCGGCGTCGACGATTGCGCCTTCGACTGTTCCGGCGAGCCGGTGGTCGGCGATCGTCAGCCGATTGGCGAGGACTCGATCGAACCCGATCATCTTGGCCACCGGCTCGGCGAACGCGGTAAAGCCGCCCGAGACCAGCAGGGTCGTCGCTCCCGCCGCGCGCATCGTCCTGACGAGGGTTCGAGCGCCCGGGCTGGGGCGTACGCGCTCGGCAAGGCAGCGCGCGATGACCGTCTCGTCGAGCCCGGCGAGGAGCGCGACTCGTTCGCGCAAGGCCCCGGCGAAGTCGAGCTCGCCCTGCATCGCGCGCTCGGTGATTGCGGCGACCTCGGGCTTGACCCCGGCGAAATCGGCGAGCTCGTCGATGCATTCCTGCCCGATCATGGTCGAATCCATGTCGGCGACGAGCAGCCGCCTCGAGCGATCGGCGGCGGGCTGGACGACCAAGTCGACTCCGTCGATCGCTCCAAGCGCGGCGCGGATCGCATAGATCTGGATCGGCGCAGCGCGGCATTCGATATCGGCCGCGCTGCCTTGGTCGATCCAGCTCCATTCATTGGCCGGGATATTGGCATCGCCGAGCAGGTCGCTCGCGCGGTAAATTTGGTCTCGCGACAGTCGGTCGGCTGCTATCAATGTGACGATGATCAAGGCTCTTCCTCCGCTCGCGCTTGTCGCCGGTCCGACCGCGAGCGGCAAGTCGGCGCTTGCGATTGCGCGCGCCGAGCGGAGCGGGGGAGTGATCGTCAACGCCGATGCGTCGCAAATCTACCGCGATCTCAATGTCCTCAGCGCACGCCCGAGCCAGGCCGAAATGGCGCGGGCCGAGCATCGGCTGTACGGGATGTGCGACGGCGCCACGCCCTGTTCGGCGGCGGACTGGGCGAGCCTCGCCAAGGCCGAAATCGCGGCGATCCATCGCGATGGACGCCTGCCGATCCTCGTCGGCGGGACCGGGCTTTATCTGCGTGCGCTGCCCGCCGGGCTCGCTCCGGGCCCGCCCATCGACTCCGAGATCAGGCGCAAGGTCCGTTTGGCGAGCGTGGCGGACAATCGCTTGGCGCTGATCGAGGTCGATCCCGTGGCCGCTGCGCGGCTCAACCCGGGCGACACGAGCCGAATTGCACGGGCGCTCGAGGTCGCGCTTTCGACCGGTAAGGCGCTGAGCGAATGGCAGCAGAAGCTCGAGGGGGGGATCGGCGAGATGGTCGGCCTTCGTCCGCTGGTGCTGCTACCGCCGCGCGACTGGCTCACTCGGCGCTGCGACGAGCGCTTCGAAGCGATGCTCGCTGGCGGCGCGGTCGCGGAGGTCGAGGCACTGCTTGCGCGGGGGCTCGACCCAGCCTTACCGGTGATGCGCGCTATCGGGGTCCGCGAAATCGGCCCAATGCTCCGCGGCGAGCTGTCGCCCGCCGAAGCGCTCGCCGCCGGCCAGCTCGCCACCCGCCGCTATGCCAAGCGACAATATACCTGGTTCGCCGCTCAGCCCCCGCAAAGCTGGCCGCGATTTGCCGAACCGCTCGACGAGAGCAGCCTCGACGCCGCACTGGCGCTGCTTGAAAGCGCGGGGTAGCGAAAGCGATGGACCTGCTTCGCGAGAGCGACATCGACCCTGCGCCGCTTTCCGGCAAGCGAATCGCGATCATCGGTTTCGGCAATCAGGGACGGGCCCAGGCGCTCAACCTGCGCGACAGCGGGATTGACGTGGTGGTCGGCTTGCGGGCCGGTTCTTCGTCAAGGGACGAGGTCGAAGCCGCGGGGATTGCCCAGCTTCCATCCGGTGAGGCCGTCGCGGGCGCCGATCTGGTGATGCTGCTTGCCCCCGACGAGGCGCTGGCCGGGATCTACCAGGGGATCGAAGCGCAGCTTCGCCAAGGGGCCACGCTTGGGTTCAGCCACGGGCTCGCGATCCGCTTTGGGCTGATCGCTCCGCGAGCCGACCTCGACGTGATCATGGTCGCGCCCAAGGGGCCGGGGACCGCGCTCCGCTCGCTTTATCAGGAAGGGCGCGGGATGCTCGCATTATGGGCGGTGCACCGGGATGTCAGCGGCGGCGCGCGCGGGCTGGCGCTGGCTTATGGCGCGGCGATCGGTTGCGCCCGGGCGGGGCTGATCGAAACCAGTTTCGCCGAAGAATGCGAGGCAGACCTGTTCAACGAGCATGCGGTGGTGTGGGGCGCGGTCCCCGAAATTCTCGTCGCGGGGTTCGACACATTGGTCGCGGGCGGGATCGCAGCCGAAATCGCTTTTATGGAATGCGTGGGGGAACTCAAGCTACTCGCCGATTTGATCGAAGCGCGGGGAATCGCCGGAATGCGCGAGGCGATCTCCAACACCGCCGAGCTTGGAGCGACGCTTGGCGGCCCGAGGATCGTCGACGACGGGGTCCGCAGGCGGATGGAAGAGCTGCTGAGGTCGATCCGAAGCGGAGACTTCGCGTCCCAGCTCAACCGCGAATTTCTGGCGGGCTATCCGAAGTTGCGCGCGTCGCGCGAGCGGGCGCGCGGACTGGACGTCGAGCGGGCGCGAAGGTCGGTTGATGCCTTGAGCGGCAGTCGCGACTAGCCGATCGGATCGGTCAGTTCGAGCTTGCGGTCGCCGACTGAAGCGCGCTCGACATAAGCCCGCTGAAGCTTGAGATGGGCAGCCTGAACTTCGGGGTTGATCGCGGCGATCGCCTGTTCGGCCTCTTCCGCCGCACGCTGCGCGAAATAATAACGGTCGTGCTCGCTCATCGCCCGGGACTCCGTGCCTGAGACACCGTCCTAGCATGATCGGTTAGATTTGTCGCCGGTTTTGCCCAGGCAAGCGCAACCGGGCAGGAGCGCTTTATCGCCGACCGAATAATTTCTCGATGTCGGCATGGGCCAGCTTGACCCAGGTCGGGCGGCCATGATTGCATTGCCCCGAATGCGGAGTGACCTCCATCTCGCGCAGCAAGGCGTTCATTTCGGCGACCGACAGCAATCGCCCGGCGCGGACCGAGCCGTGGCAGGCAATCGTCGCGGCGACATGGTCGAGACGGTCCTTGAGCGCCAGAGCGGTGCCGAGCTCGGCAAGTTCGGCCGCAAGGTCGGCGAGCATCGGCGCGACCTCGACATTGCCGAGCGGCGCGGGAGTGGCGCGAACAATCATCGCGCACGGCCCGAAGCGATCGACGTCGAGTCCCAACCGGGCGAGCTCGGCCGCGGCGGCCTCGAGCCGGTCGCAATGAGGCTCGTCGAGCTCGACCACTTCGGGGATCAACAAGGCCTGGCGGGCAATTTCGCTGCCGGCGCCCGCGCACTTCATCCGCTCGAGCACCAGCCGCTCATGCGCGGCGTGCTGGTCGACGATCACCAGCCCGTCCTCGGCTTCGGCGACGATGTAGGTCGCGGCGACCTGCCCGCGAGCGACTCCGAGCGGAAAGTTTGGAACCGGGGCGGTGGCGGGCTCGGCGCGGGCGAGCGGGGCCAGACCTGCGAAGGCGCCGAGGTTGTCGGCGACGCCCGCAAAGGCGAGTGCTCTGTCCGAGTGAGCTGCTCCAGGGCCAGGCAGAGCAGGACCCCCGCCTTCGCTGGGGTGACGGGGTGTGGAAAGTTCCGAAGTCCAGGCGACCGGCGCGGCGAACTGGCTTCGCGCGGCGCTTCGGTGGCCCGCCTCGTCGAGCGCGTTGCGAACTCCGCCGATGATCAGCCCGCGCACCGCCGAAGGGTCGCGAAACCGCACTTCGGTCTTGGCCGGATGGACGTTGATGTCGACTAGCTCGCCCGGAATTTCGAGAAACAAGGCGGCGACCGGGTGGCGATCGCGCGGAAGCAGGTCGCGATAGGCGGCGCGCAAGGCACCGACCAGCAGGCGGTCCTTGACCGGACGGCGATTGACGAAAAGATATTGATGGTCGGCCATTCCGCGGTTGAAGGTCGGGAGTGAAGCGACCCCGCCGAGATGCACGCCGTCGCGGACGAGATCGATGCCGATCCCGTGCTGAGCCAGTTGCGCATCGAGCAAAGCGGCGACCCGAGTGGGTGCATCGGACGGCTGGACCGAGAGGCATTTGCGTCCGTCATGTGCGAGGGTGAAGCCGACATCGGGACGGGCCATTGCCAGCCGTCGGACCGCATCGAGGCAGGCGGCATATTCGGAGCGCGGGCTGCGGAGGAATTTGCGGCGCGCCGGGACCTTGTCGAACAGGCCCTCGACCCGCACCCGGGTTCCCGGGGGACACGCCGCCGGCCCCTCGCCCGCCGCCGCGCCATGATCGAGCGCGACCCGCCAGCCGTCGGCGCCGGCGAGGCGACTGTCGATCGACAGCCGGGCAACGCTGGCGATCGAAGGGAGCGCCTCGCCGCGGAAGCCGAAGCTTGCGACATTCTCGATCCGGTCGTCGGGAAGCTTCGAGGTCGCGTGACGCTCAAGCGCGAGATGGATGTCAGATGGCGCCATTCCGGAGCCATCATCGACGACCTCGACCAGATCGAGCCCCCCGGCGGCCAGTCGGACCGCGATTTGGAATGCACCCGAATCAAGAGCGTTTTCCACCAGTTCCTTGAGCGCGCTCGCCGGCCGCTCGACCACCTCGCCGGCGGCGATTCGATTAACCAGTTCTGAAGGAAGCCTTCTTATTGACATGAGGTAGGTCCTAGCCCAATCGGACTAGGCTCGCGAAGTGCTGATTTTCCCTTGGAATTCATGTCGCTTTGGGACGGGTGGGTTTAATTCTCCGTAAACCCGACGCGCTGCGCAGGCAGTGCGCTCGAGCGCTACGGGCAAACGAAAGATCGACATTCAGATGTTCTGGGCGCGCTGGTTCAAATGGATGTCGCACGACATGGCTATCGATCTCGGAACCGCCAACACCTTGGTCTATGTCCGCGGGCGCGGCCGATGGAAAGGGAAAACCCGGGCGAGCCGGGAGCGTCAGCG
>JBKKAQ010000124.1:0-17939 GCA_046714555.1 Sphingomicrobium sp. | reverse complement strand
GCACGCGCCCACTGTCGATGGGCGGATCGTACCCAAGCGGCGGCAGTCCACCCATCCACATGCCCTTTGCCTTGGAGGCCGCGATCTTGTCGCGGATGCGCTCGCCGGTGACCTCACGCTCGAACTGGGCGAATGACAAAAGGACATTGAGCGTGAGGCGTCCCATGCTGCTGGTTGTGTTGAACGCCTGCGTGACGGAGACGAAGCTCACGTCATGGGCATCGAACAGCTCGACCATGCGGGCAAAGTCAGCGAGCGCGCGGGTCAGCCGGTCGATCTTGTAGACGACTACGACATCGATCCTCCCCGCCGCGATATCGGCGAGCAGGCGCTTCAGCGCGGGCCGCTCCATCGAACCACCCGAGAAGCCGCCATCATCATAGCATGTGTCGATCGCGTGCCAGCCTTCGCTCGCCTGGCTCTTCACATAAGCCTGGCAGGCCTCGCGCTGCGCATCCAGGCTGTTGAATCCCTGTTCGAGCCCTTCCTCCGAGCTCTTGCGGGTGTAGAGCGCGCAGCGCCTGATCCTGACGCTCATTGCTTCGCGCCTCTGAGGCCGAAGAAGCGTGGACCGTTCCAACGCGTGCCCGCGATCGCCGTCGCGGCAGCTGAAAGGCTGGGATAGGTCTTTCCATCGCACCGGAACCTGTTTTCTTCCACCACGACCTCGACCACGCGGCCCTGCCACTCGCGCCGCCGCCCATATCGATTTCCTGTCCAAGATCGGCTGCGACCGGGTCCAGGGCTTCGCCGTCGGCAAGCCCGCCGGAGCGGCCAGGACCGAAGCGAGCCTGCGGAGCCGCCGCGCCGGCGAACAAGCCCAGGACTAAGGCGGGGTGGCGCGGCCGCGCGCGGGGCGCTAGGGGGTTCGCTGCGACACGGGACAGCGAGCAGCGGGAGCAATTGCGTGGGCGAGCCGACAACCAGGCCTTTCGACTGGCAGGACGCGTTCGCGCTCGACGACCAGTTGAGCGACGACGAGCGGATGGTCCGCGAGACCGCCGAAAGCTACGCCCGCGAACAGCTCCTGCCGCGGGTCACGCAGGCCTATCTCGACGAGAATTTCGACCGCGAAATCTTCCGCGAAATGGGGGCGCTCGGGCTGCTCGGAGCGACCATTCCCCCCGAATATGGCGGCGCCGGGCTTGGCTATGTCAGCTACGGACTGATCGCCCGAGCGATCGAGCGGGTCGATTCGGGCTATCGCTCGGCGATGTCGGTCCAGTCGAGTTTGGTGATGCACCCGATCCATGCCTATGGCAGCGAGCAGCAGCGGCGCAAATATCTCCCGGGGCTGGCGAGCGGGGAACTGGTCGGCTGCTTCGGCCTGACCGAGCCCGACGCGGGGTCGGACCCGGGCGGAATGCGCACCCGCGCGGCGCGGACGAGCGACGGCTATCGGCTGTCGGGATCGAAGATGTGGATCACCAACTCGCCGATCGCGGACGTGTTCGTGGTGTGGGCCAAGTCCGACGCGCATGACGGCGCAATCCGCGGGTTCGTCCTCGACAAGGGAATGAAGGGGCTGAGCGCGCCCCGGATCAATCAGAAGCTGAGCCTGCGAGCGTCGATTACGGGAGAGATCGTGATGGACGCGGTCGAGGTCGGCGAGGACGCTCTGCTTCCCAATGTGTCGGGGCTGACAGGTCCGTTCGGCTGCCTCAACCGAGCGCGCTACGGGATCGGCTGGGGTTCGATGGGCGCGGCCGAGGCCTGCTTCGCCGCGGCGCGAAGCTATACGCTCGAGCGCAAGCAATTCGGGCGCCCGCTCGCCGCGACCCAATTGGTCCAGCTCAAGCTTGCCAATATGGTCACCGAGATCAGCCTTGGGCTCCAGGCGGCGCTGCGGGTCGGGCGGAGGCTCGAGGCGGGCGAGCTCATTCCCGAGACGATCAGCCTCATAAAGCGCAACAATACAGGAAAAGCGCTCGACATCGCGCGGACCGCGCGCGACATGCACGGCGGCAACGGAATCAGCGCCGAATTCCACGTCATGCGCCATGCCGCCAATCTCGAGACGGTTAACACTTATGAAGGGACGCACGACGTCCACGCCTTGATCATCGGCCGGGCAATCACAGGGATTGCGGCGTTCTGAGCGCTTAGCGACGAACTGCCGAGGGTGGGCGGCGAAACAAAGCGACGACTTCATCGTGATAGGTTGCGTCGGGGTCGCGGTGGAAGCCGAGCCGTCCGGCGAGCGCGATCGAGGGCGCATTGTCAAGGTTGATGATCGCCGGAATTTCGACCGGGCCGAGCTCGGCATCGGCCCATTGAAGCGCTGCGATCCCCGCTTCGAAGGCGATCCCGCGGCGATGGACCGAGGAATCGAAGATCCAGCCCATTTCGGGAAGCCCCGAGATGTCGGGGTCCATGTCGCGCTTGAAATCGCCGAACCCGGCTTGGCCGACCACTCGTCCGTCGTCCTTAAGGACCACCGCCCAATAGCCGAAGCCGAGTATTTGCCACTGTCCGACCGCAAGCAGCAGCCGCCGCCAGACATCTTCGCGGCCCAAGGGAGACAGAGCAAGATGGCGAACGACTTCTGGGTCGCGCATCGTCGCCACGAGCGAGTCCAGATCCTCGGCGCGAAACCCGCGAAGGACCAGCCGCTCGGTTTCGAGTGTCGGGACCGGCCGGCTCATGTGATGGCTGCGCGTGAGTGACCTGCTCGCCATGCCCCCGGCGTGGCTGCGCGGGTCACTTCTTCCCGAGGGACAGCCCGCCGAAGCGCTTGTTGAAGCGCGCCACCTGGCCGCCGGTGTCGAGCATGCTCGACTTGCCCCCGGTCCAGGCCGGATGGACGGTAGGGTCGATGTCGAGCTTGAGCGTGTCGCCTTCCTTGCCCCAGGTCGAGCGGGTCTCGTAGGTCGTGCCGTCGGTCATCTGGACCGTAATTCGGTGATAATCGGGATGAACGCCGGTTTTCATTGCGGATTCCTTGGGGTGCGGCTGGTTCCGACCAGCCTGAACGAAGCGATCCGCGCCACTAGCGAAAGCGGCCCTGCTTGACAAGCTTTGCTCCCCCGCCCTAGCGCGCCGCCAGGATCAGGGTCTCAAGGAAGCCGGCGCAATTCCGGCACTGTGCCCGCAACTGTAAGCCATCAAGGCGAAGTCAGATACTTGCCCCGATCCGTCGTCCGCTTCCCTGGCCGGGCCCAGCCATGGAGCGTGGGGCGGGCCGTGCGGCGCGATTCCTCCGAGACGACTGATCTGGTCGTTTTGAAGGAGGATATTGATGCAAGCCCTGCCCGCCGAAATCATCGTCACCGCGTCGCGCACCCCCGAGCAAGCCGGCGAAAGCGCGGCGAGCGTCAGCGTCATCGACGCGCCCCGCAAGGCGCGGCTTGGCGAGCCCCAGATTGCGCCCCTGCTGAGGCTGGTGCCATCGATTGCGGTCGCGTCGAGCGGACCCGCCGGGTCCCAGACCCAAATCCGGATCCGCGGCGCCGAAGCCAATCATACGTTGCTGTTCATCGACGGCGTTCGCGCCAACGATCCCGCAGCCGCGAATGAGCCGCGGTTCGAATTGCTCAACGCCGATATCGTGTCGAGGGTCGAGGTGGTGCGCGGGCCGCAGTCGGCGCTATGGGGCTCAGAAGCAATCGGCGGAGTGGTCGCGATCGGCGGACCCGACGGCGGAGCGGCGAAGGGTTCGGGCGGATCGGGCTCGGTCGAAGCGGGGTCGTTCGGCCTTTTGCGCGGATCGGCGGCGGTCGAAAGCAGCTCCGATCATGCCGACCTCGCGCTTGGGGTCGGCTGGCAGCGGGCGCGCGGGATCGACAGCTTCGACGGATCGGGCGACCGCGACGGCTATCGCAACCTCGCCGGGCGGGTTCGCGCGAGTTGGGCCCCCCTCCCCGCGCTGAACCTCGGAGTGTCGGGTTTCTCGCTCAATGGGCGGACCGAGTTCGACGGCTACGACCCTGATACCTATCTTCGCGGCGATACCCTCGATAGCAGCCGCTCGAAGCTCGCCGCCGGGCGGGTGTGGGCCAAAGTCGGGGAAAGCGCCGGCGTGTGGTCGGGGACTTTGTCGGCATCGCTGCTGGGATCGTCGAACCGCAATTTGCTCGATGGCGGCGAGCTTAACCGTACCCGCGCCAGGCGCTCGACTTTCGCCGGTCAAATCGAGCATCGCGTAAGTACCGGGCCGGTTGCGCATCTGTTGGTCGCCGCGGCCGATCACGAACGCGAGACCTTC
Organism: Sphingomicrobium sp.; assembly: GCA_046714555.1. GTDB lineage: Bacteria > Pseudomonadota > Alphaproteobacteria > Sphingomonadales > Sphingomonadaceae > Sphingomicrobium. The sequence continues at coordinate 13,735 of JBKKAQ010000124.1, read as the reverse complement.
CACGCGAGCGACACGGCCTATTTCGGAACGACGGAGCAGGACCGCTCGCGAAGCCATGACTCGCTGACGATCGAATGGCGCGCGAGCCTTGCCGAGCGGCTGGTGACCGATGTCGCGGTGCGCCGCGACCGCTTCAACCGCTTCAGGGACTCGACCAATGTGCGCGCTTCGGCGCTTGTCCGGATCGGCGGCGGGGCCGAGCTTTCCGCCTCCTATGGCGAGGGAATCGCCCAGCCGAGCTTTTTCGATCTCTATGGTTATGCGCCCGAGTATTTTGTTGGAAATCCGTCTCTTGAGCCGGAAAGCTCACGAGGCTTCGAAATGTCCGCGCGGGTTCGCAAGCCGCAATGGGGCGCTGCACTGACGTTTTATCGGCAGCGGTTGCGCAACGAGATTCTCGATGTGTTCGATTCCGCGACGTTCGAATCCTCGACCGCCAACAGCGATGGCCGAAGCCGGCGATCGGGGCTCGAGGCCGAGTTAAACTGGTCGCCGAGCGAGGCATTTCGGCTGACCGCGCATTATGCCTTGCTTGACGCCAAGGAAGGCCGAGCCGCGGGTGCGGCGCTGGTCCGCGAGGTCCGTCGGCCGCGGCACAGCGGTTCGGTCGCGGTCGACGGCCGGCGCGCTCGCCTAAGCTATGCCGCGTCGCTGACCTATACCGGTGCGCGGATTGACACCGATTTCGACCTTTTCCCGGCGGCGCGGGTGCGGCTCGACGATTATTGGCTTGCCAATGCGCGCGTGGCCTATCGGATCGGCGGCGGGGTCGACCTGTTCGGCCGCGTCGCCAATGCCTTCGACTCGGACTATGTCGACGTCGTCGGCTATCGCACCGAAGGAAGGAGCGGCTATGTCGGGGTCCGTTTCGCTATTGGCCGCTAGCGGGGCGCTCAAGATTGCCTCGCTGAACCTGTGCACCGACGAATATCTGCTGCTGCTGGCGCGGCCGAACGAGATCGCCAGCGTCTCTTTCCTGTCGCACGATCCGCTCGAATCGCCGCTGTGGCGAAGCGCGAGGCGGTTTCGCGCCAACCGCGGGTCGCTCGAGGGGATCGTTGCCCAGCGGCCCGATTGGGTGCTGTCGATGGGCGGCGGCGGGCGGTCGACCGGTATGATCGCGAGGCGGCTCGGGATCCGCTCGCTTGTGCTCGCTTCGCCAGGTTCGATTGACGGGGTCGAGCGCAATCTGGCGGCGGTGGCGGCGATGCTCGGCGAGCCGAATCGCGCGGCTGGCCTGCTCGGGCGGATCGCGGCGTTGAAGCGAAGCGCGCCAAGGCGCCGGGAGGATTCGATTTGGGTTACAGGCGGCGGGGTGAGCCTTTCGCCCCAATCGCCCGGAGCCGAGTGGATGGGGCTCGCAGGGTTTCGCCAGCGCGCGCTTCGCGGAGGGCGCGCCGACCTCGAGTCTTTGTTCACAAGGCCGCCCAAATATATGATTCGAAGCGAGTATCGCAGCGGGCAGATGTCGCGCGGCAATCGCTGGCTCAATCATCCGGTTGTTCGCAAGTCGGGCGCGAAGGTGGTCGCGACCGACGGACGGGCGTGGACTTGCGCCGGGCCGCTGATGATCGGCGAGGTCGAGCTGTTGCGCAAGGTCGAGCGGTGAAGCCGGGGGGGGCCCTTGCGATCATCGCGGCTGCAATCGGGCTGACCGCTGCGCATCTGCTGCTTCCGCTGAGCCCGCTCACCGAGCTGTGGCGGATCGACCCTCGAACGAGCGAACAATTATTGCTCGAGCTGCGCTTGCCGCGGACTTTGCTCGCGCTCGGCTATGGGGCGACCCTCGGGCTGACCGGTGCGGCAATGCAAGCCCTGTTCGCCAACCCCCTGGTTTCGCCCGATATCAGCGGGAGCAGCAGCGGCGCCGCGCTCGGCGCGGTGGCGGGGGCTTACTGGTTCGGGATCGTCGACCCGCTCGGCCTCGCGGCGTTCGGCGCCGCCGGGGCTGGGCTCGCGCTGCTCGCGCTGATCTGGCTTGCGGGGAAGCGCGCCGACAGCGCAACCCTGCTTTTGGCGGGGCTGGCGATCGCACTTGCGCTCGGAGCGGCGACCAGCCTGCTCCTCGCGCTCGCCCCCTCCCCCTTCGCTTTCTATGACAGCTTCGCCTGGCTGATGGGGTCGTTCGTCGACCGCAGCCTGCCCCAGGCATTTGCGGCGCTTGGCCCCGCGCTCATCGCCTGCGGATTGCTGGCGCTGCGCGCGGGAGCGCTCGACACGCTCGCGCTCGGCGAGGATGTCGCCGGATCGCTCGGGCTTCGACCGGCGCGGCTTCGGATCGAAGTCACCAGCCTCAGCGCGGTTGCGGTCGGGGCATGCGTTTCTGTGTGCGGAGCGATCGGGTTCGTCGGACTGCTCGCGCCGGTCGCCGCGCGAAGGCTGAGCGGCGGGCATCCCGGGCGGGCGATGATCCCCGCGGCAGTGATCGGTGCTGCGCTGATGGTGATCGCTGACCTTACGACGCGGCTCGCTCCGTTCGGGCGGCAGATCCCGGTCGGGGTGCTGACCGCGGTCGCGGGAACTCCGCTGTTCGTGTGGATCGTGGTCCGGATGCGCTGGCGGCTGGCGCCATGACGTCACTGCTTGAAGCACGCGGGGTTTCGCTTGGGACACGGCTAGCTGCGACCGACCTCGGCGTCGAGGCGGGATCGCTGGTCGCGCTGGTCGGCCCCAACGGGAGCGGAAAGACCAGCCTGCTCAGAGCGCTGGCGAGGATCGACGAGGCGGGCGGCGAGGTCAGGATCGACGGCGTCGATCTCGACCTGCAGGCCCCCGCGCAACGGCGCAGATCGCTCGCGCTGCTGCCGGCGTCGCGCGAGCTGGCGTGGCCGATTGCGGTGCGTGACGTCATCGCGCTTGGACTCGATGCTCCCGATCCGGGGCGGGTAAGTGAATTGATCGGCAAGCTCGAGCTCGAACCGCTCGCCGATCGCCCGGTCACCGCGCTGTCGACGGGCGAGCGGGCGCGGGTCTTGTTCGCGCGGGCGCTGGCAGCGCAGCCGCGACTGCTGTTGCTCGACGAGCCGCTTTCAAACCTCGACCCCTATTGGGTGCTTCGAATTTTGAAAATCCTCCGCGAAGCGATCACCCGCGAGGACTGCGCGGCGATTGTCTCGCTCCACGAGCTCGAGCTTGCGCGACGATTCGATCGCGCTTTGCTGATCGAGGGCGGGCGGGTGCGCGCGGATTCGAATCCGGCCGCGATGCTTGCGAGCGAGGCGCTGGGCGCGGCGTTCCGGATCGAGCGCGGGGTTTCGGGCTGGCGGCTCAGGCCGTCGGCGGATCGGCGATCATCGCGGTGAAATTGGCCTCGGCGACGACCTTTCCCTCGACCTTGGCCCGGCCGGCGAATTTGCACACGCTCGAGCGCTTCTGGACGAACTCGACCTCGAGCGAGAGCAAAACCCCGGGCTCGACCGGGGCGCGGAACTTGGCGCCGTCGATCGCCATGAAATAGACCAGCTTGCCCGAGCCCGCGAGGCCAAGCGATTCGACCGCGAGGACCCCCGCGGCCTGCGCCAGCGCTTCGACGATGAGCACTCCGGGCATGATCGGGCGGCCGGGAAAATGCCCTTGGAAAAAGCCTTCGTTGATCGCCACCGCCTTGACCGCGACGATCGATCGGTCGGGCTCGAGGCTTTCGACCCGGTCGACCAGCAGCATCGGATAGCGATGCGGAAGCGCCGCCATTACCCGGCTGATGTCGAGCGGGCCGATCGGCGGCCGGGCGGTAGCTTCGCTCACCGGCGCGAAGGCGCCGCCGGAGCCGCGGGAGCGGTGGTGCCGATGCTGGTCAGCACAGCGTTGAGCCCGGCGAGCACGTCGGCAGTGACGTCGAGCCCGGCGCCGACACGAAGCGCGCTTCCGGCTTCGATCACGATATTGGCTCCGCGGCGCTGCATCACCTGTTCGATCACCGGACCGAGCCTGGTGTCGATCTGCTGCTGGATATGGGCCTGGTTGCGCTGGATCTGCTGCTGCTGGCGGCCGAGCTCCTGATTGGCATTGTCCTGCCTGGTCTGGAGCGCGCGGATGCGAGCGGTCAGCGCGGCATCGGGGGCCCTGGCGCCGAGCGCGTTGACGGCGGTCTGGATCGCCTGGCCTTCAGTCTGGATCGGCGCCGAGAGCACTTGCTGGCGCGAGCGAAGCGCGTTCACCTGGGCCTGGAGCGCGGTGCTGGCGGTCTTGCAGGCGTTGCATTCGTTGCTGATCCGGCCGAGGTCGACCACCGCAATGCTCGCAGAGGGGACTTTCTGAGCGGCGGCGGGGGCAGAGATTGTTAGCGTAGCGACCAAAGCCGCAGCTGTAAGGGTCTGGATTTTCATCAGAATTGGGTTCCTACGTTGAACGAGAAGAATTTGGTGTCGTCGCCCTTCTGCTTGAGCAGAGCCTTGGCGACATCGATCCGCAGCGGACCGAACGGCGAGGTCCAGTTGACACCGATCCCGACCGAGAGACGCGGCTTGGGCGAATTGCCGAGAAACTCTTCCTTGATCCCGCCCGAACGGGTGTAACCGATCGCCGGGCAATTCTCGCCCTCGTCGAGCAGGATGGTGCTGCCGGTGGTGTTGGTTGCCTCGGGAGTGCAGACTCCGACGATATTGGTGAGATCCGGGGTTTTGAGAGCGAACACCGAGCCGGCGTCGATGAACGCCGAAGGCCGCAATCCGAGGCTTCGAGCGCCCGCCGAGAGCGGAATTTCGAGTTCGGCCCGCCCGAAATAATAGGCCCGTCCGCCAAGCGCATCATTGGTCCGGGCATCGTCTTTGAGCAGAACGCCGGTAATATCGTAGGGAACCCGCTGGATCCTGGGGCCGATCCCGCGGACGTCGAAGCCGCGCATCTGGGCGCCGAAGAAGCGATCGGTCAGCCGGACCGCGTCACGGCCGTTGCCCGGGGATTTGTTGAACGGATGGATGTAGCCGCCCTCGGCATGGGCCGAGAAGATGAAGCCGTGGGGCAATCCGAAATATTTGGTCGCATCGCCGCGGGTGCGGAGATATTTGACGTCACCCCCGAGCCCGGCGAAATCCTGAGATAATACGAGCCGCTGACCGCGAGTGGCGCGAATACCGTTGGTGTTGTCGAACGAGGCCGAATAGCCGATCGAGGACGTCAGTCGATCGCCGATTTCGTCGCACAAATAGCTGCCGGCCCTGAGCGGATCGCACTTCGATTCGAGCGGGCCCGAGCCGTCGGGGTCGGTGAAGAAGGTGCTTTTGTCGAGCGTGATATCGTCCAGCACGAGCGAATAGCGGGTCCCGAAATTGACGAATTCAGTAACCGGGAAACCGAGGCGCAGGCCGAGACCCGTGCTGACCTGCGAATAGGTGGTGTTGCGTTTGTTGCCGATGAAGTTGAAGCTGTTATAATCGCGGCGGAAGATTTCACCGCCGAGCAATATCGTCCGGTCGAACAGATAGGGTTCGGTAAAGCCGAGCTGTACCGACTTTGAATAGCGCGAATAATTGACTCCCGCGCTCAATTCCTGGCCCTTGCCCATGAAATTGCGCTGGGCGATCGACAGCGCCAGGATGAACCGCTCGAGGCTTGAGAAGCCCGCCGAAAGCTGGAGCTCGCCGGTCGCCTTTTCCTCGACGTCGAGGCCGAGCAAGACCCGGTCGGGACCCGATCCCTCGGTCTGCTTGATCTCCATCTTTTCCTGGAAAAAGCCGAGCGACTGGATCCGGTCCTGCGAGCGCTTGACCTTGAGCGCGTTGAAGGCGTCGCCCTCATTGAGCCGAAATTCGCGCCGGACAACCTTGTCGCGAGTGACGGTGTTGCCCTGAATATCGATCCGCTCAACATAGACCCGCGGGGTATCGCCGACGCGGAAAGTGATTCCCATCTCCTTCTTTTCGGCGTCGCGGTTGTAAGCCGGATCGATGTCGACGAAGGCGTAGCCGAGCGCTCCGGCGACTTCGGTCAAGGCGGTGACCGAATCCTCGATCGCCTTGGCGTTGAACCAGGTCCCTGGCTTAAGCTTGACGATCTTCGTGATCTGGTCGGGGGTGAAGTCGCGCAACGCGCTCTCGGCCTCGACCGCGCCAAGCTTGTAGCGCTCGCCTTCCTCGACGACATAAGTGATGATGAAATCGCGCCGGTCGGGCGTCAGTTCGGCCAGCGCCGAGACGACGCGGAAATCGGCATAGCCCTGGGTGAGGTAAAAGGCGCGCAGCTTTTGCTGGTCGGCGGCGAGCCGATCGGGGTCGTAACTATCGTTGGATTTGAGGAAACCGAGAACCCCGCCCGCCTGGCGGGTGTACATTTCCTTGCGCAACCGGCCGTCGTCGAACTTGTCGTTGCCAATCAGATTGATCGCGCGCACCTTGGACTTGTCGCCTTCGCTGATCTCGAAAATTAGGTCGACGCGATTCTGATCGAGCTCGACGATCTTGGGCTCGACCGAGGCAGCGAAGCGTCCCTGGCGCTTGTACAGCTCGATGATCCGCTCGACGTCGGCGCGGACCTTCGAACGGGTGAAGATCTGTCGCGGCGCAAGCTTGATCTCGGGAGTGATCTTGTCTTCCTTGATCCGTTTATTGCCTTCGAGAACGATGCGGTTGATGACCGGATTCTCGCGCACGGTGATCACCAGATTGCCTGTGTCCGCGCCGCTGATGACGACGTCGGCGAAAAGCTCGGTCGCGTAGAGATCCTTGAGCGCGGTATCGAGCAACTCGGCGTTGTAGGTCTGGCCGGGCTGGAGATTGGCGTAGGAGCGCACGGTCTCGGGTTCGAGCCGTTCGGCGCCGCTCACCTTGATCGAGCGGATTATTCCCGAGGGCGCGGCCGCTGGTGGCGCCACTGGTGCCGCCACTGGGGTCGGAGCGGCGGGGGCGGCGGTGACCGGCGCGGGGGCGGGCGAGACTTCGGCCGGCGAGACCGGAACGGGCGTCTGCGCTGCCAGAGGAACGGCCGAACCGGCGAGGATCGTGCCGACCAGAAGCATCGCGCCAAAGCGCCTTCCAATCTTCTTCGTGCCTGAAATCACGCGTTGCTGCCCTATAATTAAGTGGAGTCGGCGTAAAAAGCGCACCGACCGCTGGTTAACCCGCACTGCCCGAACCGCCTTAGCCAATCAAGCGCCCAAGGCCTTCCCACAGGCCGAACGAGCCGAGATCGTTGAGGGTCGTATAGACCAACAACGCGAGAAGGGCAGCCAGTCCGCCGCGAAATGCCCACTCCTGAGCGCGCTCGCCGACCGGACGCCGGCGCACGGCCTCGAGCGCGTAGAAGGCAAGATGGCCGCCATCGAGCATCGGGACTGGCAACAAGTTGATGAATCCCAGATTAATCGAAAGCAAGGCGAGCAGCCCGCCGAACTGAAACAGGCCGAGCGTGGCCTGTTGTCCGGCGACCTGAGCGATCTTCAGCGGTCCGCCCAGATCCTTGGGCGAGCGGGTCCCGGTGATAATCTGACCGATCCCCTGGATCATCATCCGGGTCATCGCGAAAGTGTAGCCGGTCGCGGCGGGGATCAGCTCGAGCGCCGAGGGGCGTTCGAAAATCTGCCCGGGCTGGCTTATCCCCAATAGCCCGATCCGCTGGACCTGACCGAAATCGTCGCGATCCTCGTGGATCCCGAGGCGGGTCTCGATCACCAAGCTCTTTCCAGCGCGCTCGAGCTCGATCGGGACGAGAGCACCGGGGCGAAGCACGACCACCCGGCGGAGTGTCTCGAAGCTGTCGATGTCCTCTCCGGCGATCGATTCGATCCGGTCGCCGACGCGGATTCCGGCCTGTTCGGCAGCGCTTCCCGGCTGAACCTCGGCGACCAGAGCGGGGGTGCGCGGCATTCCTACGCTCGCGAAGAAGGCCGCGAAGATCAGGATCGCGAGCAGGAAATTGGCGACCGGGCCGGCGAGAACGATCAGGAAACGCTGGCCGACCGGGCTGGCCTGGAAGCTTCGCCCCTGACGTTGTATCGCCGGGCCGGGGGCGTAGGGTATCGCCGGGCCGGAGGCGTTGGGCCTGGTGCTCGCCGCATCGGCGTCGCCGACGAAGCGGACGTAGCCCCCGAGCGGAAGCCAGCCGATCTTCCACCGGGTTCCGCGCTTGTCGTTCCAACCCAGGATCTCGCGGCCGAAACCGATCGAGAAAATCTCGGCCCCGACCCCGAACCAGCGAGCGACGAGATAGTGGCCAAGCTCGTGGATGAACACGAGCGGGCCGATCGCGCAGACGAAAGCGGTCAGGATCAGCCACAGCGGGGGTTGGTCGAGCATCAGGCGGACATCCTCGTCATCAGCCTCGATACAGCATCGCGGGCCGCAAGGTCGATTCCGATCACCTCGGCAATCGTCGCGGGCGCGGGCGAGCGGTCTTGTTCGAGCGCGTCGCCGACCAACCGGGCGATATCGCAAAAGCCGATGCGCCGATCGAGGAAGAAGGCAACCGCGATCTCGTTGGCGGCGTTCAGGACGACCGGCGCGGCCCCGCCCTGCTCAAGCGCCTGGCGAGCAAGCGTGAGCGCTGGAAAACGCGTAAGGTCAGGCGCTTCGAAATCGAGGCTTGCGAGGCGTCCAAAGTCGAGTCGTTGCGCCGGAGTCGTCATCCGATCGGGCCAGGCGAGGGTGTGGGCGATCGGGATGCGCATATCGGTGCTACCGAGCTGGGCAAGCACCGAACCGTCGATATATTCCACCATCGAGTGGATCACCGATTGGGGATGAATGACGATGTCGATCCGTGCGGAAGGCAATCCGAACAGATAATGTGCCTCGATCAGCTCGAGCCCCTTGTTCATCAAGGTTGCCGAATCGACCGATATCTTGGCACCCATCGACCAGTTGGGATGAGCGATCGCCTGGTCGGGAGTCGCCCGGCGCATCGTTTCGGTCGAAGCCTGACGAAACGGGCCGCCACTCGCCGTCAGCACAAGCCTTGAGACATGCTCCAAACGGTTCGAGCCAAGACACTGGAAAATGGCGTTATGTTCCGAATCGACCGGAAGGATCGTCGCGCCATGCCTTTGTGCAGCGTCGATCATCAGCGCGCCCGCGGTGACCAAAGCCTCCTTATTGGCGAGAGCTACGGTCCGCCCCGTCCCGACTGCCGCCATGACTGGTTCGAGCCCGGCGCAGCCGACGATCGCGGCCATCACCCAATCGGCTTCCCCGGCGGCGGCTTCGAGCAGGGCTTCGGGCCCCGCAGCGGCGCGGGTCGAAGTTCCTGCAAGCCGCGATTCAAGTTCTGGCAGCAATTGGCGATTTGCGATCACCGCGAGTTTCGCACCGGTGCGCCGCGCCGAATCGGCGAGCGCCTCGACATTGACCGCTGCGGTCAAGGCCACGACTTCGAACCGGTCCGGAGCGCGCTCGATCAGGTCGAGGGTCGACTTGCCGACCGAGCCGGTCGCTCCGAGGATCGCGACCTTGCGCCTCATGCGGCACCCGCCAGAACCACCAGCCCGGTGAGGGTTGCGACCGGGACGAGGCCGTCGAGCCGGTCGAGCGCTCCGCCGTGCCCGGGTAGCCAGCTTCCGGAATCCTTGATCCCTGAGCGGCGCTTAAGCCAGCTTTCGAACAGGTCGCCGGCCTGCGCGGTCAATGCGAACAGCGGAGCAAGCACCAGAAAGAGGCGATCGAGACCGGTAAAATCGACCCACAGCCCGCCGAGGATCGCCGCGAAGATCATTCCGCCGACGAGGCCGGCGATCGTCTTGTTGGGGCTGATCGCGGGAGCAAGCCGCGGCCCGCCGATCGCCCGCCCTGCAAAGAAGGCCCCAACATCGGTCGCCCAAGTGACGATGAAGATCCACAGCACCAGTTCGAGCGCGTGAATTCCGCCGCGATCGCGCACCCAAAGCAAGGCCAGCGCCGGGATTAGCGCATAGACGAAACCGGCGATGTGCCATCCCGCGCCCCAGCCGCGCACGATCCGCGACCATTCATAATAGATGATCGTCGCCGCCGCCGCGCACAGCACGGCGAAGAGATAGCCCCCGGCAAAGGCCGCGAGCAGCGCGATCAGAATCATCACCACCCCGGTGAGGGTGCGCAGGACAAGTTCGTTCATCGTCCGCCGAACCGCCGCTGGCGCGCGGCGAAGGTGGCGAGCGCATCGGCGAACGCCTGCTGGTCGAAATCGGGCCAGAGCGTATCGACGAACAGCAGTTCGGCATAGGCGGCCTGCCACAACAGGAAGTTCGACAAGCGCACTTCGCCCGAGGTGCGGATGAGGAGATCGAGCTCGGGCAGGTCGCGCGTCTGAAGCCTGTCCGCGATCGCGTCTTCGTCGATCGACGCCGCATCGATACTTCCGGCGGCGGCCTCGCGGGCGAGATCGCGCGCGGCGGCGGCGATTTCGCCGCGAGCCCCGTAATTGAGCGCGACGACCAGGGTCAGGCGGCTGTTGGCGGAAGTGCGTTCGACCGCGCGCTCGAGACGGGCGGAAAGATCGGCGCCGAAAGCGTCGGGTTCGCCGATCAGCCGGAGGCGAACCCCTTCCTTGGCGAGCATGTCGAGCTCGCGGTCGACGTAAAAGGCAAGCAATCCGGTGAGATCGGCGACTTCCTCTTCAGAGCGCCGCCAGTTTTCCGACGAGAAGGCATAAAGAGTGAGAACCTCGACCCCAGCCTCGCCCGCGGCGCGCAAGGTATTGCGGACCGCCTCGGCGCCGGCGCGGTGGCCAGCGACCCGCGGCAACCCCCGCCGCTCTGCCCAGCGGCCATTGCCGTCCATGATGATCGCGACATGGCGCGGGACCGACCCGGCGCCATCGTGATCGGTCGCGTCGCCCGCCGGCCGTGGCGTTCCCTTTCCGGTGGCGGCGGGAACAAGGGTCACTTGCCGAGGATTTCCGCTTCCTTGGCTTCGGCCGCATCGTCGACCTCGGCGATCGTCGTGTCGGTCAGCTTCTGGACCTCGACCTCGAGCCGCTTGCGCTCATCCTCGCTGATTTCATGCTTCTTTTCGTCGAGCTTGAGCGCGTCCATCCCGTCGCGGCGGACGTTGCGGACCGCGACCCGCGCCTTTTCGGCATATTGGCCGGCCAACTTGGCAAGCTCCTTGCGGCGTTCCTCGGTGAGGTCGGGGATCGGAAGCCGGATCATCTGCCCGTCGGTGATCGGGTTGAGGCCGAGCCCGGCCGAGCGTATCGCTTTTTCGATCGGCCCGACATTGCTCTTGTCCCACACCTGAACGGTAATCATCCGCGGTTCGGGCACCGACACAGTGGCGCATTGATTGAGCGGCATATGGGCCCCGTAGACCTCGACCTGAATCGGATCGAGCAAGGCAGTCGAAGCGCGGCCGGTGCGGAGCCCGACCAGATCATGCTTGAGCGCTTCGACCGCGCCATGCATCCGGCGCTGGAGGTCCGTCTTGTCATAGGCAGGCATCGATCACTCCTTATTCTGGACAATCGTCGCGATCCCGCCACCCGCCAGGACCAAGGCGAGATTGCCCGGCTGACGGATGTTGAACACGACGATCGGGATCTTGTTGTCGCGGCACAGAGCAACCGCGGCGGCGTCCATAACCTTGAGGTCGTCGCCAAGCACCTGGTTGAAGCTGAGATGGTCGTAGCGCGCGGCCGAAGCGACGATCTTGGGGTCGGCATCGTAGACCCCATCGACGCTGGTGCCCTTGAACAGCGCATCGCAGCCCATTTCGGGAGCGCGAAGCGCCGGGGCGGTATCGGTGGTGAAATAGGGATTGCCGGTGCCCGCGGCGAACAAGACAATCCGTCCCTTCTCGATATGACGGAGCGCGCGGCGGCGAATGTAGGGCTCGCACACCGTGGCCATCGGGATCGCCGACTGAACGCGGGTGTCGACTCCCTGCTTTTCGAGCGCGTTCTGGACCGCGAGCGCGTTCATCACCGTCGCAAGCATTCCCATATAGTCGGCGGTCGAGCGGTCGAAGCCCTTGGCCGCGCCCGCGATCCCGCGGAAAATATTGCCTCCGCCGACCACCACGCATAGTTCATGTCCGGCGGTCTTGGCAGCGGCGATTTCTCCGGCAAGCCCGGCGACGGTGTCGGGGTCGATCCCGAACTGGCCGGGGCCCATCAGCGCCTCGCCCGACAATTTGAGCAGGATGCGATTGAAACGCGGTCGGGTCATCGGGGCGCGGATCCTCGCAGGGCAGGTGTGACGAACAAGCGTCGGTGAGGATGCGCTTTTATGGCGCGACCGCCCCGCTGCCAACCGGCAAAGTCACGCGACCTCGCCGGGCCGACAAACCGGTGTCACGCAACGGGTTGCGGAACCCCCGACACGGCGGCGACCTCGGCGGCGAAATCGCTCGCAGCTTTTTCGATTCCCTCGCCGAGCTGGAAGCGCTCGAACGCCTTGAGGGTGATCGGAGCGCCGGAGTCCCTGGCGGCGGCGGCGATGACGTCACCAACCGGGGTCTTATTGTCGATTACAAATAATTGCGTGTTAAGAACATTTTCCTTGGTGAATTTGGCCATCGTCCCTTCCACCATCTTTTCAACGATGTTGGCAGGCTTGCCGCTTTCGCCCGCCTTTTCCATCGCGATTGCACGTTCACGCTCGACCAGCGCCGGATTGAGGCCCGAGGCATCGAGCGCAAGCGGATTGGCGGCGGCGATATGCATCGCGATCTGCTTGCCGAGCGACTGGAGAAGCGCAGCGTCCGCCAAGCTTTCGAGCGCGACCAGAACGCCGATCTTGCCGAGCCCGGGGGCGGCGGCGTTGTGGATATAGGAAACCACCGCGCCTTCGCCGACTTCGAGCAGCGAAGCGCGGCGCAGCGACTGGTTTTCGCCGATCGTCGCAATATTGTTGGTCAGCGCTTCGGCGACGGTCCCGCCCGACGGATAAGCCGCGCGATTGAGCGCCTCGACGTCGCCGCCGACACTCAGCGCGAGCTTGGCGACTTCTCTGACGAAGCATTGGAACTGCTCGTTCTTGGCGACGAAGTCGGTTTCCGAATTGACCTCGACCACCGCTCCTTTGGTACCCTCGACCGCGACCCCGACGAGCCCTTCGGCGGCGGTCCGACCGGCCTTTTTGGCGGCGGCGGCGAGGCCCTTGGCGCGCAGCCAGTCGACCGCAGCTTCGAGTTCGCCGTCATTTTCGGTTAGTGCCTTCTTGCAATCCATCATTCCGGCGCCGGTGCGCTCGCGCAGTTCCTTGACGGAAGCAGCCGTAATCTCGGCCATGAGGCTTAATCCTTTGAATTAGATCCCGTTCAAGTCGAGCAAAGTCGGGATGCGTTGCGCGGACGCCCCTCGACCTGGCTCGGGACGAACGGTGAAGTTTCGGCCTCACGCTTCGAGCGCGGCTTCGACCGGTGGCTCGGCCATTGCGCCAATGTCCTCACCGCGAGCGGCGGCACCCCCCGACTTGCCCGCCTGGGCGGCGCTGGCGATCGCCTCGCAATAGAGGCGGATCGCGCGGCTGGCGTCGTCATTGCCCGGAACCGGGAAGGCGATGCCATTGGGGTTGCTGTTCGAATCGAGGATCGCGACGACCGGGATGCCAAGCACATTGGCTTCCTTGATCGCCAGCTCCTCCTTGTTCGAATCGATCACGAACATGACGTCGGGAAGCCCGCCCATGTCGCGAATGCCGCCAAGGCTCTTTTCGAGCTTGTCGCGCTCGCGGGTCAGCTGGAGCACTTCCTTCTTGGTCAGGCCGGCGGTGTCGCCGCCGAGCTGCTCCTCAAGGCTCTTGAGGCGCTTGATCGAGTTGGAAATGGTCTTCCAGTTGGTGAGCATGCCGCCGAGCCAGCGATGGTTGACGAAATGCTGGCCGCTGGTG
>JBKKAQ010000123.1:0-5056 GCA_046714555.1 Sphingomicrobium sp. | reverse complement strand
CATTCCAATAAGCGACGGTCCGGCCCGATCCGTCCTGGGTCACCCCGTTGACGATTCCGCCCTGCGCCGAGCCCGGCCCGTCCCCGGCCGATCCGATCCAGTATCCCGCCCCCGCCGCGGCAATCGCCAGCGCGACCCCGCCCGCGAGGATTTTCGGGTTGGTCGGAGTCATCGCGCTTGATCCTGGTAGAGATAGAGGAGTTCGGCGGCGGCGCGCGCGCGATCGGCCTGGCGCTCGACCAATTCGATCGTCACTTCGACGTAGCGGCGAACGATCGCCAGCGGGAATTCGAGCGAGCCTTGCCCCGCGCCATAGCGAGCCTCGGCCGCGGCGAACGAGGCTTCGAGCGAGGGAATCGCCTTTCCGCCGAGTATCGCGAGCTGGGCATCGGCGCTTTGATATTGGGCCAGCGCGGCTTCGTACGAGCCGCCGAGCTCGCGCCGGACGTCCTCGGTGCGCAAGGCCGCGGCATCGGCGCGAGCGGCGGCCTCGGCGACCCGGCGGTCCTGGCGCCCGGCGCGGTTGATCTGGAGCGGGACCGTCACCTGCGCCGAGACGAGGTCGCCGTAGTCGGGCCGCCAGCCGTACATCACCGACCAGCTCAGATCGCGCTTACGCTCGGCGCGGGCGACATTGATCTGGCGGCGGGCGGCCTGTTCCTGCGCCTCTGCGACCAGCAGATGCGGATGCCGGGCGAGATCAATCCTGTGCTGGGCCGTCGCCGGGAGGGTCAGCGCCGGGACGCTATCGGGCAGCGGGCGCTTTGCCGAAGCGCCGATCCAGCGCGCCATCCGCGCCCGGCCGCGCGCCTCGTCCCCGATCGCGGCGGCCTGCTGAACCCTGGCGAGCGCGATTTCGGCCCCGGCCTGGAGCCCGAGCGCCGGGGTCGAGGCGCCGGTCGCGACCCCGGCCTCGATCACTTTTCGCCCGACCTCGAGATCGCCGATCAGCCGGTCGAGGAGACGCTGCTTGGCGCGCGCTTCGACCGAGTCGATCCACGCGATCATCACTTCGCGGCTGGCGCGGCGCTGCTCGGCGCTCGCCTCGGCGCGGCTGGCGAAGGCTTGCGAACGGAGCAGCGCTTCCTCGGCCTCGCGCTTCGATCGCCGCACCTGCTCGCGCATCACCCCGACGGTATACATGGTGAATTCGTCGGCGGTCGGGCTGAACGCCCGGTCGCCGGTGACCGGGAAGTCGCGCACCCCGACCGAGACTTGCGGGTCGGGCAGCGTCCGAGCGGCCAGAGCGGCCTGTTCGGACGCGATCGCCTCGCTTTCGAACGCCGACGCGCCAGGCTGGTCGCGGCGAGCCAGCCCGGCGGCCTCGGCGAGCCCGAGCACAGCGCCCGTCGTTGCGGCCGGCGGAGCCGTCGCGGGGTGACGGGCGACTTGCGCAACGACCGGGTTCGCCCAGACGAGCAGGCTCGCCGCGGCCAGCCAGCAAGGATTCATTGCCTGGCGATCGAGGTCAGGCCGAACCCGCCGGCCGACTGGCTAAATGTGAAATTGACCTGGTCGCCGGGCTTGATTCCGGCGATGATCGAGGGATCGCCGGCGGTGAAGCCCATCGTCATCGCCGGCCAGCCGAGCGATTCGACCGGGCCGTGCGAGATCGTCACTTCGAGCCCGGAGATCGTGTCGACGGTCCCTTTTGCCGAATGGGTTTGGCTCGCCGCGACGTTCGTGCTGCTCTGGTCGGCGGTGCCCGAGTCGGCAGGGCCGCAGGCGGCGAGGCTCGAGAGGGCGATCGCCAGCGCGCTTTTGATGATCATGGTCATATCGTGATGCTTTCCTGTGATCGCGGAACCGCGCGCCGTGTTCAGCGCGAACATTCGGCTGGACGGTCGCGAAATTTCGATCGGCCCGGGTGGCGCAAGCGCGAGGGCGCTCGGCTTATGGTCAGGCGGGGAAAGCTCGTGGAGGAGGATCGGCCGCGGCGGGGTTGATCGAGTTGAGCCAGATCGACGAGCGCGCCCAGACCGGCGCAGCGGCGGTCAAGACCGCGGCTGTCCCGTCGGCGCAGCCGGGAAGCGTCGCCGACGGCGCGGCGGTGGCGCAATCGGGGGTGCAGCACCCCATCCTGGCGTGATCCGCGGCTTGTCCGTGACCGTCCATCGTCATTGCGCAGGCTGCCGGGGCAGCCGAGCGGGCGGCTCCGGGGCTGCCGAACAGCGACAGAGCGACGATCAAGGCGAGAAGCAATCGGGTCACGGAGGCAGGACTGAACAGCCCCGGCCGCACTGTCAAGTTTCGATCAGTCCGGGCGGCCGGATCGGGTGCCGCCCGATCCGGCGCCATGGCTTAGTCGTCGTCGTCGTGGTCGTGACGGTCGTCGTCGCGATCGTACTTGCGATACGCCGGCTGATAGGTCGACGGATAATTGCCATATCGGTCATAGCTGCCATAGCCATAGCCATAGCCATTGCCATAGCCATATCTGTCATAGCGATCGTGGTTGCGCTCATGCTTTCGTTGCATCCGCTCATGGAGCCGCGCCATCCGCGCCTGGATATTGGCGGAGCGGTAATTGCCATAGCGCTGGGCGTGATACGCCGCGCGGCGAATGTTCTGGAGCTCACGATAATATTGATTGGCGCGCGAGCGGCTGTAGGTGCCGTCGCTCAGCCCGTGGCGGATTCCCTCCATCGTGTGCCGGTAGTCGCGCTCGAACGACGCATAGCTTCGGCCGCGATAGTTCCAATCGCTGTTGTTGGAATATCCGCCGCTATATCGGCCCGAATATTGCGCGTTCGCGGTTGACGCGGCGCCCAGTGCCGCGCCTGCGGCAATGACCATCAAAATCCTGTTCATAACTCGGTCTCCTGACGCCGCTGAAAAGACGGCAGGAGCAGTTATGCGCGCGCGTGATTGAATGGCCGCTGACGGGCCCGTTCACCCGGGGTTGTCGAGCGCGGGCTCGTACGGCGCACAAAAAAACGCCCGGGCGGAGATGCTCCGCCCGGGCGCAAGCTAGAGGTTAAAGATCAGCCGCGTTCTGGGGTCGGCATCGGCGCCGGCGGCGGCGGCGGAACCGGGCACACGTCGGTCGCCAGGATCACCGAGCCGTCGTAGCAGGTCTGAGTCTCCGGAGCCGGCGGAGGCGGCGGCGGAGGAGGAGGCGGCGGCGGCGGCGGGGGCGGCGGAGGCGGCGGGGGAGCGAAATTGAAGATCAGGCTCGCCAGCAGACTGTGCGAGCTGAACCGGTCCCGAGCCGAGAAAGATACGACCCCATCGTCGGTGGTTTCGGTGCCGCTGAAATTCAGCTTGCCGGTACGGAAGTAACGATATTTGAGGCCAAGGTCCATCGACGGAGACAAGGCAGTGCGTACACCGGCAATGCCCTGATAGGCCCATTCGCTGTCCCGATCGCTAAAAGCCTTGACGCGGGCACGGCCGAAGCCACCGCCGGCGTAAAAACTGAAGCCATCGTCGGCACCGAAGTCGAACAATGCATTACCCATCACCGAAAGCACGCTGGCGCGCCCGCTGATATCGACGTCATCGTCGGTAATCACGATGCCGGTCTGGTCCTCATAGGCGTCGATGAAGTCCTGATCGACCTCGATATCGTCGGCCTTGGCGCGCTTGTAGGCGCCTTCGATTTCGAGCCGGAACATGCCGAAATCATAACCGCCAATGACGTCGACGTCGTAGCCGGTCTTATATTCGACGTCGGCGACACGGCCCCCCGGGATGTCGATCAGAAGCGGATCGGTGAAATTGACGGAGGCGTCGAGATCGGTATCCTTCGGAAACAGGACACCGCCCTCGACCCCGATGTATCCGGAGCCGTCCCGGGCGACCGCCGGGGAGGCGATCGCAGCCGCGGCAACCGCGGCGAGTAGATATTTGCGCATGATTTTCCCTTCAAGGCGCTGATGATGGTGTCGTAACAGACATATTCGGCGATAGTTTCAATGATAGATTGCACCCGAGGTGAAAGTTTGATCGAACAGTTGCAATAAAGCCACAGGTGGTCACCGCTGTCGCTCTCCGCACTCGGCGAATAGATGAGGGATTCTCGCGCTTTGCGCTCAATCCATTGCGTGTTTGATTGTGCACCACTAGATATCCCTGATGGATATGCGGACTTTAAGCTGGATGAGCGGTGCGGCCCTGGCGCTCGCCGCCTCACCCGCGACCGCGGTCACCCCGGCGATGCCTCCAATCCTTTCCACCGCTGTTCCGGCGCCGGTCTTGTCTTCGTCGGTCGCGGGATCGGTCGCGCGCTTTTATGAGGCGCGCCACGGTGCGGCCCTGTGGCTGCAGGCCGGGCCGACGAGCGAAGCGGCTGTCCGACTGCTTGCGATCCTTCGTCGCGCTCCGCTCGACGGCTTTTCGGCCGGGCCCCAGTTGGCCGCCGAGGCCGAAGCCGCGATCGCGGCTAGCCAGAGCGGACAAAAGGCTGATCTGCTCAAGGCCGAACACATGCTGTCGACCGCCTGGGTGCTTTACGTACAGGCACTCGCCGCTCCCGCTCCTGGAGTGATCTACGCGAGCCGGCGCGAGGTCGCGCACCCGGCGCGGATTCTCCAGCAGGCGGCGAACGCGCCTTCGCTTGCCGAGCATCTGACCGCGGTGTCGAGCGTCAATCCGATTTACGCGACGCTGCGCGATGCCGCGTCGAGCGAGCCCGCGATCGACAGCCGTTTGCTCGCCAATCTCGAGCGGGCGCGAGTGATCCCGTCGAGCGGGCGCTTCGTGCTGGTCGACGCCGCCGCCGCGCGGCTGTGGATGTACGAGAACGGCAAGCCGGTCGATTCGATGAAGGTGATCGTCGGCAAGCCCGACCATCCGACCCCGATGATCGCCAGCACGATCCATTACGCGACCTTCAATCCCTATTGGAACGCTCCGGTCGAGCTGGTGCGCAAGACCATCGCCCCCAAGGCGATCGCTCAAGGCGCGGCCTATCTTCGCACGCGCGGTTATCAGGCGATGTCGGGATGGGGCGAGGATGCGCGCGTGCTCACGCCCGACGAGGTCGACTGGAAAGCCGTCGCCGAAGGCCGCAAGGAGGTCCGGGTGCGCCAGTTGCCGGGCGCCGCCAATGCCA
>JBKKAQ010000122.1:0-11321 GCA_046714555.1 Sphingomicrobium sp. | reverse complement strand
ACATTTCCAGCCGCCAGCAGAATCTGCGCCAGGGGAGCGAGCGGGCGGCGATCAATGCGCCGATCCAGGGGACCAGCGCCGACCTCATCAAGCGCGCGATGGCGCGGATCGACCGAGCGCTCGAGGCCGCCGGGCTCGAAGGCGCGAGAATGCTGCTCCAGGTTCACGACGAACTGGTGTTCGAAGTTCCAGAGGGGCGCGAGGAGCAAGCCGCGGCGGTCATCCGCGGCGTCATGGCGGGGGCCGCAGAACCCGCGCTCAGGCTCGACGTTCCGCTCGATGTCGAAGTCGGGCACGGCGAGCATTGGGGAGCGGCGCATTGAGCGAGCCGGTGATCCCCGTTGCGACCACCGCGGACCTTGCGGCGCTTGCGCGCGGCGGTCGGATCAATTTCTTCGGCTTCGTACTGAGGCTGGCGGCACGCTTGCCGTTCCTGTTCATCGCCGGGCGAATCTATGGCCCCGAAGCGCTTGGCCGCTTCGCCTATGCGGTGCTGATTGTCGAATTCGCCGCGCAATTGTCGACCCTCGGGCTCAAGCGCGGGCTCGCCCAGCAGCTTGCCCAGTCGGACCAGCCGCACGTCTGCGTGGTGTGGGATGCGCTGCTGGTCGCGGGGATCGGATCGGCGGCGGCGATGACCCTGCTCGCGATCTTTCCCCAGGTGATGTTCCCCAACAGCGCGCTCCACGGGCTCGAATGGCTGTTGCCGATCACGGTCATCGCCTTGTCGACGTCGGACATCACGCTGTCGGCGCTGGCCTATCGCAATAATGTCGGTGCGACGGTGCGCGCGCGAGCGGTGGTCGAGCCGTGGACGATCAGCATCGCCGCCTTCGCCTGGTCGTTCATCTCGCTTCGCGACGGGCTGATCATCGCCTATGTGCTGTCGATGATCGGAGCGGTGATCGCGTCGCTGATCCCGTTCCTCAAAAGCTACGGACTTCCCCACGGCTGGAGTCCCAACCCAGCGGCGCTGTGGCGGATGGCGCGGCGCAACACCCCGGTGGCCGCCGCCGACGCGGTCGAATGGGGATCGCGGCGGGTCGATATCGCGGTGCTCGGGCTGTTCTTTTCGCCCGCGATCGTCGGGGTCTATTATGTCGCGCAGCAGGTCGCCTCGCTGCCGTCGAAGCTCAAGACCAGTTTCGACCCGATCCTCGGCCCGGTGATTTCGCGCAACATCGCCGCGGGCAACAAATTGGCGGTGGCCAGGCAGGTGCGCCAGGTCGGCTTCTGGGTGATCGCGGCGCAGAGCGGGGTGGCGCTCGCGCTCGGGCTTCCGGGCGAAGGGGTGATGGGGCTGGTCGGCGCGGGGTTCGTCGCCGGGACGGCGGCGCTCGCCTTCCTGCTCGCCGCCGAAGTCGTCGCGGCGACCGGTGCGGTGAGCGAGGCGGCGCTGATTTATGTCGCGCGCCACCGCAACATGTGGCTCAGCCTGGCGATGATAGCATTGCAGGCGGCCTTGTCGGTGGTGCTGATCCTTGGAATGCGCAAGCTTGGCTGGCCGACCGCGTGGCAGGCGACCGGGCCGGCGGTCGCGCTGATGCTTGCACTGGGTTTTGCCGCAATCGCCAAGTCGCGGCTGCTGTCACACCTGCTCGGCGCACCGGTGTCGGGCTGGCGCTGGCCGCTGATCTGGGCGGCGATCGCCGCGGTGATCGTCGGCCAATTGTTCCTGCTGCTTCCCGAATGGGCCGAATTGCTGTTCGGGATTCCCGCGATCATGCTGGCCTTCGGAGCGGTGCTGTGGACCCGCGGCTTCGGCCCCGAGGACCGCGAATTGTTCAAGATGCGCAAGGCCGACATCGCCGATCTGAGCCTGCCCGATCCGAGCACGGGCGGAGACGCGCCGAGCTGATATCAATGCCGGAAGTGGCGCAATCCGGTGAACAGCATCGCGATATTCGCATCGTCGGCGGCGGCGATCACGTCGGCGTCGCGGATCGATCCGCCGGGCTGAATCACCGCGGTCGCGCCCGCTTCGATGGCCGCGACAAGCCCGTCGGCGAAGGGGAAAAAGGCGTCGCTCGCGACCGCCGAGCCGATCGTTCTCGGTTCGCCCCAGCCATTGGTCGCGGCTGCTTCCCGCGCCTTGGCGGCGGCAATCCGCGCCGAATCGCGGCGGTTCATCTGTCCCGCGCCGATGCCGACGGTGACCCCGTCCCTGGCATAGACGATCGCGTTCGATTTGACGTGCTTGGCGACGGTCCAGGCGAACAGGCAGTCGGCAAGCTCTCTCGGGGTCGGCGAACGACGAGTGACGATCCGCAAGTCGGCGGGATCGAGCCGCGCCGAATCGCGCGACTGGACGAGCATTCCGCCGGCGATCGACTTGATCGTCAGACCGGGCCGGTCGGGGTCGGGAAGCGCACCGGTCAGCAGCAACCGCAGATTCTTCTTCGAACCGAAGGCGGCGAGCGCTTGTGCGTCGGCGTCGGGAGCAATGACGACTTCGGTGAACAGTTCGGCGATCGCCCCGGCGGTCGCTCCGTCGAGCGGGCGGTTGAGCGCGATGATCCCGCCGAATGCCGAAACCGGATCGCAGGCGAGCGCCGAGCGATACGCGGCGAGCGGGGTCTCACCCTGAGCGACGCCGCACGGATTGGCATGCTTGACGATGACGCAGGCGGGCGGCCCGTCGCGAAGCTCGGCGGCAAGCTCGAGCGCGGCATCGGCGTCGTTGAGATTGTTGTAACTCAGTTCCTTGCCCTGGACCTGGCGGGCAAAGGCGACCCCCGCGCCGTCCGACGCCTGCGGACGATAGAGCGCCGCGGCCTGGTGCGGGTTTTCGCCATAGCGAAGCTCGCCGGCGCGAGTGAGAGCGAGCGCAAGAGTCGCCGGGAAGCGCTCGCTTTGGTCGGCGAAGGCGAACCAGCTGGCGATCGCGCTGTCGTAGCTCGCGGTCGCGGCGAAAGCGCTTGCTGCGAGCCTGCGGCGAAGCTCGAGCGAGGTCTGGCCTGAATTGGCGTCGAGCTCGGCGAGCAAGGCGGGATAATCGGCGGGGTCGGTGACGACCGCGACATGGGCATGGTTCTTGGCGGCCGAGCGGATCATCGAAGGCCCGCCGATGTCGATATTCTCGATCACCGTCGGGCGGTCGGCGCCGCCTGCGACGGTTGCAGCGAAGGGGTAGAGATTGACCACGACGAGGTCGATCGCGGCGATCCCATGCGCGTCCATCGCCGCGACATGCGCGGGGTCGTCGCGCCGGGCGAGAAGCCCGCCATGGACCTTGGGATGAAGCGTCTTGACCCGCCCGTCCATCATTTCGGGAAAGCCGGTGAGCTCGGCGACGTCGAGCACCGCATGGCCGAGCTCGCGCAGCCGCGCCGCGGTTCCCCCGGTCGACACCAGCTCGACGTCGTGGCGCGCAAGCCCGGCGGCAAGCTGGTCGAGCCCGGACTTGTCGGAAAGCGAGATGAGGGCCCTTCGGATCGGCACGAGAGCGGTCATTGCTGGTCCTTATGAAAAGTTCAGCTGGCGCGGCGGAACTGCCAGGCGATCGTCGCTCCGAATGTGGAGACCTCGCCGACGATGACCAGCTGCATCGTTTCGCGAATGTCGCCGTCGCCGTCGACGTAGAGGCTTTCCTCGAGCGTCAGCATCGCTCCTCTGCAGCGGACGTTCCAGGGCGGCGCATTGGGCGAGCGCAGGATCGCCCCCATGCCGTCGGCGGTGATCGTCGCTTCGACCCCGGGGGCGAGGTGAAAGCGGATCGCGAACGGCACCATGTCCTTGATCCGCTTGCGCCCGCGCGGGATCAGCCGGTCCTCGCCGAGCAATTCCTTGCCGTCATTGCCGAGCGTCAGCCGGCGCTGGTGATCGAGCCCGAAGCGCCTGCAATAGCCGTCGTGGCTCGCTTCGATCCGGCTCGAATCATTGTCTTCCGAATGGTTGGCGGAGACGTTCGCGACCCCCTTGCCCAACGAGCCGTCGGGGAGGATCGCGGTCGAATTGCTGTCGGCGAGCACCAGCGTGCTGTGCGCCGCGGTCGAGCGCAGCGCCTCGACCAACTGT
Organism: Sphingomicrobium sp.; assembly: GCA_046714555.1. Classification (GTDB taxonomy): domain Bacteria; phylum Pseudomonadota; class Alphaproteobacteria; order Sphingomonadales; family Sphingomonadaceae; genus Sphingomicrobium. The sequence continues at coordinate 7,304 of JBKKAQ010000122.1, read as the reverse complement.
CGCGGAATGTCGCTCGGAGCGCGCCCCGGACCGCCGCAATTGACCACCAGCCGCTGGGCGCCGTCGGACAGTTCGATCGCAAGAGTCGAGGCCGAACCCGCGGCCATCTTGTGCGGCGGCGGAGCACCGGCGTCGATCACCACGATCGTGCCAAGCGCCGAGAGCCGCTGATAGCCCCAGCCGCGCGGCACGCGGAGCGGACGCGCGCGAAGCCCGCACCCTTCGACCAGCGCGGCAAGGCGGCGCGGATCGCCCGGATTGCCGCCCTGCCAGCTCGACAAGCCGCCGTCCCCCATGCCTACCCCGTGCAACGCGGCGAGCGCGGCCGCGGCGGCGCTTTCAAGCGCATCGGGAAGAGTCTGTTTGGCGGCGAAATAGGCCGAGCGGAGCAGCCCGAGGCAATCGACCAGCTCGACCTGTTCGAGCGGCGAGCGGCTGAGCAATCCGCCATCCTCGAACTGCGCCGAGGACAAGGCGCGGGTCAGCCCGGCCTCGCCGCGCGCGACCCGGGTCTGGCCGCCCTGGACGAGCAGCCCGGCGGCGACCACCCCCGCCCAGGCGGTGATCCGTGGCAGGCCGGGAGCGGCACGGTCGGCGTTGGCGTCAAGGTGGCGAGCGCCGCGGGCGAGGGTGTTGAGCAGCGCCGAGCGATAACCCAGGTCGCGGCTCGAAAGGATGTAGGGCGCGTAAGCGGTCCAGAACAGAATCCGCTCGCCCCACAATTCGGGACGCCAGGCATCGTCGATGCGGGTGCCGTGGGCGAGCAGCCAGCGCCCGGCGAGCGCCTCGGCGAGCTTGGCGCCCTTGTCGCGCGAAGCCGCCGCGGCGAGATCGCGGAGCCAGGAGAAACCCTGCAATTTCCCGGCAAGCGCTCCGCTCGCACCGACGCGGGCGAAGTCGAGTTCGGCGAGCGCGAGGGTCTCGCTGCCATAGTCGAAGCGCCCGGCGAGCAACGCATCGCCACGCGCGCGGTCGCCCTCGACATGGTCGCGCAGAACCGCGACGAGACGCAGCGGCTGGCGATTCGACCCGAACAATCGCGACAGCGCCGAGCCGCGAGCGAGCTTGCGGACGATATCGCGCTCGGCCGAGCGCTCATCACCCATCACTCTCCCCGCAGCGCCGCAAGATTGGCGGCATAGCAATCGGCGCCGCCGCGGAACGCCGCGGTCCCGGCGACGAGCACGGTCGCACCGGCGTCGACCGCCCGCCGCGCATTGCCGGGGACGATCCCGCCGTCGACCTCGACCTCGACCGCCAGGCCGAGCTTGGCAATCCGCTTGGCGACGGCTTCGATCTTGCCCAGCTGGCTGTCGATGAACGCCTGCCCGCCGAACCCGGGGTTGACGCTCATCACCAGCACGAGGTCGATCTCCTCGAGCACATAGTCGAGCATCTTGGCGGGGGTCGCGGGATTGAGCGACACCCCGGCCTTCTTGCCGAGTCCCTTGATCCGCTGGATCGAGCGGTGGAGGTGGGGGCCGGCTTCGGGATGGACGGTGATGATGTCGGCGCCGGCATCGGCGAAGGCGTCGAGAAAATTGTCGACCGGCGAGATCATCAGATGGACGTCGAACGGCTTGGCGCTGTGCGGGCGAAGCGCTTTGACCACCCCCGGGCCGATCGTCAAATTGGGGACGAAATGTCCGTCCATCACGTCGATGTGGAGCCAGTCGGCGCCGGCGGAATCCATCGCGCGCACTTCCTCGCCGAGCCGGGCGAAATCGGCGGAGAGGATCGAGGGGGAGATAAGCGGGGCGGTCGCGAGCGTCCGACTAGCGGGTTTCAGCCCCCGCGGACAAGCCGCGCGACGAAGAAGCCGTCGAGCCCGCCCTCGGCCTCGAGCAGTCCGGGCAGGATTCGCAGCCATCCCTCGCCGGTTGGGGTCACGCCGCCGGGAAGCTCGGCGGCTTGCGCGGGCGAGGCGGTGAAGCCGCTGCGCTCGACGAAGGCGGCGGCGACCTCCTCGCCCTCCCCGGGCTCGAGCGAGCAGACCGCATAGACCAGGGTCCCGCCGGGGCGGACGAGGGTTGCGGCGTGGTCGAGCAGCCGCGCCTGATAGGCGGCGGCTTCGGCGATGATCGCGGGCCGGGCGCGCTGGAGCACTTCGGGATGGCGGCGGAAGGTCCCGGTCGCCGAGCAGGGCGCATCGAGCAGCACCGCGTCGAACAGTTCGGGGGCTTTCCAGTCGAGCGCGTCGGCGCTGACCAGTTGCGCGGCGAGGTTGGTGCGCTCGAGATTTTCGGCGAGTCGGCTAAGACGACTTTGCTTATGGTCGAGCGCGGTGACGTGGTGGCCCGCCGCGGCGAGTTGCATCGTCTTGCCGCCGGGCGCGGCGCACAGGTCGAGAACCCGTGCGGCTTCGGCGCGGATCAGCCGCGCGGGGAGCGAGGCAGCGAGGTCCTGGACCCACCAATCGCCCGCGCCGAAGCCGGCAAGCTCGGCGACCGAGCCCGCGTCGGCGAGGCGGACATGTCGCGGTGCAAGCGAGGTTCCGCGATGCGCTTCGGCATAAGCGCCCGCAGCAGCATCGGAAGCGAAACTGAGGTCGAGCGGGGGGCGCCTGGCGATGGCCCGGCGAGCGGCGTCGACCACCGGCGCGCCCCACGCCTCGGTCCAGCGCTGCTCGACATTGTCGGGGAGGCGCGGAGCATCGAATTTCGGAACCCCGCCGCGGAGCAAAGTGCCGAGCACTCCGTGGACCAGCCGGCGCGGCCCGCCCGCGACCAGCGGGAGAGCGGTCGCGACCAGCGCATGGTCGGGGGTGTCGAGCCCGATCTTCTGCGCCAGCGCCAGGCGGAGCACCATTCGCGCCTTGGCGTCGGGAGGAAGTGGGCGCTGGGTCGCCGAATCGATCAATTCGTCGAGATCGGGCAGGCGGCGGAGCACCTCGCCGGCGATCGCCAGCGCGAGCGCATGGTCGGCGGGTGGAAGCCGCGGGCCGCGCGCCGCGGCGGCGTCGAGCGTCACTCCGCTTCGCAAGACCGCGTCGAGCATCGTCAGGGCGGCGCGGCGAGCGGCCAGACCGGCGAGCGGAGGATCAGGGCTTGGCACGGCTTGCCCCTCGCCCCATGTTCGGCCGATGAAAAGACCCCGCCATCTCGATTCGCCGGCGACCTTGTCGCCCTCGCCCCCGGTGCCCGAGCCGCAAGCGGTCGGCGCAATTCCTCCTCCCGACGGCGAGGAGCATAAGCTTAACCCGACGCGCTATGGCGATTGGGAAAAGAAGGGGGTCGCGGTCGATTTCTAATGCGCTTCGGGGCGCGGCGGGCGGGCGAGGAGCTGCTCGAGCACCGCGTCGACGCGTTCGCGCCCGCTGAGCAGATCGTCGACCGCCGCGACGATAGGCATGTCGATCCCGCGCTCGGCGGCAAGGCGGCGAAGCACCGGAGCGGTGAACGCGCCCTCGGCGACAGTTCGGCGGTCGGCCAACAGCTCGGCCGCGGCCTTGCCCTCGCCGATGCCCTTGCCGAGCGAGAAATTGCGCGAGGCGGTCGACGAGCAGGTGAGCACCAGATCGCCCAGCCCCGAAAGTCCCGCCAGGGTCTCGCGCCGGGCACCGCAGGCGAGACCGAAGCGAGTCATCTCGGCAAAGCCGCGAGCGATCAATGCGGCGCGCGCATTGTCGCCGAGCCGTTTGCCCTCGACCACGCCGCAAGCGATCGCGAGGACGTTCTTGACCGCACCGCCGACCTCGGCCCCGGCGAGATCGTCGGTCAGATAGACCCGGAAGTGGGGCAGCGCGATTCGCTCGCGGATCGCGGCGGCGAGCGTCGGATCACCGGCTGCGAGGGTCACCGCAGTCGGCATTCCCGCGGCGACTTCATGAGCGAAGGTCGGGCCCGACAGGATCGTCACCTGGGCATCGGGACAGACGGTTTTCGCGACCTGGTGGAGCAGCGATCCGCTCGCTTCCTCGATCCCCTTCGAGCAGAGGATCAGCGGCTTGCCGCACCCCGCGGCCTGCGACAGCACCGAGCGCATATGCTGCGCCGGAGTGACCACCAGCCAGGCATCGCAGCTTTCGAGGTCGGCAAGCTCGGCGGTGGCGAGGATCGCCGGGTCGAGCCGCTGGCCGGGAAGGAAGATGGTGTTTTCATGACTGCGGTTGACCGCAACGACCACTTCGCGCTCGAGCGCCCACAGCAGGGTTTCGCGCCCGCCGGTCGCCGCGACCTGGGCGAGCGCGGTCCCCCATGCCCCGCCGCCGATCACTCCGATCCGGTCGAGCATCATGCCTTGACTCCGGCACCGCGAACGGTTTCGGCCGAGCTATCGAGCGGCCAGCGCGCTCGCGGCGCAAAATCGAGCCCGTCGCGATGCCCCGCGGCAAAACGCTCGGCCCCGGCCCAGGCGATCATCGCCGCATTGTCAGTGCACAGCCAGCCGGGCGGGACCGAGAAGCCGCGGCCCTGGCGTGTCGCAAGCTCGCCAAGCGCGCTGCGTACCGAGCAATTGGCGGCGACTCCGCCAGCGACGACCAAAGTCGGCGCATCGCTCCGCTTGAGCGCCCGCTCGGTGCGGTCGACCAGGCAATCGACCACCGCTTGCTGGAACGAGGCGGCGAGGTCGGCGGGGCGATGTTTGCCCGCGGCAACCGCTCGCTGGACCGCGCTCTTGAGGCCGGCAAAGGAAAAATGGGGTTCGGGCGAACCGAGCAACGGGCGCGGCAAATGCACCGCCTTGGCGTCGCCCTCGCTCGCCAGTGCCTCGATCGCCGGGCCCCCGGGATAGGCCAGCCCGAGCAGCTTGGCCGCCTTGTCGAAGGCTTCGCCGACGGCGTCGTCGATGGTCGTCGCAAGCCGGCGATAATCGCCTACCCCGCGCACATCGAGCAATTGGCAATGCCCGCCGGAAACCAGCAGCAGCAGATAAGGAAAATCGAGCGCCGGGTCGGCGAGCCGCGGCGAAAGCGCATGGCCTTCGAGATGGTTGACCGCGATCAGCGGCTTGCGCGCGGCGAACGCGAGCCCCTTGCCGGCAAGCAGCCCGACCATCACTCCACCGATCAGCCCTGGCCCAGCGGTCGCGGCGATCGCATCGACCTCGCCGATGCGGACGTTCGCTTCGCCGAGAATCTGGCGGATCAGCCCGGGGAGAATTTCGACATGCGCGCGAGCGGCGATTTCGGGGACCACCCCGCCGAACGGCTGGTGCGCCTTGCTCTGCCCGACCACCGCCTGGGCAAGGATCCGGCGCTCGCTGGTGACCAATGCGACCGCGCTGTCGTCGCAGGATGATTCGATGCCGAGGATCAGTGCCATGTCGCTCGCCCTTTGCCCTACGCCGCGCCGGTCGGCTAGGGGCGGGCGATGAACCGCCCGCTCAACCTTGGAACCCGTGGATCGCCGCTCGCGCTCGCCCAGGCGGCCGAGGTCGCGGCGGCGCTCGAGGCGACGCATGGCTGGCCCACGGGGCAGGTGCGGATCGTCCCGCTTCGAACCAGCGGCGACCGGATCCAGGACCGCCCGCTCGCCGAGGTCGGGGGCAAGGCCTTGTGGACCAAGGAGCTCGATCTCGCATTGCTGTCGGGAGAGATGGATTTTTCGGTCCATTCGATGAAGGATGTCGAAAGCGAGCGCCCCGACGCGCTGGTGATCGCGGCGGTGATGGCTCGCGCCGACGTCCGCGACCGGCTGATCGGTGCCGGATCGATCGCGCTTTTGCCATTCGGCGCCCGCGTCGGGACGTCGTCGCCGCGCCGCGCCGCGCAACTGCTGAGGCTTCGCCCCGACCTCGCGCTCGAGCCGATCCGAGGCAATGTCGAAACGCGGCTGGCCAAGCTTGCCGCGGGCGATGTCGATGCGACCCTGCTCGCCGCGGCGGGGCTCGACCGGCTTGGCCGGGGCGAGACCGGGATTGCGATCGCGGTCGAACAGATGCTTCCGGCGCCTGCGCAGGCCGCGATCGGGATCGAGTGCCGGGCCAATGACGCCATGACGGCGGCATTGCTTGGCGCGATCGACCATCTGCCGAGCCATCGCGCGGTCGCCGCCGAGCGCGCCTTCACCCGAGTGCTCGGCGGGTCGTGCCATTCGCCGGTGGCGGCGCTGGCGGTCGGAGACGGCGACGGCCTGTGGCTCCGCGCCGAAATATTGTCCGCGGACGGGAGCGAGCGGGTCGCCGGGGAGGTTCGCTTTTCGAGCGGGGTCGAAGCGCCCGGGCAATTGGCGCGCGAGTTGCTCGCAGCCGCGCCGGACTCGGTTCGCCGGCTGTTCACGGGCGAATGAGGCGGTTGTTCATCCTTCGTCCGCAACCCGGAGCGGACCTCAGCGTCGAGCGCGCGCGCGCGCTCGGAATGGAGGCGGCGGCCTTGCCCTTGTTCGAGGTCCGGGGGCTCGAGTGGCAGGTTCCCGACCCGAGCGAGTTTGATGCGCTGCTGTTGACCAGCGCCAATGCGGTTCGCCACGGCGGAGCCGGCCTGGCGGCGTTGCGCCATCTGCCGGTGCATGCGGTGGGCGAAACGAGTGCGGCTGCCGCCCGAAGCGCGGGGTTCGGGCCGGTCAGCGCCGGGGGCGGTGACGTCATGACGCTGCTTGGCGAGCTTGAGCCCGGGCTGCGGCTGTTTCACCCGTGCGGCCGCGAGCGGCGCGAACTCGAAAGCGCGCAAATGATCGCGTCGGTCGCGGTCTATGCCTCCGACGCATTGCCGCTTCCGGCGGGCTTCGCAGCGATCACGGGTGGGCTGGTCGCGGTCCATTCGCCGCGCGCGGGAGCGCGGCTGGCCGAGCTTGCCGACGAGGCCGGGGTCAACCGCCGCAGCGTCCGCATCGCCGCGATCAGCGAGGCCGCGGCAAGCGCTGCCGGAGCGGGCTGGGGGGTGGTGATGAGCGCGCCCGTCCCGACCGATGCGGGGTTGCTGGAACTCGCCGCCCGGCTGTGCGAAAAGCCGCGCCAGAGATGAGCAGCCCATACACCCGCCAGCCCGCGTCGTGGACCAACCGATTGCTGATCGCGCTGCTGCTGCTGCTGATCGGCGCGGGGCTCGCCACCTGGGGACTGGCGCGGTGGCGGGCGGGGGCGCAGTTGCTGGGGGTCGCGCCGGTCGCCGAGCGTCCGTTTGTCGCCCGCCCGCTCGCGCTCGCCCCGGCCGAGCTTCCGCGCCCCGAAGCCTTGATGATCGCCGAGGCCGCCAACCAGGCGCGGGTGACCTCGCTGGAATCGCGAATCGCCGCGGTCGAGGCGGCGGCGCAGCGCGCCGCGCGATCGGCCGGGCGCGCCGACGCCTTGCTGGTCGCTTTTGCAGCGCGCCGGGCGATCGATCGCGCGGTTGCCTTGGGCTATCTCGAAACGCTGCTGGTCGC
>JBKKAQ010000121.1:0-5781 GCA_046714555.1 Sphingomicrobium sp. | reverse complement strand
ACCGTGGTCGACCAGCCCATGATATGATCGCCGGTGAACAAGGCTCCGGAATCCTCGTCGCAATAGCATAGATGGTTGCTGGTGTGCCCCGGGGTTGCCACCGCGACGATCCGCCGCCCGTCGACCTTGACCGCCTCGCCGTCGCTCAGTACCCGGTCGGGGACATAGTCGCCGTCGAACGAGGCATCGGCGCGCGGCCCGACGCTCTCGAGCGCGAGCGGAGCGCAGCCGATGATCGCCGCCCCGGTCGCTTGCACCAGCGGCCTGCTCGCCGGGCTATGGTCGCGGTGAGTGTGGGTGCACAGGATCGCCGCGACCGGCCGCCCGGCGATCGCCGCGACGATCGCCTCGACATGCTCGGGAAGATCGGGACCCGGATCGACCACCGCGACTTCGCGCTCGCCGATCAGATAGGTCTGGGTGCCGGTATAAGTGAACGCCGAGGGGTTGTGCGCCAGCAGCCGGGCGATCCCCGGCTGAAGCTGTTCCAATCTCGCATAAGGCGCGTCCACCCCTCGGCTGTGCCATGCCCGCCGCGCCGAGGAAAGCGCGATCACTGGGTCGAGCGCACCCGGGCGATTTCGACCTTGAGGTCGGCGGCGATCTTGCTTCGTGCCTCGACGGGCAATCGGTCATTCGCTTCGATCTTTGCCAACGCACTCTCAAGCGTCGCCGCCCAGTCGGCCGAAGACTCGCCGGTCGTGCTGCACAGCTGAATTCGGGTGCGACGCTTTTTGCCATCGACGGTGGATTCGGCGCTGGTCTCGAACTTGCGGCTGCCGCACCTGGCCATCGCCGCCCGCGCCGCGGCTTTTTCCGAATCGGCATCGGTTTCGACCAGCTTGCGGACGATCGATTCGATTTCGAGCTTCTCGGGCGCTTCAGCGGTCGGCTCGGCGAGCGCGATCCCGGCACTGGTGGCCGACGCGAGCATGATGGCCAAAATGCTGGCAAGGGTCACGGTTGATCTCCCTTCATATTCAGCCCCGCCCCAAGCTGCCGCGCGACTGAACCGCCTCGTTTCAGGCGTCGGCGAATGAGAAGCGCGCCCGCGTCGGCCGACGCTGGTTGAGCATCGCCCGCCTTGCGAAAGCGCGCGGATAAACCGTTCCGATCAGGATTTTCATGCTCCGGTCCCAGGCAAAGCGGCCATGGACATGCTCGCGCGCCGCCCGCCCCATCGCCGCCGGCTCCCCCGCCCACACTTCGGCGATATTGCGCGCCATCGCCGCGCTGTCGTCGACCGGGCCGAGCCGACCCGTCGCGGGCGAAACACGGTCGATCATCGCGCCCGCCTCGACCCCGACGACCGGAAGCCCCGAAGCCTGCGCCTCGATCACCGAAATGCCGAAGGTCTCGTCGGCCATCGCCGAAACATAAATGTCCGCGCTCGCCAGCCAGCGTGCAAGCTCGGCGCGGCCCTCGACGAACCCCGGAACCACCAGCCGCATCGATGTAGCCGCCTGCTCGAATTGCGCGCGCAACGGACCGTCGCCCAGCAGAACCAGGGTCGCGCCCATATCGGCGGGCAATCTGGCGAAAGCGTCGACCACCACTTGCGGCCTCTTTTCGCCGTCGAGCCTCCCGGCATAGATCAGCAAGGGCTGGTCATCGTCCACCCCGAGTGAGCGGCGAAGCTCGGTGTCGCGCCTCGACGGATCGAACGCATCGAGCTCGACCCCCAACGGGACGATCACAAGATCCCTGATCCCGGCTTCGGCAAGCTTGGCGATCCCACCATTCTCGCTCAGCCCGTAGACCGCGTCGAACCGGCCATAGAGCGCCGCGCAATAATTGTAGCAGATCCGCGACGCGGCTTCGGCCAGCCGGGTGCCGATGAATCGCTCGAACGGCCGCCGGACATAGACCGTCGGAAAATCGGTGAAATAGCCCGCGACCAGCACCGTGTGCGGATAAAGCTTGCGATGCGCGATCGCCGCCCACGGCAGATTATACGCATCCTGGCATTCGATCACGTCGGGCATGAACCGCTCGAGCGCGGGGCGCACCGCCGCGTTGCGCAGCAGCAGGCGGTAATGCGGGCTTCCCGGAACCTTGGGCGACTTGATGAAGACCGTGATCGCTCGCCCCTCCTCGATCACTTCGTCGGCGGGGCCGGGCAGGATCATCAGGTGGCGGTGCGGGGTGTGCTCGAGCAAATAGGCTCGCTTGCGCTTCAAATAGGTCCCGACCCCGCCGCCGACGTCGGACCAGCTCTGAGTGAGGTCGCAGCACAGCCATTCGGCGGCACCGGCGTTCGCCCGGGGATCGTCAAGGCTCATGATTGTCTAACCGACCGCTCGGCGCAAAGTGCCATGACGGCTCGGACCGCTCCAAAAGCGTCGGAAAACCTTACGCATCGCATTATCCTGCTCGAATCTGCCAACGGTTTTTTGTCGGATTTGCGCCAGATTCAGTAATTGGCACGCGGGTTGCAATATAAATGCGTCCACTTGGTTCCCACGACCAACAAAAGGGACGGTGTCGCGGTCTCTGGTCCCGCTCCACCGTCCCTTTTCGTTTGTGCCGAGGCGGCACTCTCAGGCCGCGGGCGCATCGACCAATTGCTGAAGCTCGCCGCTTTCGAACATCTCCATCATGATATCCGATCCGCCGACGAACTCGCCGCGGACGTACAATTGGGGGATCGTCGGCCAGTCGCTATAGGCCTTGATGCCATTGCGGATCTCCGGGTCCTGGAGCACGTCGACAGCTTCGAACTTCGCCCCGAGATGGTCGAGGATCGCGACCGCCCGGCTCGAAAAGCCGCATTGCGGGAACAGCACGGTGCCCTTCATGAACAATACGACATCGTTGCTCTTGACGATCGCGTCGATGCGTTGGTTGGGATCGCTCACTGACTATCTCCTGATGGCACTGCGGTCTCAAGCTGCAGCGCGTGCAATTCGCCCCCCATTCTTCCCCCCAGCGCGGCATAGACCGCCTGATGCTGGCGCACCCGGCTAATCCCCGCGAACGACGCGCTGACCACCCGCGCCGAATAATGGTCGCCGTCGCCCTTGAGGTCGCGGATGGTCACCGCCGCGTCGGGCATCGCGGCAAGGATCAGCGCCTCGATCTCGCTTGCCGCCATCGGCATCAGCCTTGCGATTCCATCAATTGCCGGCGCGCCTCGACCATTTTGTGGGCAAGCGCCTCGCGGATCCGGTCCTCGCCGATATCGACCTTGGCAGTAGTGAGGTCGCCGAGCAGCTTGCGGATGACGTCCTCCTCGCCCGCTTCCTCGAAATCGGCGCGGATCACGTCCTTGGCATAGGCGTCGGTCTCGGCCTCGCTCAATCCCATCAGCCGCGCCGCCCATTCGCCGAGCAGCCGGTTGCGCCGGGCGAGCACCCTGAACGCCATGTCCTCGTCACGCGCATATTTGGCCTCGAAGGCGCGCTCACGGTCGTCGAATGTGGTCATGCCGGTCTTTCTGACTGATGCGTTCGCCAGTCAGATAAGCGGGCGCGGCCCGCGACGCAACGCGAGGCGGGGAATTTGTAGGTTATGGGTCAAGCGAAAGACGCCCTGGGAGGCGCAAGCGCCTGCTCAAGCGCCTGCCATGGCCCAGCATGGTGTCGGTAGCCGATTGGTCGCGTAACAGGGCGCAGCAATGTGGCCCCACCCAAGTGAGGCCACATTGGCGACTTGCGCTTATTTCTGAGGAGCCCGGATCGCGATCGCAACCGCCGGGATCGCGGAAAAGCCCGTGGCGGCGATTTCGCGAGCGCGGGCCACCGCGCGGCCGATCTGTGGCCGGACGTCGTCCCAGACGAACTCCTGGCAGCCCTGGGCCGCTCCATATTCACCCGACATTGTCACGCTCTGCGAAAGGCAAACCTGTCTGACCGCGAGCCCCACTCGACGATCGAGGGACTTTTCGCCGCCAGCGGTCGCTAGGTTGAGGTCGGTGTACTGGACGCGCTGGATAAGACTCTCGTTCGCAGCGGGCTGGCCGGTGACGACCACCGAACGCTCTTTCGCAAATGCCTCAGGGGTTGCCGCGGCTAGACCGCCGACGGTGAGCGCGGCCGAGACACAGGTGAATAATGCTTTGTGACGAAGTGACATTGGAAATCCCCTCTGCGAGATATCTCCATGCTCACGGAGATCAGAAGGTTTGTCGCGCAATCGCAGGCTTAATGCACCGAAAATTCCATGAGCCGGGCCGGTTTTTCGATTTGCCGAACAGGGATCGCCGAAGCGGCCTCGATCTTCGCCGAACTGTGCTTGAGGCAATGAAGCACCGCGGCGACTCGGCTCTTCGAGATTTTCTGCGATGTGCCGTCGGCCAGGCGCGCGGCCCAGCGACGCTCGTAATGGATCAACCGCTCGATGAAGTCGGACCGCACGACCATCGACCGATGTACATGCAGAAAATGCTCGGGATCGAGCCTTGCGATCACCCGCGACAGGCTGTCATTGAGCAGCCAGCTATTCGCGCCCACGTGGAACCGCACATAATCGCCCTCGGTGGTGATCTTGTCGATGAACCGGCTATCGATCCGCTGCAGGCCTTCGCTGCACGGAATCCAGAAACTTTCAGAAAATCTTTCCTTTTTGGGGAGGCTGAATCGCTTGCAGACGAAATTGGCTTCGTAGCGCTCGACCAGTCGTGCCATCGGCCGTGCAAGCCCCCTCATCCTGTCGTGATAGGCGTTAAGGTCGGGCAATTCGGCTTCGATCATGAAGTCGAACGATCCCGACACCTCCGCCGCGTTGATGACACACGCACATTCGATCAGATAGTTCTTGAAATCCGCGACCTCTTCCACGGAGGCGCGGTGATCGAAGGATAAGCAGATGATTACGCGCAGGCCGTCCGGGACGGCGGATTCGGCGACAGTCATGAGGAAGGCCCTTGTCGTCTTCGTTGGCAAATATGCGCTGAATTAACGGCAAAAAGCAAGGGATTCGACATGGAATAGAGCCAATTCTGGAGGAGCGATTCAGTCGCAGTCGGCTATCGCTAGGAATCCAACGGTTTTTTCCACCATTTTGACTGGTATTTATTTTCGCGCCAATCTCGACCCCCAGCTTCCGGCGGTGGGGCAAGGGCCGGATCGGTCCGCGGATTCGGTGCTGCCGCTTACCTATGCCATCACGATTTATGGGTTGTATGACCGCGGGAGGCTCGAGGCGGGTCCTCGTCGAGCCGAAGCGTCTCGGGACCCCCGACCGCATGGCTCAACAGGGCATTCACCGCGCCGCCCTGGGGAATGCCGGAAGCTTGGCGACGTCGGCGGGCTCGTGCTGGATGATCACCCGCGCCTTCAACTGCTTGGCGAGCCGCTCGAACCGGTCGAACGACGCCAGCGTGTCGGCTCGGTTGACATTGAATGGCGGCACTCCGCGCAAGTCCCGGGCCTCGGTCGCGTGATAGAGATCTCCGCTCAGCAGCACCGGGCCCGAGGCGAGCCTGACCAGCAGCCCGAGATGACCGGGCGTGTGCCCCGGAAGCCGAAGCGCGATCACGCTTCCGTCGCCGAAGATGTCGACATCGGCGTTTGCTTCGGTCAGCCTGGCCCCGGCCTTGCGCCACGGCGCGAACGGATCCTTGTCCCCGACGGTGGCTGCGAAGTCGACCTTGCCGATGACCAGCCGGGCGTCGGGAAATTCGGCCGCTTGTCCGACATGGTCAGGGTGCATGTGGCTGACCACGACGACGTCGATGTCCGAACGCTTGAGCCCGAGCGATTTCAACTGATCGGCGATGCTCGTCGTCATCGTCGCGACGAACGCTCCCATGTCGTCGGGCTTGCCGATCATCGCCGCAGG
>JBKKAQ010000120.1:0-9622 GCA_046714555.1 Sphingomicrobium sp. | reverse complement strand
CTGCTCAGGATCCGCGTTCTTCACGGACGACGAGCTAAATACGCTTGCCACCACCACAGCGGGACGAAGCATCAAGCATGGCTTTGCGGACCATTGCTGGGTCTTTGGCAAAAGGCGCGTCTGTTTTCCCACAGCAGGACATTGGCGAACAGCAGGATGCCGAAGTTTGCCGTTACGCCCGCGACGATCAAGCCGCTCGCCAGCCAGGTCAAAACCGACCGTTTCTCGTCAAACAAGAGCGCTGTCGCCACAATCGACAGCCCCGCCAAGTCGTAGCCAAGCGTGTAAGGTGAGATCAGCACCGATCCGCAGGCGAGCGCCGCATATTGCTCTAGTCGTTCATCACTCTCTCTAAAGGTAGCCCACGTGCTGCCAATTCCAAGTATCAACCCAAGGAAATAAATCGCTTTCGGAAGGCCGAGCCACAAGGCTAGACCGTTCATCCCGACATCCAGTTCGTTTATTCGACGACGCACAAGCTGAGTGCGCCAGTCGTCCAAAGCGTAGAGCCAGTCCAACCACGGCTCAACGCCCCACACAGCAATGGCCAGCGCAATCGGCGTCGCGCCGACCAGGATAACCAAGGCAAGCGAGTGCCAATCCCTGCGCGCGACCAAGGCGATGGGAAACGCGACGATTGACTGCGGTTTGAGAACTGCCGCTACGCCCCACCCATAGCTTCTTCTGGCGACGACCCCCCAGATGATGAGCGCACCAACGAACAGGCTGGTTTGTCCGGCGAAAAGGCAACTCAAGATGCCCGGCATCAAAACCGCCACTGCGATTACCCACCATGTAACAATCTGCCGCGCCGCGATGGTGATCAGTGCCAATCCGGTTACGCTCCAAAGCGCGAAGGAAGTCCAGACGGGGAGCAAGCCGAACGGCTTAACGAGGAACAGCGCAGTCGGCGGATAGACGAACGGATAGGCTTCCAGATCGCGATAGAGCGCAGTAATCGGCGCTTTCGCAACGAACCAGAAAATGAACCAGTCACCACGGTATTCAGTTAGATTGTTAGCGGCGATGCCGAATATGCTGACAATCGCGCCGCAGGTCAGCGCCGCAATCACACAGAAGAACCAAGCCAGTCGCCTCACCTGTCGCGTCTAACACGGCGATTAGGCGACCGTAAAAGTTTGTCTGCCGGGTCGCTTCGCCGTCGCGGAACGCGTTGTTGAGACTGACTTTAGGTTGATTGACGTGTGCTAAGCTTGCGGGAGGAGACTCACGGCGGCAGAGATCGAGGCCGTCTGTCCCAAACGGCCGAACGGCGCCATCAGCACCAAAACGCGTTCGATCACCCGTCTCACGGCATGATACCTTCGCTAGCCAATCTGAGACTAAGCGAAAATCGGCGCGGATCAAGGCCAGGACGCCCAATATGCTTGCGCAACGGCAGGGCGAAACCGGTGGGCCCGGAGGGATTCGAACCCCCAACCAAGCCGTTATGAGCGGCCGGCTCTACCGTTGAGCTACAGGCCCCGCCCGGCATGGACGGCGATAGCGGGTCGATCGCGCGGGGCGCAAGTCACTGCGCGTCGGCGAGCGGGATGAGCAAGGTCAGCGCGTTGTCGGCGACGTCGAGGTCACCCCCGGCAATTCGGGCGAGGCCGCGGACGAGGCGAAGCGCGAAGCCGAGACCGAGCACGTCGCCGCGTTCGGCGCTGATCGCGACGGTGTAGGACGGGTCGACCAGTTCGGGCTCACTCGCCCCGGCGGTCGAACGCGGGCGGCTGATCGCGATCGCACAATTCTTCCCCTGGCGGCCGACCGACAGCCGAAGCAATTCGTCGCGATGGGCCGAATCGATCACCGAGCCGAGGAAGCGATCGAGCAGGCGCTCGACCAAATCGGGTTCGAGCGCGCAGCGGACGTTGGCGGCGTCGAAATCATATTCGAGCAGCACCCCGTGGGTCAGCGAGCGGTCTCCGAGCCGCCGGGCGAAATCGGTGAAAAAGGCGGCGATATCGGTCCCCAGCCCCGGGCGGCTGCGGTCCGACTGAAGCCGAGCAGCGAAGTCAAGGTCATCGATCGCAACCAGCAAAGTGCGCGCTTGGCGGACGATTTCGGCTGCGCGCTCACGGTAGCTGCGGTGTGCCGGGCCGAGATATTGACCGTCGATGATCTCGGCGAAACCGATGATCGCGTTCAACGGCGTCTTGATTTCATGGACCAGTTCGCGAAGCGAATCATGGTCGAGCGCGACGACGCTGTCGCTCGTCCCCGGCGCCGGGGGGGCGGCGAGCAAGGCGCCGTCGCGCCGAGCCACTCCGCGATAGCCGGCGAACCGCCCGTCGGTCGGTTCGAACGCGGGAATTCCGCTGATTCGCCAGTTTCCGGCGAGAAGGCCTTCGCCGCCAAGCGAGAGCCCCGCATCGCGGAACGGGCTTCGCCGCGCGAACGCGCGCTCGACCGCCCGGTCGACCCCGTCGCCGTTACCGGCGAGCGCGATCGAGCGGCCGATCAATGCGCCGCGAGGAGCGCCCTCGACCCATTCGATGTCCCCCGACGGGCTGCATTCCCAGCGGAACAAGGCGGGAGAGTCGGCGCTCACCGCCGCCGCGGTTCGAACCGCCGGAGGAGGCGCGGGAGGCTGAGGGACCGGCGCCGATGGCTTGACGCCTTGGCGGATCGCCTCGATTCGGGCGACCATGTCGTCGATCGAGGGGAGCGGTTCGGAGGTCAAATCGGCCGCCGGCGGTGCGGTGGGTGCCCCGGGGGTCGCTTCGCGCAATTCGGGATGGAGGGTCTCGATGAAGCCGCGCGACACCGGGGTCGCACCGCTCAGCACGGTCCGCCAATCGTCCGGATTAAGCCGGGCGGCGGCAAGCACCGGCGTGGCGACCGCGGGTGTGTCGCCGGCGAAGATCGCGACCAGAGCGGCGGGAAGATCGAGCCCGGCGACCCCGCGGGCCGCAGCGGCGCGAAGCTCCTCGGGGACCACGCTCTGGCCTTCGGCGATCCGATCGAGCGCGCGCACGACCATCGGCGCGTCGGGCGCAGGAGCGCCGCGCGCGATCAGGTCGACCAGTTGGCGCCACTGCACCGCGCGGTCGCGCGGATTGTCAGCGGGCTGGTCGAGAACGGTCGCAAGGCGATCGTCGAACTGCAATCATGGACCCCTTCGCTCGCGAAAACATCAAAAGCGTCAGGCCATTAACGTTGGTCGCCCTTTCCGGGAAAGCGCGCGAACCGCGGCTTCCCATTTCGGGACAGTCAAAAAAGGGGGCGCCGGCCAGCGCCGACGCCCCGATTATCGAAAGGGCGACCCGATCAGGCGCGCGTCGCGAGCCAGTTGAGCCAATATCTGGCGATCGCGGCGCGGGGCCCGGTGACCGCGGTGAATGCCGCGGTCGCGCCCGGCTTGTCACCCATCCGGGCGAGCGCCATTCCAAGCCGCAAATTGGCGAGGTTGGCATCGACCCCGGTCTTGGTCAGAGCGACGCGGTAAAGTGCTGCCGCCTTGGCATATTCGCCATAGCCGAAATAGGCTTCGGCGGTGGTCATGGCGGGTTTCGCCATGGCCGCCGCACGCGCGCTCTTTTCGAAACCCGGAAGCGTCCCGCGATCTCCGGCCGACTTGTTGGTCGCCTTGGCCAGCACGTCACGGAAAATCGGCTTGCTGCGGTCGATCGCCTTCAAGGCGAATCCTTCCTCGAGCACTGCCTTGGCTTCTCCCGAAAGCCCCTTGTTGAGCGCGGTATTGGCGTAGCGGTAATAATCACTTTCGCCGGCAAGAGCGCCGCTCGCGCGCTGGAGGCGAAACAGGTCCATCTGGCCAGCATCGTCGAGCGCCGCCGAATCGCCAAAGATGCGCAGGCTGTCGCGCCATGCCGCGGGCGAGGGATAAGCGGCGACCCAGTCACGGCTGAGCGTGATCGCGGCAGGCATTTTGGCGTCATAGGCGATCGCGACCGCGCGCTTGTACCAGGCTTCGCTCGGCTTGTGGCCCGCGGCGATCTCGGCCGCGATCGCCTTCTGGATCAGCGCGACCGCGTCAGGGGCGCGGTTTTGCGACCTGCGGGTTTCTGCCAGCATGACTAGCGCATCGCTATTGCCCGGCTGGATCGCCAGCACCCGCTCGAAGGTGGACGCGGCGCGGTCGAACTGTTTGGCGATAAAATATTGCTTGCCGAGATTGATGTAGAGATTGGAGGTTTCGGCGGCGGTCGCCGAGCCCGAGGCGAGCATCGCCTCGATCGCGCTGGCGATCCCGGCGCTGTTGTTCTGGTCGACCGCGGCCTTCAATTGAAGCTGGCCGATGACATATTTGTCATCCTTGGACTTGGCTACGGCCTGGGCGGCGGCGAGTTTGGCGGGGATCGCCGCGACATCCTTGGCGGCGACCGCGGTCTGAAGCTCGACGATGGCCTTGCGCGCGCCGTTCGAGATTTCGAACTTGCGCTGTCCGGCGACCGCCTTTGCGGCGGGAGCGCTACGTTCGGAACTGCCCGAAGAAGACCCACTGGGGCCATATTGACCGACTGCAGGTGTCGCCACGACGCTGCCGAAGGATATGGCGAGGGCAAGTGCCCGTATTGAGATCATCATGTCTTTTTCTCTCCTGTTTCGCGCGATCCGCCGACGCCAATCCAAATGGCAACTGAATATACCGACGAACGTGCGCCTCTGCCAGCCGCGAATGACGTGTTATCGCTGAACGCCCGTTGAACCGCTTGATACGACATGGCTTTGGCTCAAGCGGCGTGCACTACAGGCGGTCTCCACGCGGTCCAACGTCTTGAGCGCGATCGAAACAAACCCTACGCGATCACGTCATGATCATCCTGCTCTCCCCGGCGAAGACGCTCGATCTCGAAAGCGCTTACTCCGAAAGTGGAACAGAACCACGCTTCGCGCCCGACGCCAAACGCATCGCCCGCGCCGCCGCAAGGCTCGAGCCCGCCAGGCTGGGCCGGATCATGCATATCTCGGACAAGCTCGCGGCGCTCAATTCGGAGCGGTTTCGCCGCTTCGCCGAGGCGGAAGAACGTCCGGCGATTCGAATGTTCGCGGGCGATGTCTATCGCGGCTTCGATGCCGCCTCGGCCGATCCGGACACGCTCGAATTCGCTCAAGGCCACTTGCGAATAATTTCGGGGCTTTACGGGCTGCTCCGTCCGCTCGACCGGATTCGCCCCTACCGCCTCGAAATGGGGACCCGCTGGTCGCCCAAAGGCGATCGCCTGATCGAGCATTGGGGCGCGAAGATCGGCCGTGCGGTCAAGGCCGACCTTGCCGCCGACGGGTCGAACACCCTCCTCAACCTTGCCAGCGCCGAATATTTCGAGGCGGTCGGCCCGCATCTTTCGTCCAGGGTGCGAGTGATCGCGCCCGATTTTCGCGTGCGAACCGCGAGGGGGCTGAGCTTCCACAGTTTCACGGCGAAGGTCGCGCGCGGGGCGATGGCGCGGTTCGTGTGCGAGGAGCGGATCGACGACCCGCGGGCGCTGCGCGATTTCGACCACGACGGGTGGCGGTTCGACCCCGACGGAACGAGCGAGGAAATCCCGCGTTTCATCCGTAACTGAGGCAAATCTGCAACTCGCGAGGGACGGAGCGGTTGTCCTGTTTGTCCTCAGGCTGGGCGGGGCCAGTCGGGGCAACTCAAAGGAGAGCCTTCATGCGTAAACTTGCACTTTTAACGATCCTCGCCGGTTCGGCCGGGCTAGCAGCGTGCGCTACTTACCCTGCACGTCCGACCGCTGCTCAGGTCGCTTCGGCATGCGGAAGCTATGGCTATGTCGACAGCAACAACGACGGCTTTGTCAGCAGCGACGAGTGGGCTTCCTACCGTACCGGGACCTATAGTCATTGGGACACCGACCGTGACGGGCGGATCAGCCAGACCGAGTTCCAGAATTGCTGGTACGGCGGCGGCTTCTATCGTGACGCCTATTACAATCGCGATTACTGGAACAGCTACTGGTCAGGGTTCGACGCCAATGGTGACGGCTATCTGACGAACGAGGAATATTGGAGCGCCTCGGCCTATGCCCGGCTCGACGCCAACAAGAATGGCCGGATCGACGCCGAGGAATATGTCTGGCCGCGCTAACCGCTAGCGCAGGCTAAGCCACGCCACTCCGCACGTGCGTGCGAGCGCAGTCGGGGTGGCGCGGCGATTGTTGATCGGCTAGGCAAATCCCGCCGGGCGGACACCGCCGGGCGACCCGGCTTGCCTTAGCGACAGGACATCATCTTGGCCACCTCACCGCCGGTCGAAGACCGCAGCGATATTGCCCCCATCTCCATCGTCGAGGAGATGAAGACCAGCTACCTTGATTATGCGATGTCGGTGATCGTCAGCCGGGCGTTGCCCGACGTCCGCGACGGTTTGAAGCCGGTTCACCGCCGAATCCTCCATGCCTGCCAGGAAGCGGGCTATGTCGCCGGGCGGCCGTACCGCAAGTCGAGCCGGATCGTCGGCGACGTGATGGGTAAATACCACCCCCACGGCGACAGCGCGATTTATGACGCGCTCGCGCGGATGACCCAGAGCTGGTCGATGCGGGTGCCGCTGATCGACGGGCAGGGCAATTTCGGATCGATGGATCCCGACCCCCCGGCGGCGATGCGCTACACCGAGGCGCGACTGGCCAAGGTCGCCAATTTCCTGCTTGGCGACACCGACAAGGACACGGTCGACTTCACCCCCAATTATGACGCTTCGGAGCGCGAGCCGCAGGTCCTTCCGGCGCGCTTTCCCAATCTGCTGGTCAATGGCGCGGGGGGGATCGCGGTGGGGATGGCGACCAATATCCCGCCACATAATCTGGGCGAGGTGATCGCAGCGTGCCGGGCGTTCATCGCCGATCCGGCAATCACCACCGAAGGATTGATGGAGCACGTCAAGGGCCCCGACTTTCCGACCGGGTCGACGATCCTCGGCACCGCGGGCATTCGAAGCGCCTACAGCACCGGGCGCGGATCGATCCTCCAACGGTCGCGCCACCATGTCGAGGAAGGCCGCGGCGACCGGCGATCGATCATCCTCACCGAAATTCCCTATCAGGTCGGCAAGAACGGGCTGGTCGAGAAGATCGCCGAGGCGGCCAAGGAAAAGCGAATCGAGGGCGTCAGCGACATTCGCGACGAATCGAACCGGCTTGGCGTTCGGATCGTCATAGAACTGAAACGCGACGCGACCCCCGAGGTCGTGCTTAATCAATTGTGGCGCCACACCCCGGCACAGTCGAGCTTTGCCGCCAACATGCTGGCGATCCGCGGCGGGCGCCCCGAGACCTTGTCGCTGCGCGACATCATCGAGGCGTTCATCAAGTTCCGCGAGGAGGTCATCACCCGCCGCTCGAAGTTCGAACTGCTCAAAGCCCGCGAGCGCGCGCATATCCTGCTCGGGCTCGTCATCGCGGTGACCAATCTCGACGAGGTGGTTCGGATCATCCGCGCCTCGGCCAGCCCGGCGGCGGCGCGCGCCGCACTGCTCGCGAGGGCGTGGCCCGGCGAGGAAATCCGGCCGTACATCGAGCTGGTCGAAGCGGTCGAGGCGCAGGCCGCGGGCGAGGATTACACGCTGTCCGAAGCGCAGGTAAAGGCGATTCTCGAGCTTCGCCTGCATCGCCTGACCGCGCTCGGGCGCGACGAGATCGCGGGCGAGCTGAAGGAGCTTGCGAGGGCTATCGGCGGGCTGCTCGACATCCTCGGCGACCGGGTCAAGCTTTTCGCGGTGATGAGCGAGGAACTGGACGCGGTCGACAAGGAATTTTCGACCCCGCGACTGTCAGACATCGCCGCGGCGGCCGACGGGATCGACGACGAGGATCTGATCGAGCGCGAGGAGATGGTCGTCACCGTAACCCTCACCGGTTACATCAAGCGCACGCCATTGACCTTGTTCCGCGAGCAGAAGCGCGGCGGCAAGGGCCGGTCGGGGATGAACACCAAGGACGAGGATGCGGTGACCAATTTGTTCGTCACCTCAACTCATAATCCGGTCCTGTTCTTCTCGTCGGCCGGCAAGGTCTATCGCAAGAAGGTCTGGCGGCTGCCCGAGGGCGGGCCAAACGCGCGCGGGCGGCCGATGGTCAATCTGCTTCCGCTGGCCGAGAATGAGACGATCAGCGCGGTGCTTCCGCTTCCCGAGGACGAGGAGAGCTGGGGCGCGTTGCACATCATGTTCGCGACCGCTCACGGGACGGTACGGCGCAACAGCATGGCGGCCTTCACCAATATTCCCACCGCGGGCAAGATCGCGATGCGTTTCGGGATCAGCGAGGCCGAAGGCGAGGAAGAGGGCGATCCGACCGACCGGCTGATCAGCGTCGATCTTCTGACCGAGGATGACGACGTGCTCCTCGCCACCTGCCGCGGCAAGGCGATCCGCTTCAAGTCGACCGATGTCCGCGAATTCCAGTCGCGCACCTCGAGCGGGGTCCGCGGAATGCGGCTCAAGGAAGACGACGAAGTCATCTCGATGTCGATCCTGCGCCGGGTCGGAACCAGCCAGGAGGAACGCGAGGCCTATCTCAGGAACCCCGCATGGCGCGAGCGCAATGGCGACGGCAGCCTTAGCCCCGAGCGCTGGCGGGAGCTTGCCGACAAGGAACAATTCCTTCTGACGGTGACCGAGAACGGTTATGGCAAGCGCAGCAGCACGTATGAATATCGCCGAACGAATCGCGGCGGCCAGGGGATCACCAACATCGACACCTCCGAGCGCAACGGCGGAGTGGTGGCGAGCTTCCCGGTGACCCCCGGCGAGCAGTTGATGCTGGTCACCGACCAGGCGAAGATCATCCGCACCACCGTCGCCGACATCCGCATCATGGGGCGCAATACCCAGGGGGTGACGATCTTCCGCGTGGCCGAAAACGAGCATGTCGTGAGCGTCGCGAAGATCGACGAAAGCGACGAGGTCGAGCTCGACGCCGGCGACGGTGCAATCGCGCCGATCGAGGATGGGGAGATTGGCGCGGATTCGGCGGCGGGTCCCGCGGGGGGCGAGTAGCAGCTGAGGCAACTGCCGGGTCAAGCGACCAGATCGACCACCTCGGCATCGGGAGCGACCGCGTCGAGAAGCAGCGAGCGGTGGCATTCGGCTGCGCGGCGTTCGTAGCACAGCAGGGCGCTGGGTCTTTCGGCGGCGAGTTCGAGCATTTGCGCCGAGGCCGCCATCGCCTCGGGAAGCTCAAGCTGACCCGAATAGATCCGCTCAAGCTCGGAATGGCGGCCCTTGCGCGCGGCCTCGCGGCCTTCGGGGGGCGTGCCGAGCGCGCGTAAATGGACATAGTCGATTCCCGCTTCGCCCAGCGCGAGCCTGAGCGGGGTCTTCGAGAAGCCGGGGCGCCGCGACAAGGGTAAAGCCCGCACGTCGATCACGCGTTCAACCTTGGCCGACCGAAGCGCGGCGATGAATTCGGCCTGAGTGACCCCTTCATAGCCGATCGTGAAAATGCGCATCGGCGCTAGATAGTGAGCGCTCGCCCGGCTATCCAGCGCATTATGCACGACATCCATTTCATCGGCGGCGGCCTCGCCGGGGCCGAAGCCGCGTGGCAATTGGCCGAGCGCGGGCTCAAGGTCCGGTTGAGCGAAATGCGCGGATGCGGCGATACGACGCCGGCCCACGACAGCGACCGGCTAGCCGAGATGGTCTGTT
>JBKKAQ010000119.1:0-20530 GCA_046714555.1 Sphingomicrobium sp. | reverse complement strand
CCCCGGGAACAATGAGCCCGAGTTCGCTCGCCCCATCCTGCAGGAACTTGATGGCGGTCCAGAACTCACCTTCGCTGACGTCGTGCTTTTCGATGATTGTCATCAACGCTTCGAGCAGGTCGCGGAGTACCGCCTTCAATCGCGCATCACCGCTCTGCTCGTTAGTTCCGCTGGCGCGGCCCAGTAGTTGCTGTATCTCGCGGCTCTGAACCAGATTGCTCAACATCGTTCTCTCCTACGAAATTTGCTGAGTGCTTCGGCGATCTCGGCGTCGAACCGAGCGCCGCCCGCGCACGGGACTGTGCCACCAGGCCCTGGTGGCCAGCGCGTTCGAGCGCCTTGGCGATCGACTCCGCCGTGGCGGCGTCCTCGCGCGCATAGCTGAGGAAGACTCGCGCCATCGCCCGCTCCCGAGGAACGGCCGCATTTTACGCCCGATCAGGGGATTCGCGCAAGATCGTCTTCGGCTTGGAGCTTATGTCCGCCTTCCACCCAAATCAGACGCAAGCGCGCTCTTGTGATGTCCCTGCTCCTTCGTAAACGCGGCTTAGCGCTTTCTCGTGCGTTCAAGCCGCCGCGCGTCCACTATGGCCGCGAATGGAGGCGACAATGAAGCGTTGGTGGATTGCACTCGCCTTGCCGCTCGTTGCCGCACCGGCGCACGCCACCGAAGGAATGATCTGCCGCTCTGCGGCGGGCGAGGTTACACTGACGATCGGCCACGGGGCCGCCTCGGTAATCGTTGCCGCGCGCTTGAGCGCCGCAGGACGGATCGTTCCGACCAGCATCGCGCAAAGCTGGATCGACCGGAACGAAATCCGCCTCGATCTGACCGATCCCAATGCGATGCGGATCGAAGCCCGGCTTCGCGCCAGACGCACCGGCCAGGTCTATGAAGGCGCGCTTGCCCGGCGCGGAACCGCCCCCCGCTGGGTCCGCTGCCGCGAGGGGTAAACTATCCCAAGGCCGCCTTCAATTCCTCGACCAGGTCGATCCTTTCCCATGGGAAATGGTCGCCCTCGGGCTTGCGGCCGAAATGGCCGTAGGCCGCGGTCTTCGCGTAGATCGGCTTGTTGAGCTTGAGATGCGTGCGGATCGCTCGCGGGGTCAGCCCGCCCAACTTGCCGATCCCCATGATCGCCGCCTCGATCTCGGCGTCGCCCTTGCCCGTTCCGGTGCCGTGGGTGTCGACATACAGCGACAAGGGCTCGGACACTCCGATCGCATAGGCCAATTGGATCGTGCAGCGCGTGGCGAGCCCCGCGGCGACGATATTCTTGGCGAGATAGCGGGTGATATACGCCGCCGAACGGTCGACCTTGGTCGGGTCCTTGCCGCTGAACGCGCCCCCGCCATGCGGAGCGGCCCCACCATAAGTGTCGACGATGATCTTGCGCCCGGTCAGCCCGGCGTCGCCGTCGGGGCCGCCGATCTCGAACTTGCCCGTCGGGTTGATGTGGTAAACCGTGTCGTCCGACAGCAAGTTCGCCGGAGGCACCTGCGCAACCACCTGCTTCACATAAGCGTGAAGCTCGGCTTCGCGGTCGCCCTCGTCATATCCCGCCTTGTGCTGGGTCGAAACCACGATCGCGGTCGCCGCGACCGGCTTGCCGCGGTCGAAGCGAAGCGTCACCTGACTCTTGGCGTCGGGCTGGAGGAACGGCGCTGCTCCCGAGTGGCGGTCGGCGGCCATCCGCTCGAGGATCTTGTGGCTGTAATAAAGCGTCGCGGGCATCAGGTCGGGGGTTTCGTCGCAGGCGAAGCCGAACATGATCCCCTGGTCGCCCGCGCCCTCGTCCTTGTTGCCGGTCGCATCGACTCCCTGCGCGATCTCGGGCGACTGGCCGTGAAGATTATTCTCGAACGCGAAATTGTTCCAGTGAAAGCCGTCCTGCTCGTAACCGATCGCTCGGATGGTATCGCGCACCGCGTCGTGGATTTCCTGCTTGGCGCCGTTGACCCACTCGCCGTCCTCGTAAACCCCCTTGCAGCGGATTTCGCCGGCAAGCACCACCCGGTTGGTGGTGGTCAATGTCTCGCACGCGATCCGCGCCTCGGGGTCTTTGCCCAGGAACAAATCGACGATCGCGTCGCTGATCTGGTCGGCGACCTTGTCGGGATGGCCTTCGGAAACCGATTCGGAGGTGAAGAGGTAATTGCTGCGCATCGACTATCCCAACTATGCCCGCAAAAGGTTCGGGCGCAATGATATAAGGAAATCCTTATATCCCCTAGCGCGAGCGGCGCCCGAGGGCAATGCCCGCGATGAGCAAGGCGGCGGCGAACAGCAGCGGGAGGATATTGCCGAACCTGGCGAACGGGGTCGGCGACATTGCGGCTGGCGGGATGACCGAATCCACCACCCCGGCCTCGTGCCAGGGAAGCGAGGCAACGACCCGGCCGCTCGCGTCGATCACCGCGCTGATCCCGGTCGGGGTCGATCGGATCACCGGAATCCCTTCCTCGGCCGCACGAAGCCTTGCCTGCGCGAGGTGTTGCGGCGGGCCCCAGCGGCCGAACCAGGCGTCGTTCGACGGGTTGAAGATGAAATCGGGGCGGTCCGAGCGGTCGACCACCTCGCCCGAAAAGATGATCTCGTAGCAAAGCTGGAACCCGACCTTGCCCCATCGGCCGAGGTCGACGCTTCGCGGTCCCGGGCCGGGAATGAAGTCGAGGTCCCCGGGCGCGAGCCGCGACAGCCCGATCGCCGACAGGATCGGGCGCATCGGCAGATATTCGCCATAGGGGACCAGATGCGCCTTGTCGTAACGCCCGGCGAGGACCCCACGCGGGCCAAGCACGAACACGCTGTTGGCGGCGCCGTCGACATTGATGCGGTCGCTGGCGTGGAGCGCGATCCCCCCGGTCAGCAGCAGGTCGCCCGGTCCCAGCGTCGCCGCGGCGCGGGTGCGCTCATAACCGACCAGCAGCCGGCCGTCCGCGCGCGGATCGGCGAGCGGCCTCGTTACCGCCGCCTCGGGCCAGAACAACAGCCGCGCGAACGGGCGGGCGGGGCCCGACAATCTGGCGAGGCGGTCGGCGGCTTCCTGCTCGAACCCTTCGCGCCATTTGTCCTGCTGGCCGATGTTGGGCTGAACCACCCGGATCGGCCGGATCACTGCGCTGCCGTCGGGGATGGGCGCGGTCGGGAACGCCCATAGCAGCACCGCCAGCGCCGCGATTCCGCCGACCGGGCGCCACTCGCGCCTGGCCGCGAGCCACAAGGCCCCGCCCAGCAGCACGACCAGCGCCGACAGCCCGTAAGTCCCGATCAGCCCGCTCGCCCGAAGCAGCGGGGTGTCGACCAGGGTCACCCCGACCGGGTTCCACGCAAAGCCGGTGAAAATCCCCGCTCTCAGCCATTCGGTGATCGGCCAGCCTCCGGCAAGCGCGAGGAGGATCGCCGGCCGCCTGCCGCGCCCGAGCTTCCAGCCAAGCCCCGCGGCGAGCATCGGATAGAGCGCGAGGAACAGCGACACGAGCACCACCGCGACCCAGCCGAGCCACGCCGGCATCGCCGCCTGGAAGGTGAATGCGGTCGCGATCCAGTTGAGCCCGACGCTGAACTGCCCGACCCCGAACCCCCAGCCGACCGCCAGAGCTCGGCGCAGGCTCGCCGCGCGCGCAATCAGCTCGCCCAGACCAGCGAACGCCAGCGGCATCAGCGGCCACCAGCCATGGGGCTCGAAAGCAAACGCCGACCCCGCTCCGATCAGCAGAGAAAAAACAAACAATTTCAGCAACTTATCTCTCAGCGACTAGCCACTTGAGAAACCCGGGCACTGACCCGCCAGATCCTGTTCCCGACATCGTCGGCGACCAGCAGCGCCCCGTCCTTCGCCACCTCCACCCCGACCGGCCGGCCATATGCCTTTCCGTCGACCAGGAAACCGGTGAGGATCTCGATCGGCATTCCCGACGGCTGCGCCCCGGCGAATGGAACGAAGATCACCCGATAGCCGCTCGGCGGATTGCGGTTCCAGCTGCCATGCTGCCCGACGAACGCGCCGCTGGCGAAGCGCGGTCCGAGCCGGGCGCCGCTGCTGAAGGTCAGTCCGAGCGAGCCGGTGTGCGGTCCGAGCGCGTAATCGGGCTTGATCGTCTTGGCGATGAGGTCGGGGCGCGCGGGCTTCGCCCGATCATCAAGATGCTGGCCGTAGTAGCTGTAAGGCCAGCCGTAGAAGCCACCGGGCCTGACCGAGGTCATGTAATCGGGAA
This sequence comes from Sphingomicrobium sp., assembly GCA_046714555.1. Classification (GTDB taxonomy): domain Bacteria; phylum Pseudomonadota; class Alphaproteobacteria; order Sphingomonadales; family Sphingomonadaceae; genus Sphingomicrobium. Next base: position 16,312 of record JBKKAQ010000119.1, on the reverse strand, counting down.
CCAGATCGCTTCCAAGCTCGTCGCGCTCGTTGACCGAGGTCCACAATGCCCCGCTCCACGGGTTGAACGCAATCCCGACCGGGTTGCGGATTCCCCCTGCAAAAATCCGGTGGGCGCCGGTGGCGGGATCGATTTCCCACACCGCGGCTCGCCCGATTTCCTCGTCCATCCCGTTTTCGCCGACATTGCTGTTCGATCCGACCCCGACATACAGCCTTTTGCCGTCGGGCGAGGCGACCAGCGACTTGGTCCAGTGATGATTGCGGCCAGCGGGCAGCGGGGTCACGACGGTCGGCTGTTCAGTGATGCTCACTTGGCCCGGGGTGAAGCGAACGGCGAGCAGTGCATCGGCGTTGGCGATGTATAGCTGGCCTCCGACATTCGCCATTCCGAACGGCGAGTTGAGCCCGCCGATCAGGACCGAGCGCTGGTCGGCGATCCCGTCGGCATTGGTGTCGCGAAGCAAGGTGATCCGGTTGGCGCTGCCGATATGCGAGCCGGCCTTCTTCATCACCATGCCTTGGGCCATCCCCTTGATCCGGCTGATCAGGCCGCCTTTGTCAGTATCCGCAGGCTTCGGCGGGGCGTCGGTTTCGGCGACCAGCACATCGCCATTGGCAAGCACCAGCATCCAGCGCGGGTGGACGAGACCGCGGGCGAACTCTTTGACCTGGAGATCCTGGGCGGGGCGCGGCTTGGCGCCGTCGGGCCAGCCGACCGCGTCATAGACCTTGATCGTCGGGAACATTGTTTTGTTGGGAGCGACGATCGTTGGGTTGGGGCCGATCCCTGCCTCGACGCTCTGGGTCGCTTGTTCGCCGCATCCGGCGAGGGTCAGCGCGAACAGGGACGCGGTCAGAAGATTGCGGGGCATGGCAAGTGCTTTCGCGACAGAGGAACGAGCCTTGAAACCCACGCGCCCTTCAAAAGGATGCGTCAGGCGACCGGCTCGGGGGCGTGAAGCCGAAGCCGGGTCATCCGGCGAGCGTCGGCGGCGATCGATTCGAACCGCCAGCCCGACGGGTGGCAGACCGATTCGCCCGGCTGGAGGATTCGCCCGGCGATTAAAAAGGCAAGCCCTCCCAATGTGTCGACTTCGTCTTCAACCGACGCAAGTCGAACATCGACCACCTTGGCAAGCTCCTCGAGCTCGAGCCGAGCGTCGGCTTCCCAAATCCCGTCGTCGAGCAGAAGCAGCAGCCCGTCGGCGGCCTCGTCATGCTCGTCTTCAATGTCGCCGACGATTTCCTCGACGACGTCCTCGAACGTCACCAGGCCTTCGGTTCCGCCGAACTCGTCGACCACGATCGCGAGGTGGATCTGGCCGCTGCGCATCCGCGCCAGAAGCTCGAGCACCCCCATCGATTCGGGGACGAACAAGGGGGTGCGAATCAGCCCGGCGATGGTTCGGTCGCGCGACGGATCGAAGTCGGCGACGAACACGTCCTTGATGTGGATCATCCCGACCACGGTATCGAGACAGCCCTGATACACTGGGAGGCGGCTGTGGCCCGCTTCGGCAAAGGCGCGGACAAGGTCGGCGAAGCTGATGGTCGAGGGAACCGCGATGATGTCGCCGCGGGTGACCGCCACTTCGCCGGCGGTACGGTCGCCGAAGTGGAGCAGGTTGCGCAACATCTGCCGCTCGTGGGGCGACAGGTCGCCGATGACCGGCTTGGCGCCCTCGGCATCGTCGATTGCCTCCTCGATCTGGTCGCGAAGAGTGGTTTCGCCATCGTCGCCGAACAGCAAGGCGCGCATTCCGCGCCACAGACGCGAGCCGCTGTCGGGGGATTGGCTAGCCATCGCCTAGCTTAACTCGCGATACGGGTCGGCGATCCCGAGGCGTGCAAGAGCGCGGGTCTCGCGCGCTTCCATATCGGTCGCGGCGGCATCTTCGTGATGGTCGTAGCCGAGCAGATGGAGCGTTCCGTGGACGAAGAGATGCGCGGCATGCTGATCGATCGCGATCCGCTTGTCGGCCGCTTCGGCAGAACACACGCCGCGGGCGAGAATGATGTCGCCGAGCATCAGTTCCGGACCTTCTTCGGATATCGCGGCGAGCTCTTCGGGATTCGCAAGGGGAAAGGACAGGATGTTGGTCGCGCGGTCCTTGCCGCGCCATCGGGCGTTCAAGGCGCGAACCGCCTCGTCGTCGGAAAGTCGAACCGATAGCTCTACGCTGCGCGGTCCGGCAGCGAGCATTGGAAAGCAGCTTTCGGCGATCGCGGCTTGGGCGGCAACCCGCGCGAGCTCGGCCCAGCCAATGCTACTGTCCCATTCGGGATCGACGTCGATCATGACGTCGAGCGTCACGCGCCAGGACCTTCATAGGCTTCGACGATCTTGCCGACGAGCGGATGGCGGACGACGTCGGCCGATGTGAACCGGATCGTGGCGATCCGCGCAATTCCTTCGAGCTTTCCAACCGCATCGGCGAGACCGGACTTGGTCGGATCGGGCAGATCGACCTGCTTTGGATCGCCGCAGACCACCATCCGGCTGCGCATACCAAAGCGGGTAAGAAACATCTTCATTTGCTGAGGAGTGGTGTTCTGCGCCTCGTCGAGGATGATGAAGGCGTCGCTCAGGGTCCGCCCGCGCATGAAGGCGATCGGAGCTATTTCGATCTCTCCCGAGGCTATTCGCCGCTCGACCTGCTCGGTCGGGAGCATGTCGTAGAGCGCGTCGTAGAGCGGCCGAAGATAGGGATCGACCTTCTCCTTCATGTCTCCGGGGAGGAAGCCGAGGCGCTCACCGGCTTCGACCGCGGGACGTGACAGGATCAGCCGGTCGACGCTTCCGCTGATCAGTTGCGACACCGCCTGGGCGACGGCGAGGTAGGTCTTGCCGGTGCCCGCCGGACCAAGCGCGAAGATGATCTCGTCGCGGCCGAGCGCTTCCATATAATCGGTTTGGACCGCCGAGCGCGGGACGATGGTTTTTTTGCGGGTGCGGATCATCGCCTGCGGCGGCTTGGCGACCTCGGCGGCGATGATCCCGTCGAGCGCGGGCTGGGCGGCCATTCCGAGCACCGCCTCAACCACCGCGGCGTCGATGTCATGCCCCTGATCGAGCCGGTTGTAGAGACCGAGCAGGACATCGCGCGCTCGCGCCGCGGCGTCGGCCTCGCCCTCGATCTGGATGCGATTGCCGCGCGCGGCGATGTGCACTCCAAGCCGGTCCTCGATCGCGACGAGGTGGCGGTCATAATCGCCGAACAACGGCCCGATAAGATACGGCTGGTCGAATTCGAGTTCGAGCCGGGCTCGGCCGGGGATTTCGGCAATGTCGTCGCGCTTGGCCATCAGGCGGTCTTCGCCGGACGGACCGAACCCGCAAGGCTGTTCGGCCCCGCGCTCAGGACCGTGACGTCGAGCAGCGTTCCGGGCACCGCGGAGGTATCGACATGAACCGACTGAAACCATGGCGAGCGGCCGATCATCTGCCCCGGGCGCCTGCCCGAACGTTCGATCAGCAGACGAGTGTCCGAGCCAACATGAGCCGAGTTGTAGGCGAGTTGGGTCGCTGCGATGGCTTGCTGAAGCCGTTTCAAGCGGTCCTCCATCACCTCCTGGCTGATCACACCCTCCATGCTTGCCGCCGGAGTGCCCGGGCGCCGCGAATATTTGAACGAATAAGCCGCCGCGTAGCCGACCGTTCCGACCAGCGCGAGCGTATCGGCGAAATCCTTTTCGCTTTCGCCGGGAAAGCCGACAATGAAATCGCCTGAAATCGCGATATCGGGGCGAGCGGCGCGCGCCCGCTCGATGATCCTGACATAGCTTTCGACCGAATGGCTGCGATTCATCGCTCTGAGGATCGCGTCGCTCCCGGACTGGACCGGCAAATGGAGGTAGGGCATCAATTTCGCCTCCTCGCCATGCGCGGCTATCAGCGCGTCGGTCATGTCGGCGGGGTGGCTGGTGGTGTAGCGGATGCGTTCGAGGCCATCGATCGAAGCCAGGGTGCGGATGAGCGCATCCAGACCGCGCGTGCCATCGCGCCACGCGTTGACATTCTGCCCAAGCAGGATGATTTCGAGCGCCCCGGCGCCGACCAGCGCCTGTGCTTCGGCGACGATGTCGTCCCACGGCCGTGAAATTTCAGTGCCGCGGGTATATGGGACGACGCAATATGTGCAGAATTTTTCGCAGCCTTCCTGGACCGTGAGGAATGCGCTGGGCGAGGAGCGGCGGCGGACGGGAAGCGCTACGAACTTGGCGATCGCTGGCATTTCGGTATCGACCGCATCGCCGCCGGCGGCTGCAGCGGCGACCAGCGCCGGCAAGCGGTGATAGGCCTGCGGGCCGACGACGACGTCGATCATCTTCGAGCGCTTTCGCGCTTCGCCGCCTTCGGCCTGCGCAACGCAACCGGCGAGCGCGATCATCGGACGTGTGCCATCTTCGCGGCGCAATCGCCCGACGTCGGAATATGCTTTTTCCGCGGCTTTCTCGCGGATGTGGCAGGTATTGAGCACGACAAGGTCGGCATCTTCGCCTTCGACTGCGACAAGACCGCTTGCGCCGAGCAACTCGCCCATCCGCTCGCCGTCGTAGACATTCATCTGGCAGCCGAAGTTCTTGATTCGGAAAGTCGCGGGGGCGCTGGTCATTCGGCCCGCCTATATAGAGAAGGTTGCGTCAGGATTGAAGCCGCCAGCGCGGCTGCGATCGCCCCGCGCGCATCTTGCGCCATCGCCTTGCGGTCAGCACCCGGAGTAATCGGGTCGAGCAGCCGGACAATGACCGCGAAGGTTCCGCGCCGGCCTAGAATTTTCCTCACATTGGCGCTGGCAGACTCGCCGACCCAGCTCAATTGGCCAACCGAGCGGCCATAGTCGATCGCAACCGGCCTGACCGCGACCCCGGTCGGCGCCGGTGCAACCGCGGCGAGCAAGGTCGGGCGGAAGGGAAGCAGGGTGCTTCCGTCGCTGGTGGTTCCTTCAGGGAAAAGAGCGAGTGGCTGCGGCCCCGATAAGGCGGCGCGGATCGCGGCGGCCTGGCCGAGCGCTTCGCTGCGCTCGCTCCGGCGGATATACAGCGTATGGTTCTGATCGGCGAGCCATCCGACCAGCGGAATGGTGCGAATTTCATCCTTCGACACGAACGCGCAGCCGGTCGCTCCGGCGAGTATCAGTATGTCGAGCCAGCTGACATGATTGGCGATGATCAGGCTGTGCGGAGCAACCGGATCGCCTCTTGTTTTGACCCGTGCCCCCAGGATCCAGCCCGCCGCTCCTAGAAAGCGGGGCGGCCATGGCGAAATCCGACCGCCGAGTTTAGCGAGGAGATGGAGCGGAAGGACGATCAAGAATAACAGGAGAACCCCGGCGATCCGTCCGGCGCTACGGAGCGCCGAGGAGGGCGCGTCAGTGACTGCGGTCAAGCGCGACGCCGTAGAGTTCCATTCGATGATCGACCAGCCGAAAACCGAGTTTCTCGGCAATCCGCTTTTGCAGCGCTTCGAGTTCCTCGTCGACGAATTCGATGACCTTGCCGGTTTCGACGTCGATCAAATGATCGTGATGAGCATCCGATGCGGCTTCGTAGCGCGAACGCCCGTCGCCGAATTCATGCCGCTCGAGGATTCCCGCCTCCTCGAACAGCCGAACGGTGCGATAGACCGTTGCGATCGAGATCTTAGGATCGATTGCCGCGGCGCGTTCATGAAGCGTTTCGACGTCGGGATGGTCCTCCGCTTCCGACAGGATTCGCGCAATCGTTTTGCGCTGCTCGGTAATCCGCAAGCCCTTTTCGGCGCACAGGGCTTCGATGTCGATCCGGCGTGTCATTCAATAATGGTTACGCACAGGAAGCGCCCGGGTCAAAGCCCCAGATGCGCCACCCCGGCGTTGTGCCGGGATGCCACCGAAGATCAGCGAGGAGCGCGGGTCGCCTTGCGGCGCTTGGTGCCGAGCCCGATCGATTTGGCAAGCGCCCGGCGCTGCTCGGCGTAATTGGGAGCGACCATCGGATAATCGGCATTGAGACCCCATTTCTGACGATACTGGTCGGGGGTCATCGAATAATGAGTCATGAGGTGACGCTTGAGCATCTTGAGCTTCTTGCCGTCCTCAAGACAGACGATAAAGTCGGGCTTGATCGACGAGCGCACCGGAACCTTGGGCTCGGGCTTGGCTTCGGGAGGCGAACTGCGGCCGCCTATTCCCGAAAGTGCATTGTGCACGTTTTGAATGAGTTGCGGCAAGTCATTGACAGAAACGCTATTGTTGCTGACATGAGCAGCAACGATGTCAGCTGTCAGCGTCATCAGCGTTTCGTCGCGATGGTCATTATCGTTCATCGTCTACTTTCCCGGCAGAGCCAAATTGGCAAGCGAGGGCTTCGCCCGTCGTTCAACGTCTAATAGGATTTCATCCCGCCAAGTGCAATAGCACAAGAATGTTGATCGTAGTTAATCGATCTTAGGTCGTCAAAACAAAAGTCAGTGCGTCAAACGTCCGATTGTCTCGCCCGCGATAATATTGGCTTCGTCGTCCGGCCAAGTCAAAGCCGGCATGGCGATAGATATGGATCGCCGGATTGCCGTCACGCACTTCGAGGTGAAGTCGATGAGCGCCGCATCGGCCCGCATGTTCGATGAATTTATCAAGCAACGCCCTGCCGATCCCACGGCCTCGATGCTTTGGCGCGACGGCGAGCAGAAGAAGCTCGGCCTCGTCTTCCATCACCCGCAATAGTGAGAAGCCAATCGCCGGCGTGGACGGAGAAGACCGGGCAATGTGCAGAGCGACCCCCGACAATGTCAGGATTCCGGCACATTGCGAGCGAGTCCAGGCTTCGCCATATTGGGGATCGAACGCGGCTTGCATCACCGCGATGACTTGATCGAGGTCGCATGCGTCGCCAGCATCGACCTGCAATTGACCAGGGCTTGGTTGTTGGTCGATCAAGCGGCAACTCGCGGCCGGGCATCGGGAGCGCGGCCATAGGCCGGGCGCGGGTCGAGCCCGCGAAGCGCGGCGGGCAAGGCGAGCGCATTGCGGGCTGAAGGAAAAAGTTCGAGCGCCTCGCCGGTCCCGCGAGCCTCGACCAACAGCGTCGCACCAGGACCGACGACCAGCGCCGCCGACACCGCCGCCGCGGCCGCACCGGGAGCGAGATTGAGCAAAGCGCTCGATGCCCGCAGCGGCTCGCGTTCAAAGGATTGGACGAACAATTCGCCATGTCCGCCGATCATTGCCGCGGAGACGGCTTGTCGACCGGGCGCGCCGGCGGCGAGCAGAGCAAGCGACGACATTCCCGACAGAGGGATCCCCCAGCCAATTGCGAGGCCATGCGCTGCGGCCAGTCCGACCCGCAGCCCGGTGAAGCTGCCCGGCCCGCAACCGACAAGAATTCGCGCTGGGGTATGGCCGGCGAGCAGCTTTTCGACCATCGGCATCAGCCGTTCGGCGTGGCCGCGGCCGATCCTTTCATCGCAGGACTCGAGGCACCCGCCGCTCTCGTCGAACAAGGCAACGCTGCACGCAGCTGTCGAAGTGTCGATTGCCAGGATCATGCGACGTCCCGTTGTTAACGCGGGGGAATACGACACAGCCGCCTTCGGTGAGCAAGCGATTAATCGCACCGCCCGATCATTCGATTTGCTGGTTAAATCGCCTCGACGGTCTCGACTTCGGGGACATAATGGCGAATGAGGCCCTCGATCCCGCGTTTCAGGGTTACCGCCGACGAAGGGCAGCCGTTACATGCGCCCTGCATTGCCAGATAAAGCGTGCCCTTGGCATAGCCGCGATAAATGATGTCGCCGCCGTCCTGGGCGACCGCCGGGCGTACCCGGGTTTCGATCAATTCCTTTATCTGTTCGATGATTTCGGCATCGGCCGGGTCTTCGGCAATCGACGGTGTATCCGCGACATGGATGTCGGCCGCGGTCGCGCCTGCGAACAAGGGCGCTCCGGTGACGAAATGATCGAGCAAAAGGCCAAGCACGTCGGGTTCGAGATCGTCCCACTCGACCCCTTCGACCGCGGTAACCGAGACAAAATCGCGCCCAAAGAACACCCCCTCGACGGCACCGGTGGCGAACAAGGCGGCGGCAAGCGGCGAGGCTTGTGCCGCATCGGCCGATACGAAATCGCGGCTCCCGCTATCCATCACCGTCGTTCCGGGAAGATATTTGCGGGTCGCGGGGTTGGGCGTGGCTTCGGTATGGATCAGCATAACCGATATGTGGCCCTCTCCAGGGGCCGGTTCAAGTCTTGACTTCGGCGGGCGGAGCCGGCGGGACCCAGCTATCGTCGATCATCTGGATCAGCGCGGAGAAGTCCTTCGAGCCTCCGCCGCGATCGACAAAGCGTTGATAAAGGTCCTCGGCCTCGCCGCCCATCGGGGTGTAGGCGCCGACCGAATCGGCGGCTTCCTCGGCGAGCTTGAGGTCTTTGAGCATCAGCGCGGCGGCGAACCCGCCTTCATAGCTGCGGTCGGCGGGCGTCTCGGGACCGACCCCCGGCACCGGGCAGTAACTGGTCATCGACCAGCTTTGCCCCGACGCCTTTGACGAAATGTCGTAAAATGTCTGCAGGTCGAGCCCGAGTTTGCGGGCAAGGACAAACGCCTCGCAGGTCGCCGCCATGGTTGCCCCGAGCAGCATGTTGTTGCAAATCTTGGCCGCCTGGCCCGCGCCCGCGTCGCCGGCGTGAATCACTGCCTTGCCCATCTGCTCGAGGAAGGGACGCGCGCGCTCGAAACCTTCGGTAGAACCTCCGACCATGAAAGTCAGCGTTCCCCCTTCGGCCGCGGCGATCCCGCCGGACACCGGCGCATCGACCATCGTCAGCCCGGCGGACTGTGCCTCGCTGCCGACGGTCTTGGCGGTGGACACGTCGATCGTCGAGCAATCGATCAGGATTGCCGATTTGGGAGCGCCGCCGAACACCTCGTCGCGATAGACTTGAGCGACGTGGCGGCCGGCAGGAAGCATCGTCACGACCGCTTCGGCATCGGCGCAGGCTTCGGCTGCGGAAGCCGCGATGGTGCAACCGTGTTTCGACGCTCGGTCAAGCGCGGGCTGGCTGAGGTCAAACGCGCGGACTTCGTGGCCCGCCTTGGCGAGGTTCGCCGCCATCCCTCCACCCATGTTGCCAAGTCCGATAAAAGCCACGCGCGCCATGTCACTCTCCTGAACCCCCGTCTGCGGGTGGATTGGATCTATTTCCCGGTCCACTTTCCCGGGCGCTTCTCGACGAACGCCGCCATCCCTTCCTTCTGGTCCTCGGTCCCGAACAGGCCGTGAAACAGCCGGCGTTCGAAGTTGATCCCCTGGGCAAGCGGCAATTCGAATGCGGCGTTGACCATTTCCTTGGTCGCGATCGCGGCGAGCGGGGCCATGGCGGCAATCGCGCTAGCGGACTTGAGCGCTTCATCGAGCAGGTCGGCGGCGGGAACGACTCGAACGACCAGCCCAGCGCGCTCGGCTTCCTCGGCGCCCATCAACCGTCCGGTCAGGCACATTTCCATCGCCTTGGCCTTGCCTACCGCCGCGGCGAGCCGCTGCGACCCGCCCATTCCGGGGGTCACTCCAAGCTTGATTTCCGGCTGGCCGAATTTGGCGCTGTCGGCAGCGATGATGAAGTCGGCCATCATCGCCACTTCGCACCCGCCGCCCAGCGCGAAGCCCGACACCGCGGCGATCCACGGCTTGCGAGTCGAGGTGACCTGCTCCCATCCGGCGAAGAAGTTCGAAGAATACATGTCGGCGAAACCCTGCGCCTGCATTTGCTTGATGTCCGCACCGGCAGCGAAGGCCTTTTCGGAGCCGGTGAGAACGAGGCAGCGCTGCGACGTATCTTGGTCGTAGGCGCTGAACGCGCTGATCAGTTCCTCGAGCACTGCACTGTTCAACGCGTTGAGCGCCTCCGGGCGGTTCAAGGTGATCAGCGTCACGGCATCGCGCCGTTCGACTAAAATGGTCGAAAAATTGGTCATTGATTGGCTCCTGGAAAGGGCGTCCATCGCTCGCTCGCGTCAAGCGGTTCGAACAGGCGGTCGAGCATCTCGTCGCTCACTGCTTCGGGAGTTTCTGGATCCCAGCGCGGTGCATTGTCCTTGTCGATCAACAAGGCGCGAACGCCTTCGTGAAAGTCGTGGGTGCGGACCATACGGCAGGCAAGCGCATATTCGGCGCGCATTTCATCCTCGAAGTTGCTGCGCGATTTGTCTTTCGCCAGCAATCGGAGCGAGATCTTGCACGACAGCGGGCTCTTGGACTTCAGCGTCGCCAATTCTGAATGCGCCCATGCGCTATCGTCGGCATCAAGTGCGGCTATGATTTGCTCGAGCTGATTTGACGCGAACAGTTTCCCGATCGCCGGCAGGTTGGCGGCGATCCGCGCCTCGGCCGGCTTGGACGAAGCCGCGCCCAGCGCACCCTTGATCCGCGAAGGCGCCTTGACGAGCCGCTCGACAAGCTCGGGAAGGTCGTTCGATACGACGTAATGGGTGGCGAGTCCGAGGTAGAGACATTCGGCTCCGTCGAGCCGGGCTCCGGTCAGCGCAAGAAACTGGCCGACGCGGTGGGGAAGCCGCGACAGATACCAGCCCCCGCCGACATCGGGGAACAGCCCGATGCCGGTCTCGGGCATTGCAAAGCGCGTATTTTCGGTCGCGACTCGATATTTGCACGGAAGCGAGATGCCGACCCCGCCGCCCATCGTAATCCCGTCGATCAGGGCTACGACAGGCTTGGGATAGGTGAACAGCAAGTGGTTGAGACGATATTCGGAGTGGAAGAAGACGCGTGCTTCGGCGCCGTCGCCACTGCCCGATCGCGCAAGCATGACGATGTCGCCCCCGGCGCAATATCCGCGGCCTTTGCAATGATCGATGACCACGGCTTTTACTGCGGAGTCGGTGCGCCAGGCCAGCAGCGCCTCGTTCATCGTATCGCACATCGCCTGGGTAAGCGCGTGGATCGCCTTGGGGCGATTGAGGCGAATGCGGCCGAGCGCGCCTTGGCGCTCGATCAGGACATCGCTCATTGCCGCAATAAGTCACGGCTGATGATGACCCGCATGACCTGGTTGGTGCCCTCGAGAATCGAGTGGACTCGAAGGTCGCGCCAGAAGCGCTCGATCGGATAATCCTGCAAATAACCGTATCCGCCGTGTAGCTGGAGAGCGCGGTCGACTACCGACGATCCGGTATCGGTGGCGATGCGCTTGGCCATCGCCGCGAAGCGGGTCTTGTCGGGAGCGTTCGCCTCGACCTTGGCTGCAGCGACATAGAGGAGCATGCGCGCCGCCTGGAGCTCGGTTTCCATGTCTGCCAAGGTGAATTGAGTCGCCTGGAAATCGACGATGGCCTGGCCGAACTGCTTGCGTTCCCTGGTGTAGGCAATCGATTCATCGAGGCAGCGCTGGGCTCCCCCGAGGCTGCACGCACCGATGTTGAGACGTCCGCCGTCGAGGCCCATCATGGCGATTCGAAAGCCTTCGCCCTCGCCTCCGACGCGGTTGGCGACGGGAACGCGGACTTCGTCGAAATTGACCTGGGTGGTCGGCTGCGAATGCCAGCCGAGCTTCTTTTCCTGAGCGCCGAAGCTCACCCCCGGCATGTCCTTGTCGATCACCAGGCAACTGATGCCCTTGGGCCCGTCCACGCCGGTGCGGACCATCACGACATAGACTTCATTCTCGCCGCCGCCCGAGATAAAGGCCTTCGATCCCGATACGACATAATGGTCGCCGTCGAGCACTGCCTTGGTCTTGAGCGCCGCGGCATCGGAACCCGACGAGGGCTCGGTCAGGCAATAACTCCCCATCCGCTTCATCGGGATGAGGTCGGGCAGATAGCGCGACTTGATATCCTCCGATCCGAAGCGGTCGATCATCCAGGCCGCCATGTTGTGAATCGAGATGAAGGCGCTGGTCGAGGGACAGCCATAGGCCATCGCCTCCATGATCAGCGCCGCCTCGAGCCGGCCGAGCCCGATCCCGCCGCTTTCCTCCGCGACGTAGATCGCTCCGAAGCCGAGCTCGGCGGCTTCGCGGATCGTGTCGCGGGGAAAGATGTGCTTTTCATCCCATTCGGCGGCGAAGGGGACGATCGCATCGGCGGTGAACTTGAACGCCATTTCCTGGATCTGGCGCTGGTCGTCGGTGAGGTCGAATTGGGTCATGGCCGAGCTCCGTAGCAGAGCAATTGCGGGCAATGCCAGTGGTGACGAGTCATTTCCTTCACCAGCAACCTCATCGGCCGATCAACGCCTCGGCCTCGATCTCGACCCGCCATTGGGGGCGGAGCAGCGCAGCGACGACGATCATGGTCGATGCCGGGCGGATCTCGCCGAACAGCTCGCCATGGACCGCGCCGGCGGCGTCGGCATCGGCTGGGTCGGTCAGGTACATTCGGGTGCGAACGACGTCCCGAGCGCATCCGCCGAGCTCCTCGATCGCGGCGAGGATGATCGCGAAGCAGCGCCGCGCCTGGGCCGCGACGTCACCGGAAGTGCTCGTCCCGTCAGCCTCGACCGGAGCGGTGCCCGAAACGCAAATCAAGTCGCCGCGGCGAACCGCGCGCGAGAAACCGAACGCGGCCTCGTAAGGCGAATTGGAAGCGGTCGACTGGCGCAAGAAACCCTCCGGCTGCAACGGGAACATCCTTCCCCCCAAGCTTTGGTGACTGGGCCTAGCCGAGCTTCTCGATCACCGATCCGAACAATTCCTCGTCGCTCGGAAGAGTTTTCGGCTTGGCCAGTGGCTTGGACACCCAGGTCTCGTTGATCAGGTCGCGCCAGGTGATATTATTGTTGGTGCCGTTGCCGCCCCATGACCCGCAACCGAGCGAGAAGGTCTGGCGCATTCCGTTCCAAAGATTGCCGCTGTTCGACGCTGCTTGCGGCTGGTTAACCATCACCCGCGAGGTCTTGGTCGCATGGGCGAGCTTCATAATGTTCGAATCGCTCAGCGAGTAGATGCCGCAGCTGTGGCCCTGCCCCTGATACGCCTGGATGGCGTTGGTCATCGCGATCGCCTCGTCGATGTCTTTGACCTTGTAGAGCGTCATGGTGACGGTCAGCTTTTCGCCCGAGAAGGGGTAATCGGGGCCGGTGCCGGTTTCGGGGACGATGAAGAATTTGGTTCCTTCGGGAATATCGAACCCGGCCATCGCCGCAATCGCTTCAGGGGGCTGGGCGACAATCTTGGGGTTGAGCGTACCGTCGATCCACAGCACGTCCTGAAGCTTCGCCTTGGCCTTATCATCGAGCACGAAACCACCTTGGGCGATGAGCTTTTCGAGCATTTCGTCATAGATTGATTCGACCAGCAGGACTGAATTGTCCGCCGAGCAGGACGCCGCATAATCGAGCGTCTTCGAAATGCGAATCTTCTCGGCGGCGTCGTCGAGGTCGGCAGTCTCGTCGACCGTGATCACCGCATTGCCGACTCCTACACCCAGTGCCGGGGTTCCGCTCGAATAGGCCGCCTGGACCATCGAGTTTCCGCCGGTGGCGAGCACGCGGTCGCACTGCATCATCAATTCGTTGGTCTTGGCGACCGACGGGAGCTCGATCGCGATCACCAGGTCGGCGGGAGCGCCGCAGGCGACCAGCGCCTCGCGCATGTAATCACAGATCATCGCGTTGGTCAGCTTGGCGCGCGGGTGCGGAGCGACGATGATCGAGTTGCGCCCCTTGACCGCGCTGATCGCCTTGATCACCGGGGTCGCTTCGGGGTTCGTTGAAGGCGAAAGCGCCCCGATCACTCCGACCGGCTTGGCGATGACGGTGATCTGACGCTCGGGATCCTCGAGGATCACCCCGACCGACTTGTCGTCGATAATGTCCATCAGCGCGGCGCGGGTCTTGCGCGAAATCTTGAGGAACTTGCCCTCGTAATTGCCCAGCTGGGTCTCCTCGATGGTGAACTGAGCGATCTTTTCTGCCACCCCCGGACGGGCGCATGACCAGACCATCGCGCGGATCAGCTCGTCGACCTGCTCCTGAGTGTAATTCTCGATCTGGCGCTGAGCCGCGCGCGAACGCTGGATCAGCTGCGCGACCTCTGCCGCGACCGCATGCTCCTCGTCGCTCGCGTAAATTCTCTCCTGCCTGCCCATCGAACGCTCCTGATTAGTTTGCGGCGATTCTTCGATCGTCCCGCTTCGAATATGTGGTGCCCCTAGCTAAGCGCGCGGCCAAATGCGAGTCGAGGATGAGCCCGGATTGCAAATCGTCAATAGCATTCCTCGGTCAGGAAGCGCGCGCGGTGACGACATGCGCCGACATGGGAGCATCGATCTTGCCGTCGGTGCCGCAAAATCGCTCGAGGGCCTTGGCAGCCGCCTTGACCGCATGGGTGAGCGCGTCGGGGCCGTGCGCCGCGATTTCCGCCGACAGCGGAGTCCCGCGGCACATTCCATCCGCGGCGTCTCTCGCGGTGACATGGCCGTGGCGATATTGGGGGGTGTCGATGATCACATCGGCGAATCCGGCCTCGGCGACCTCGGCGGCGATCTGCGCTGTGTCATGATATCCGAACGGGATTCGTTCGAGAAAGCGCGGCGGGTCGGCGGGAAACAGCTTGGCCAAGGCTTCGCCAACCGCGTTCGATACCGGGTTGTGCTCGAGGCTGTTCCACACGTTGAAGACAATCAGCCCGCCGCGGCGGAGCACACGGTGCGCTTCGCGGAACGCCGCCGCGCGGTCAGGGAGGAACATGATTCCGAACTGGCAGGCGAGTGCGTCGAATTTTTCGTCTTCGAACGGCAATTGCTGCGCGTCGGCAGGCGTAAAGGTCACCGGGCCCATCCTCGGCCTCACCGAGGCGAGTTCGAGCATCGCAGGATTGAGGTCAGTCGCGGTGATCTGCGCATCGGGAAGGTGGCGGCGAAGCTGAGCGGTGACCACCCCGGTCCCCGCCGCGGTCTCGAGGATCGCCGGCGGATGAAGCGGCGACACCCGAGCGACCAGGTCCTTGGCCCAGGGGGTGAACAGCAGGGGCACCAGCAGCCGGTCGTACAGCGCGGGGATCGAGCCGGTAAAGGCGGCATCCGTGGAAGGCATGCGCTTCTCCCCTGCAGTGTCGGCTAAGGTTACGCTCACTCGCTGGCGGCGTCGAGGGGCGGACAACGCCTTGACGGCCGGGCGCGCGCGGCCGTTAACGACTCGCCCTCTCAAAGGGTATAGGGTGCGATGGTCGCGGTCGTGCGACTTCCGGGAGGGCACCACCATGATTGCCAATAATGTCATCTTTACCATGCTCGCGACAGGTTTGGTCGCCCCGCTCGCACAAGACGTCACGAAATCGCCAGCCACCGAAGCTGCGCGCGCGATGTGGCCGCACATGCACCAGTGCACGCTTGCCCCGGTAAGCAGGCTGGCGATCAAGACCAAGGGCACGAGCGCCCAGCGGAGCCTGGTCGAGGGCGATTCCGACGGCGGCTGGACCCGGATCGACCTTCACCTCGCCGGATTGCCCGATGGCAGCGGCGGACCGACGATCAGCGCGCACGCGATCAATACCAAGGGCACCGGGGCCAATACCGGTCGTACGAGCAGCGACATCGCGATCAACACCAAAGGCACCGGGACGAGCAGCGGGCGCATGAGCGGCAGCGACTTCCAGGGACGGATCGAGGTCGCTTGCGTCTCGTCGCAGGTGGTCGGCGACGAGGCGACTCAGAAAGCCACGATGGCTTCGTTCAACTACATGCGCGCCGACGGCACGGGTCTTGGCTGGTCGTGCAGCGTGTCGGGCAGCGAGGACAAGCCGGTGTTCCGCATCGACCTGCTCATCCCGACCATCCTCGGCCAGGCCGAAAAGTCGGCAAGCTGGAGCTGGGGCGTGAGCAACAGCCGAGTGTCGATCATCGCGCGCAGTGCCGAGCAAAGCGACAATTGGCACGTCGCCTGCGCGTCCAAGGAGCCGCGCACGATGAATTACGATCTCGCGGTGATGAAAAAGGTTTAGCGTTTAGCTGTCCAAGCTCACGAAACTATCGAGCACGCGCTTGCGCCCGGCGTGCTCGAATTCGATTTCGAGCTTGTTGCCTTCGATGACGGCGATCGTGCCGTACCCGAATTTTCCGTGGAAGACGCGTTGGCCCAGCGTGAGGTCTTCGCGTCCTCTGTTGCCCAGGGAGACGGCCGAAGCTCGAGCTTCGACTGGTGGGCGGGCGTAGCGGTCGGTTGCCCTCGCCCTTCCGCCGCTGTCGCGGCTCCGTCCCTCTCCCGCGTGCGGGAGCGGGTTCAGCGCACGCTGGAAGCCGGGGCCGCGCGTGCTGCTGCGCATCGATTGGGCGGGGACGTGGGCGAAGGGGTCGGCGTGTTCGCTCCATTGCGC
>JBKKAQ010000118.1:0-4928 GCA_046714555.1 Sphingomicrobium sp. | reverse complement strand
GGTCACCGGGGCCTATGACATCCTGTCCGACAAGAACAAGCGCGCGCGCTATGACCGCGGCGAGATCGACGAGGAGGGCAATCCCAAGTCGCCGTTCGGCGGCGGCGGGTTCGGCGGCGGGGCCGGGCCGCGGCCGGGCGGAGGCGCGGGCGGGTTCGAGGGCTTCGGCGGCGGGTTCGAAGGCGGCGAGGCGGCCGACCTCAGCGATTTGTTCGAAGGGCTGTTCGGAGCGGGCGGGCCAGGCGGGGCGCGGCGCGGCGGGTTCGGCGGGCGCGCGCGGGCCGCGAGGAAGGGCGCCGACCTTGCCTATCGCTTGAAGGTCCCGTTTGCCGATGCAGCGACGCTCAAGCCCCAGCGGGTGACTCTCGCGGCGGGAGCGGCGCTCGAGCTCAAGCTGCCCCAGGGAGTCGAGGAGGGGACGCGGATCAGGCTTGCCGGAAAGGGTGAGGCCGGGCCCGGAGGAGCGGGCGACGCGATCGTCACGATCAACATTGCCCCGCATCCCTTTTATGTCCGCGAGGGCAATGACATCAGGCTGACATTGCCGGTGACGCTCAAGGAGGCGGTGCTCGGCGCGAAGGTGCGGGTGCCGACCCCCGAGGGGGCGGTGATGCTGAGCATCCCGCCGGCAAGCAGCTCGGGCAAGGTGCTTCGATTGAAGGAACGCGGGTTCACCGACAAGGCGGGCAAGCGCGGCGATCAGCTGGTGGTGCTCAGCGTCGATCTGCCGCAGGGCGACCGCGAGCTCGAGGCCTTTGCCCAAAAGTGGAGCGGCGGGGGCAACCCGCGCGCCGCGCTGGGCGTCTGACCGGCAAGTGCAGGACCACCACTCCCATTCGCCCGAGGAGCGGCGCAAGCAGCTGGCCAGCGCGCACGCTCGCTATGGCAAGGACGCCGCCGAGCGGCTGCACCACCCGATCGATTTGTGGGAAGTGGTCAAGAGGGTTTCGATCGGGGTTTATAACGACGGCTTCATCCACGCCGGCAACCTCGCCTATCTGGCGATGGTCGCCTTGTTCCCGTTCCTGATCCTTGCCGCGGCGGTGGCGCAATTGTTCGGGCGCAGCGAGGATGGGCGGTTGACCGTCGCGGCAATCTTCGCCCGGCTTCCGCCCGATGTCGTGAGCGTCCTCGCCGGGCCGATCCAGGAAGTGCTGGCGGCGCGCGCGGGGCCCCTATTATGGTTCGGAGCCGCCGTCGGGCTGTGGACCGCGGGGAGCTTCGTCGAGACCATCCGCGACATCTTGCGGCGAGCCTATGGAGTCAAATATAGCGCGCCCTTCTGGGAATATCGGCTCGGCTCGCTGGCGTTCATCATCGTCGCGGTGTTGTTGCTGATGGCGGCTTTCGCGGCGACCGTGCTGCTGACCTCGCTGCATCACTATGTGGTGGTGAAATTGCCCTTTTCCCAAGGGCTGGCGCATGAGCTGGGGATTTACCGGATCGTCCCCGGGCTGACCCTGTTCGCGACGATCTATGTCCTGTTCCTCGCGCTCACCCCGTCGCGTTACCGCAAGACCAGCAGCCGCAAATGGCCGGGGGCTCTCCTGATCACCACCTGGTGGCTGGTCACCGCCGAACTTCTGCCCGGAACGATCGGATTGTTCGGCGGCTATGACATGACCTATGGCAGCCTCGCCGGAGTGATGGTCGCCTTGTTGTTCTTTTTCGTCATCGGGCTTGGAGTGGTGATGGGCGCCGAGCTCAATGCCGCACTGGCGGACGCGGGCGACAAGGCGCTAAAGGGCGAAGTCTATAGCGGGCCGTTTACCGACGATCTCGAGGTGCAGGAGCCCGAGCCCGGCGAGGATGTCGAACCGGTGGCCAAGGGGGGCGTGGTATGAGCGGCTTGATGGCGGGCAAGCGCGGGCTGATTATGGGCCTCGCCAACGACCGCTCGCTGGCGTGGGGGATCGCCAAGGCGCTCGGCGACCAGGGAGCCGAGCTGGCGTTCAGTTATCAGGGCGAATCGATCGAGAAGCGAGTCCGCCCGCTCGCCGAGCAATTGGGGTCGTCCGTGCTGATCGACTGCGACGTCAGCGACATGGCCGCGCTCGACCGGGCGTTCGACGAATTGAAGGCGAAGTGGGACGGGCTCGACTTCGTCGTCCATGCGATCGGATTTTCGGACAAGAACGAGCTTCGCGGAAAATATGTCGAGACCAGCCTCGACAATTTCCTGATGACGATGAGCATTTCGGTCTACAGCTTCGTCGCGGTCGCCGAGCGCGCGCGGGCGATGATGAAGCCCGGCGGAGCGATGCTGACCCTGTCCTATTATGGCGCCGAAAAGGTCATCCCGCATTATAATGTGATGGGGGTCGCCAAGGCCGCGCTCGAGACTAGCGTCAAATATCTCGCCGCCGATCTCGGCCCCGACGGTATCCGGGTCAATGCGATCTCGGCCGGGCCGATCAAGACGCTAGCGGCGAGCGGGATCGGCGATTTCCGCTATATCCTCAAGTGGGCCGAATATAATGCGCCGCTTCGCCGCAACGTCACGATCGAAGACGTCGGTGGAGCGGGGCTGTATCTGCTCAGCGACCTGGCGAGCGGGGTAACCGGCGAAATCCACCATGTCGATGCGGGGTATAATGTCGTCGGAATGAAGGCCGAGGACGCCCCCGACATCGCCACGGTGTGAGGGCATGTGTCGCAGCGGGGCTCGCGTCGGCCGGTCGGTCAGGGTGACCGGGCGGGTGCAGGGGGTGTTCTTTCGCGGCTGGACGGTCGAGCAGGCGCGAGCGCTGGGAGTCGCCGGCTGGGTGCGCAATTGCGCCGACGGTTCGGTCGAGGCGCATCTCGCCGGCGAGGCGCAAGCGGTCGAGCGGTTGATCGGGCGGATGCGCAATGGGCCGCCGGGGGCCGAGGTTGCCAGTTTGAGCGAGGCCGCGGTCGAGGCCGAGCCGGGGGCGGGGTTTGCGGTTCGGCGCTAGCCTGTCGTTCCCGCGCAAGCGGGAACTGATCACCCCGCGAAAGGGTCGCGGACAAGGATGGTGTCTTCGCGTTCGGGGCTCGTCGAGACGAGGGCCACCGGGCAGCGGATCAGTTCTTCGATGCGGCGGACATATTTGATCGCCAAAGCGGGAAGGTCGGCCCAGGAGCGCGCTCCAGCTGTGGTTCCGCTCCAGCCTTCGATCTGTTCATAGATCGGTTCGACGCGTTCCTGGTCGGCGGCGTGGGGCGGGAGATAGTCGAAGGTCTGGCCGTCGATGCGGTAGCCGGTGCAGATCCGGATCGCCTCGAAGCCGTCGAGCACGTCGATCTTGGTCAGAGCGATCCCGGTCACTCCCGACACCGCGACCGCTTGACGAACGAGCACCGAATCGAACCAGCCGCAGCGCCGCCGCCGTCCGGTGACGGTTCCGAATTCATGTCCGCGCTCGCCGAGCCGCTGGCCGATCGCGTCGCCGAGCTCGGTCGGGAAGGGGCCCGAGCCGACCCGGGTGGTATAGGCCTTGACGATTCCGAGGACGAACCCAGCCGCCGAGGGGCCGGTGCCCGATCCCGCCCCGGTGGTCCCGGCGACGGTGTTCGACGAGGTGACGAACGGGTAAGTGCCGTGATCGACGTCGAGCAGCACGCCCTGCGCGCCTTCGAACAGGATGCGGTGGCCGGCGCGCAGCGCGGCGTCGAGGTCGCGCCACACCGGGCGGGCGAAGGGCAGGACGAAATCGGCGATTTCGGCAAGGTCGCTGCGAAGCCGTTCGCGGTCGACCGGGGGCTCGTTGAAGCCTGCGCGAAGGGCATCGTGATGCGCGCACAGCCGGTCGAGCTGGGGCTTGAGATCGTCGAGGTGGGCGAGGTCGCAGACGCGGATCGCGCGGCGGCCGACCTTGTCCTCATAGGCCGGGCCGATCCCGCGGCGGGTGGTGCCGATCTTGCCCGAGCCGCTGGCATCCTCGCGGAGCGCGTCGAGGTCGCGGTGGATGGGGAGGATCAAGGGGCAGGTTTCGGCGAGCATCAGCACTTGCGGAGTGACCGAGACGCCCTGCGCGGTGAGCCGCTCGACCTCGGCCTTGAGCGCCCAGGGATCGAGCACCACCCCATTGCCGATGACCGAGGGGGTGCCGCGGACGATCCCCGAGGGAAGCAGCGACAATTTATAGGTCTGGTCGCCGACGACGAGGGTGTGGCCGGCATTGTGCCCGCCCTGGAAGCGGACGACCATGTCGGCGCGGCTGGCGAGCCAGTCGACGATCTTGCCCTTGCCCTCGTCGCCCCATTGCGCGCCGATCACGGTGACGTTGCCCAACTTGCTTCTCCGGCGAATGAGGCGGCGGCGCCCAGCGGGGCTCCTATTGAGATGGCGCGGCGGCGTCCAGCCTTCGGGGGCTTCCAAGCTTATGATCAGAGTCTGATTCACGCCCTCGGCGGAAGCGCGAGCGCTTCCACCTCGGACGATCAGACTCTAGAAACTCAGGGCGACGACCTGGCGCACTCCGGGCAAAGCGGAGAGCTGCTCGACCACCGAGGTGGTGACCGGATCGTCGACCGCGACCAAAGCGACCGCCTCGCCGCCCGCGGCTCTTCGCCCGAGGTTGAAGGTGGCGATGTTGATCCCCGCTTCGCCGAGCGCGGTGCCGAGCTTGCCGATGAAGCCTGGCGCGTCGGTGTTGGCGAGATAGATCATGCTGCCGTCGAGCTCGGCCTCGACCTCGACTCCGAAGATGTCGACCAGCCGCGGCGCCTTGTTGCCGAACAAGGTCCCGGCAACGCAGCGCTCGCCGGTCACGGTCCCGACGCTGACCCGAAGCAATGTATGGTAATCGCCCTCGCGGTCGTGGCGCACTTCCCTGACGTCGAGTCCGCGTTCGCGCGCGAGGACCGGTGCGTTGACCATGTTCACGGTCTGCGAATAGGTCCCCATCAAACCCGCCAGCACCGCGCCGGTGATCGGCTTCTGATTGAGCTGCGCGGCGGCGCCC
>JBKKAQ010000117.1:0-34193 GCA_046714555.1 Sphingomicrobium sp. | reverse complement strand
GGATTGCTTCGCTTCGCTCGCAATGACGGAGCTTAATCAACGGCGTCATCGAAAAGCGAAGCTTCCCCGATCTCCCCCGCCAATACCGCGGCTTGAAGCGAAGCCATTTCGTCGGCCCAGTAGCGGTCGGTCTGGAGGTGGGGCGACAATTCGCGGACCTTGGCGTGGATCGCCTGGAGCGGTTGCGAGGTGTTGAGCGGGGCGTGATAATCGACCCCTTGCGCCGCGGCGATCAGCTCGACCGCGATCACCCCGGCGGCGTTGGTGGCGATGGTCACCGCCTTGCGCGCGGCGATCGGGGCCATCGAGACATGGTCTTCCTGCCCGGCGCTTGTCGGGATCGAATCGACGCTCGCCGGATAAGCGAGGCTCTTGTTTTCGCTGACCAAAGCGGCGGCGGTGACCTGGCAGATCATCAGCCCCGAATTGACCCCGCCGTCGTCGGTCAGGAAGGCAGGCAGCCCGCTCATCTTGGGGTCGACCAGAAGCGCGGTTCGGCGTTCGGACAGCGATCCGACTTCGCACAAGGCAAGCGCGATGGTGTCGGCGGCGAAGGCGACCGGCTGGGCGTGGAAATTGCCGCCGCTGATCGCTTCGTCCCCGGAACCGTCGGCGCCGGGGAAGACGATCGGATTGTCGGTCACCGCCCCCGCCTCGATCGTCAGGGTGCGAGCGGCGGCGGTGAGCAGGTCGAGCGCGGCGCCCATCACTTGCGGCTGACAGCGGAAGCTGTAGGGATCCTGGACCTTGCCGCAACGGCCGTGGCTGGCGAGGATTTGGCTTCCCTCGAGCAGGCCGGCGATGCGCTGCGCGACCGCGATCTGTCCGGGCTGGCCGCGCAATTGCGACAGGCGCGGGTCGAACGGCTTGGCGCTCCCCATCAGAGCGTCGACCGACAGCGCCCCGGCGGCGAGCGCTGCGGCGAACACCCGTTCGGCGAGGAACAGAGCGTCGATCGCGATCGCGGTCGAGCCTTGCGTGCCGTTGATCAAGGCGAGGCCTTCCTTGGGGCCGAGGACGAGCGGTTCGATCCCGGCGCGCTTGAGCGCCTCGGCCGCCGGCAGGGTCTCGCCGCCAAGGTGGATCGAGCCGTGGCCGAGCATCGCCGCGGTCATGTGCGCCAGCGGGGCGAGGTCGCCGCTCGCTCCGATCGAGCCTTGCGACGGAATCACCGGCATTGCGTCGCGGTCGAGCAGCGCCTGAAGCGTTTCGATCACCACCGGACGCACGCCCGAAAAACCGCGCCCGAGCCCGAGCAATTTGAGCAGGATCATCAGCCGGGTAACGTGGCGGGCGAGCGGGGGGCCGAGCCCGCAACTGTGCGACAGGATCAGATTGCGCTGGAGGTCGGCGAGACGGTCGTCGGCGATGCGCGTGTCGGCAAGGCTGCCGAAGCCCGTGTTGACCCCGTACACGGTTTCGCCGCGAGCGACGATCCGCTCGACCGCGGCGGCGCAAGCGGCGATCCGGGCGTGGCTGGCGGGATCGAGGGTCGCCCGGGTGCCGCTCCACAATTGGCGAAGCGTGGCGAGAGTGATTGCGGTGGGGTCGAGGGTCAGCATCGCGGCCACCGCCATTTCACTTCCCAACCATCGGCAAATCGAGCCCCTGTTCGGCGGCGCAGTCGAGCGCGTCCCGATAGCCCGCGTCGGCGTGGCGCATCACTCCGCTGGCCGGGTCGTTCCACAGCACGCGTTCAAGGCGGCGGGCGGCTGCCTCGCTGCCGTCGGCGACAATCACCATCCCGGCGTGCTGCGAATAGCCCATGCCGACCCCGCCGCCGTGGTGCAGCGAGACCCAGGTCGCTCCGCTTGCGGTGTTGAGCAGAGCGTTGAGCAGCGGCCAGTCGGACACCGCGTCGCTGCCGTCGATCATCGCCTCGGTCTCGCGGTTGGGCGAGGCGACCGAGCCCGCATCGAGATGGTCGCGTCCGATGACGATCGGGGCAGAAACCTCGCCGTCGCGGACCATCGCGTTGAAGGCGAGCCCGAGCCGGTGGCGCTGCCCCAGGCCGACCCAGCAGATCCGCGCGGGCAGCCCCTGGAAGGCAATCCGCCCGCGCGCCATGTCGAGCCAGCGGTGAAGCCGGGGATCGTCGGGGATCAATTCCCTGACCCGCTGGTCGGTGCGGTAAATGTCCTCGGGGTCGCCCGACAGTGCGACCCAGCGGAACGGACCGATCCCGCGGCAGAACAAGGGGCGGACGTAAGCCGGAACGAAGCCGGGAAAGTCGAACGCGTCGGCGACCCCGGCGTCCTTCGCCTGCTGGCGGATGTTGTTGCCGTAATCGAAGGTCGGGATGCCCATTTCGTGGAAGGCGAGCATCGCTTCGACATGCGTCGCGATCGAGCCGCGCGCGGCCTCGGCGAGACCTTGCGGATCGCGGTCCCGCGCGTCCTGCCACTGCGCGATGCTCCAGCCCGCGGGGCAATAGCCGTTGGCCGGATCGTGCGCGCTGGTCTGGTCTGTGACCGCGTGCGGGCGAATTTGGCGAGCGACCATCTGCGGCAAAATTTCGGCGGCATTGCCGAGCAGCCCGACGCTGGTCGGCTCGGTCGCCCGGGCGATGATATCGAGCGCCTGGTCGATGCTCGTCGCGCGATGATCGAGGTAGCCGGTCGCGAGCCGCTTTTCGATCGAGCTTTGCTGCACCTCGATCGCGATGCAATGCGCCCCCGCCATCACCGCCGCGCGCGGCTGGGCGCCGCCCATCCCGCCAAGGCCGGCGGTCAGAATCCATTTGCCCGCAAGGTCGCCGCCATAATGCTTGCGGCCCATTTCGGCGAAGGTTTCGAAGGTACCCTGAACGATCCCCTGGCTGCCGATGTAAATCCAGCTTCCGGCGGTCATCTGGCCGTACATCATCAGCCCGGCGCGATCGAGCGCATTGAAATGCTCCCAGGTCGCCCATTTGGGGACAAGATTGCTGTTGGCGATCAGTACCCGCGGGGCGTCGGCATGGGTGCGGAACACCCCGACCGGCTTGCCCGACTGGACCAGCAGAGTTTCATCATCGCCGAGCCGTTCGAGGGTTTCGACGATCGCATCGAAGCAGGCCCAATTGCGCGCGGCACGGCCGATCCCGCCATAGACAATCAGATTGTGCGGGTCCTCGGCGACTTCGGGGTCGAGATTGTTCATCAGCATCCGCACCGCGGCCTCGGTCGCCCAGCTTTTGGCGACAAGCACGCTGCCGCGGCGGGCGCGGATCGTGCGGCTGTTGTCGCGGCGGTCGGTCACAGCCATGGGTCAGCTATCCACCCCTGCGAAAATCCGCCGTTCGGGGCCGGGGAGGCCGATCCAGTAGCCGAGCTCGGCTAGATCGGAGATCCGCCATACCGCGAGGTCGGCGATTTTCCCCGGGGCGATGCTTCCGATGTCCTGGTCGAGGCCGAGCGCCCTGGCGGCGTTGATCGTCATTCCGGCCAGCGCTTCTTCGGGGGTCAGCCCGAACAAGGTGCAGGCCATGTTGATCGCGATGGTCGGCGACAGCAAGGGCGAGGTGCCCGGGTTGCAATCGGTCGCCACCGCCATCGGCACCCGGTAGGTACGCAACAGATCGACCGGCGGGCGCCGCGTCTCCTGGAGCGCATAAAAGGCTCCCGGAAGAAGCACCGCGACGGTTCCGGCGGCGGCCATTGCGGCGACCCCGTCTTCGTCGAGATGCTCGAGGTGATCGGCCGACAAGGCGTCGAACCGGGCGGCGAGCGCCGCTCCGCCGCGGTTCGACAATTGTTCGGCGTGAAGCTTGACCCGAAGCCCGTGCGCGGTGGCGGCGTCGAACAGGCGCTCGATCTCGGCGGGTAGAAAAGCGATTCCCTCGCAAAAGGCGTCGACGCTGGTGGCGAGCCCGGCGCGGGCGACCGCGGGCAACATCTGATCGATCACCATGTCGAGATAATCGCCGCGGCGGCCCTCGAATTCGGGCGGCAAGGAGTGGAGCGCGAGCAGGGTCGAGACGATCCGCACCGGAACGTCCTTGCCGAGCGCTCGGGCGGTTTCGAGCAGGCGGATTTCCGACCTGGGTTCGAGGCCATAACCCGACTTGATCTCGACCGTGGTGCAGCCCCCGGCCATCAGCGCGGCGAGGCGGGTTCGCGCGGAAGCGAGCAGTTCGCTGGCCGAGCTCGCCCTGGTCGCGGCGACGGTCGAGGCGATCCCGCCCCGGGCGCGGGCGATCTCCTCATAGCTCGCGCCAGCGCGGCGCATCGCATGGTCGTGCGCGCGATTGCCGCCGAAGACGAGGTGGGTGTGGCAGTCGATCAGCCCCGGGGTCACCCACGCCCCGCCCAAGGGGACGACCTCACGCGCGCGGAATCCGGCGAGCTCGGCGCGGCGGCCGACGCGGACAATCCTGCCGTCCTGGATTCCGATCGCGGCGTTGGGGAGCATTCCGATCGGGTCGGAGGGACCGGCGACCATCGTCGCCACATTGCAATCGGTGAGGAGACGGTCCCACATCGCTGATGGCTTTAAGCGGGCGCGGTGGTAGCGTCAAAAAGCGATGACCGCCGATCCTTCCGCCTGGCCCAACCTGTCCGATCTCATGATCGGCGGGCGCGGCGCGCCGGTCGGGCTGGTCGGCGCGCCGCTCGGCGCCGGATCGATCACCCCCGGGGAGTGCGACCGGGCGCCCGCGCTGCTTCGGGCGACGCTGAAGCGGATCGGGCGCTATGACGTCGACAGCGGCCGCGAGCTTGCGACACGAATTTTCGATCATGGCGATGTCGCACTCAACGGAATGACGATCGAGGCCGCCACCGCCCCGATTCGCGATGCGGTCGCGGCAAGCGTCGGCGCGCACCCGCTGACGCTGCTGATCGGGGGCAATAATGCGGTGACGAGGCCCGGATTGCATGGGCTAGGGGTGCCGCTGGGCAGCGCCGGGCTGATTACCCTCGACGCGCATTTCGACATGCGCTCGACCGATGGCGGGCTGTCGAACGGCAATCCGGTTCGGGCGCTGATCGACGACGGCCTGCCCGGAAGCAACATCGCCCAGGTCGGATTGGCGCCGTTCGCCAATAGCGCCGCGATGCACCGCGATGCGGTCGCGGCGGGTAATTGCGTAGTGACGCTTGCCGAGGTCGAGCGTGGCGGGATCGTCGCGGCGATCGAGCGCGCGCTTGCCCATGTCGCGCATTGCGCGACGATAATGGTCGATTGCGACCTCGACGTGATCGACCGAAGCGCTATGCCCGGAACGCCCGGGGGCCGGCCGGGCGGAATGCGGGCTGGCGATTTCTTCGCGGCCGCGCGTCGGCTGGCGAGCGAGCCCAAGGTGCGGCTGATCGATCTGACCGAATGGGACCCCTCGCTCGATTCCAGCGAACTCAGCGCGCTGACCGCGGCGCGCTGGCTGGCCGAAGTGCTTGCGGGGTTTGAGCAGCGCTAAAACACAAGCGTCCGGGCCGCCTTGGGGAGGAGAAGACTCCTGCGCCTCAGCCGGCTTCCGCGAGGTAAAAACGCTCATGCACCTCGAGCTTGTCGTCGAGCTGGTAGACGATCGGCTGACCGGTCGGGATCTCGAGGCCGACGATCTCGTCATCGCCGATCCGCGACAGATGCTTTTCGAGCGCCCGCAGCGAATTGCCGTGCGCCGCGACGATCACTCGCTCGCCGCGCCTCAGCGCCGGAGCGATCTCGGCCTCGTAATAGGGAAGCACGCGGTCAATCGTGTCCTTGAGGCTTTCGGACCTCGGCACCGCAATCCCGGCATAGCGCCGGTCGTCGCCGATCGCATAGGGGCTGTCGGGCTCGATCGGCGGTGGCAGAATGTCGAACGAACGCCGCCAGATCTTGACCTGCTCGGCCCCGACCCGCTCGATCATCTCGGCCTTGTTGAGCCCGGTCAGCCCGCCATAATGCCGCTCGTTGAGCCGCCAGTGCTTGGCCACCGGCAACCATAATCGCTCCATTTCCTCGAGCAACAGGTTGAGCGTCGCGATCGCGCGCGACTGGACACTGGTAAAGCACAGGTCGAAGTCGTAACCGCGCTGCTTGAGCAGCCGCCCGGCGCCGCGCGCCTCGTCGATCCCCTTGGCGGACAGCCCGACGTCCCACCAGCCGGTGAAGCGGTTCTGAAGGTTCCACTGCGACTGGCCGTGGCGAAGCAGGACGAGCGTCGGCATCAGTCTTTGCCCTTGGCGGCCTTGAGCTCGTCAAGCACTCCATGAAGCGCGTCGAGGCAGGCGTGAGCGAGATATTTTGAGCGCTCGGGCGACCAGCCGCGCACCGGATCGGGCAAATCGTCATGATCCTTGAACGGCATTTCCAGGGTCATCGACACCGCTCCGAAGCGCTGGGCGATCTGGGTCGTCGACATCGTCAGATTGGCCTTTCCGGGCGGCGGGACCTCATATCCCTGGCGGGTCTGGAAATCGGGCGAAATCCTCGCGAGCGTCCGGCTGAACAGCTTGAACAGCTCGTTCTGCCGCTCGCCGAGCGACGGAATCCCCTCGAACCCGGCAAGGAAATTGGCGGCGATCGCCTCGTCGCCATGGACATCCATCGCCAGATCGACCCCGCTCAAGTCCATCGCATTTCGCACGCACAGCACCTCGGGACTGCGCTCGGCCGACGGCTTGTGCCACTCGCGGTTCAAATTGACCCCCGCCGCATTGGTCCGCAAATGCCCGCGCCTCGACCCGTCGGGGTTCATGTTGGGAACCACGTGGAAGATGCACTCGCGGCGAAGCACCCGGGCGACCGGGTCGTCGGGATCGCACAGTTTCTCGAGCGCGCCTTCGATCCACCATTCGGCCATCGTCTCGCCGGGGTGCTGGCGGGCGTAGAGCCAAACCGTCACCGCGCCCTCGCCGATCGTCAGGCAATCTATCTCCTGCCCGTCGAGGCTCCGCCCGAGCGAGCGGTAGCCGACCCCGGGGAGCGCCGCGACCGACGAAACCAAATCATGGTGCCGCTCCATCGAATAAGGCGCGAAATAGGCCAGCCAGACGAGATCGCTCTCGGGCACCAGCCGGATCGTCAGCACCCCGTCCGAATATGTCGTGTCGGGCACCCTCACCCAATCCTCGCGGTCGACCGACAGGCAGGCGCGGTAATCGGGCCAGCCATTGGGGTAGGCCGACGACCCGCAATTGACGATCCGCAAGGTCAGCTCGCGCCCCTGCGCGCCCATCAAGCGGAAGTGGAACCATTGATAGAAATCGCTTTGACGGTCCTTGACGATCTCGAGGTCGATCACGTCACCGTCCTCGCTGACGACCCTGATGTTGCCCGAATCGAACGCACTCGAAATCTGGATTGCCATTGGTCTTTCAAATCGGTTCGAAGGAATCGGGGCTCTCAGGGCGTCCTGATAGTGCGCCCCGACTCGCCCGGAAAGCCAAAAAAGAGGCTGTGCGCGAGCGGCCCCGACAGCAGCGACAGGTCTCCCCCGGGCGCCATCCTCAACGTCGCCGAGCGCCCCTGCCAGATCATCGACCCGTCCGATCGGCGGCGGATCGCGACCATCAGCCCGGCCGCCGGCCCCGGCCCGAGCGTGGTCACGCCGCGCAACCCCGCGGGAGCGTTGGCGGCGATCTGGGCCGCGCTCCCGGCCATCATCTCGACCGTCCCCAACAGCTCGGCGCGCGACACATCGGCCACCGGGGTGAAGCCGAGCCGCGACAATTCGCCCCCCACCGCGCCGATATAGTTGCGCATAACCGGGTCGTTGGCGCGGGCCAGATTGACCGGACCAAGCGCGATTGCCGCAGGCGCGATCGGCTGGCCGAGATGCGAGCGAAAGGCTTCGGTCAGCGCTACCGGAGCGGCTCCGGGCAGGCTCTGGCAACCGCTCAGCAACCCCGCGGCGATCAAAGCGACAAGGGGGATGGTTTTCATGGGCCTGCTCCGATAGCCGAATAGCGATGAGTCAACTGGAACGATCCCGCAACGATTTGGCTGCATCGCGCAACCGGCGGCGCATTGGCCTCGTCGCATTGCTCGCCGCTTTGCTGGTCGCCGCCGCTCCTCCTCCCGCCGCGCCCGACCCGAGCGCCGACCGCATCCGCGCCGACGTGGAATTCCTCGCCGACGATCTGCTCGAGGGCCGCGACACCGGCTCGCGCGGGCACGCCATCGCCGCGGGCTTTGTCGCCAGCCGCTTCCGCGCGCTCGGCCTCACCCCCGGCGGCGACAAAAAGGGCTGGTATCAGCAAGTGCCGATGCGCCGCGCGACCCATTCGGGCGAACCCGCCATCGCTCTGATCGAAGGCGGCCGCCGGGTCCCGCTCCGCCACGGGGTCGACATCGCGCTGCGCCCGGGCCTCGCCGAACGCAAGCTGACCATCGACAGCGCGCTGGTGTTCGTCGGCTATGGCCTCGCCGACCCGCGCCTCGGGCTCGACGATTATCGCGGGCTCGACGTTCGCGGCAAGACCGTGGTGCTGCTCTCGGGCACCCCCACCGGCCTGCCGAGCGAGATCGCCGCTCACCTCCAGTCGCAAAAGCGCCACTTCGCCGTCGCCCGAGGCGCGCTCGGGCTGATCGAGTTCCCGGCCGATCCCGCCGCCGAGCGCCGCCAGCCCGAGCCGCTCGCCAGCTATGCGCGCAGGCCCGCGCTCGACTGGATCGCCGCCGGCAAGCCGGGACGCGCCCCCGCGGGCTTCGAGCTTCGCATCTCCGCCGCCGCCGCCGCCGGGCTGTTCGCGGGCTCGCGCACCAGCCTCGAGATGCTCCGCCGCTCGCTGCGCGATCCGGCGGCGCGCCCGGCGGGCTTCGCTCTGGCCAGCCGGCTCGCGCTCTCCGCCACCAGCCTGTGGGAGGAATTCTCCAGCCCCGAGGTGATCGGGATCCTCCCCGGAAGCGACCCCGCCTTGCGCGGCGAATATGTCGTCCTGATGGCCCATCTCGACCATCTCGGGGTCAATCCCGCTGCCCGTCCGGGCGAGGACCGCATCTACAATGGCGCGCTCGACAATGCCGCGGGGGTGGCGACGATGCTCGACGCCGCCCGGCGTTTCGTCGATTCAGGGGTCGCTCCGCGCCGCTCATTGATGTTCATCGCCAACACGGGGGAGGAACGCGGCCTCGTCGGCGCCGATTATTTCGCCACTTTCCCGACCGTTCCGATTCACAAGATCGTCGGGCTGGTCGATCTCGACATGCCGCTGTTGCTCTACAAGTTCACCGACGTGGTCGCGTTCGGCGCCGATCATTCGACCATCGCCCGCTCGGTCGCCGCCGCCGGGCGGGCGATGGGCATCGCGGTGTCCCCCGACCCGATGCCCGAACAGACGATCTTCGTCCGCTCGGACCATTACCGCTTCGTCCTTCGCGGAGTTCCCGCGATCCTGCTGATGACCGGCCACGCCAATGGCGGAAAGCCGGTGTGGGACAAATTCCTCGGCTCGACCTATCATTCGGTCAGGGACGATCTGTCGCAGCCGATCGACTGGCTCGCGGCCGCGCGTTACGGCGAGCTCAATTATCGCATCGCGCGGATCCTCGCCGACCAGCCCCAGCGGCCCTTATGGTATCGCGGTGATTATTTCGGCGACGCCTACGCGCCGGGCCAGGCCCGCGCCCAGCGCTGACGCGCCCGCGCCGAGCGCTGACGCTCGCCCCCAAGCTTGACTTGCCCCCGTCCCCGACCTAGGGGATCGCCGGCTTTTAACAGCCCCTCCCTTGTCAAACCAACAGGCAGTCGTTCCGGCCATGAAAATCCGCAATTCCTTGAAGTCGCTCAAGTCGCGCCACCGCGATTGCCGGGTCATCCGCCGCCGGGGCCGGACCTATGTCATCAACAAGACCAACCGCCGCTTCAAGGCGCGCCAGGGCTAACCTTCGCTTGTTGGCGCCGCCTTCGTCGGCACCTGATCTTCATTGCCGGTTAAGCTCGAAAAGCTTATCAAACCGACGATGAGGAGAATCCCGATGAAGCCCGTGTCCCTGATCGCTCTTGCGGTAAGCGGAGTCGCGCTTGCCGCGATCCTCGGCGGTGCGGCCGCCGCGCGCGCCGAACAACCCGCCGAACAGACCGCTTCGCAGTCGGTTCCCAAGGGCTGGAACTATGAAATCCGCAACGGCCAGCGAGTCCCCAAGACCACTCGCGTGACCACCGCCGACGGCGGCGTCCGCGAAGAGCTCCGCCAGGGCACCTGCCTAACCGTCAAGGAAAAATCCCCCTCCGGCGAGTTTAAACAAGTCACCAAGTGCGACTAGGCTGAGGTATTATACTTCATTTACGAAACGAGCGCGCCGACACGTTTGCTTGACCACGACTCGCCCCTTTACTCGCCCAATTGACTTGCATCGCATTAAAGCGGACTTCTTCGGAGCTGGCAGCCCTAGGGAAGTTCTGTCCTGCCAGCCCGTTTGCCCTCTTCCGCGTTTTTTTAAAAAACAGGGGAACCACGATGTTGGATTGGACGAGATTAACCCGCGGAGCGCGCCTCGGCGCGATTGCCGCTTTGCTTGCCGTGAGCGCTCCGGCAGTGGCGGGGGAAAATCCGAAGGTGGCAGCCGAAGTCATAGCGCTTGCTCGCTCGCAATGGGCGTCGGAAATGGCCAACCAGTCGCCCGCCCAGCAGCTCGTCACCGTGGCCGATGATTATACCGAATTTAACCCCGATTATCCGACCCTGCTCGTCGGCAAGTCGATGGCCTTGCAAATGCTCGCGGTGCCGCCTTATGCCAAGACCATGTTTTCGGAGATGCAAAACCCGCGCGTCCAGGTTTACGGCGATACCGCCATCCTGACCTACAATTATGCCGGGATCACCGTCGGCGCGGACGGCAAGAACAAGCCTACGACGGCCAAATCGACACGGGTCTACGCCAAAAACGGTGGCCGCTGGATGCTCGTCCACGCCAACTTCGCGCCCGTTCGGGCCGCTCCCGAATAATTTTCTGACCGACGCGGGGTGGGGGTGCTGAAGCCCGCACCCCCTCGCCATGCTATGACTTGGCCTTCCCCTCATCCGCAATCACGCACGCCGGCAGCTTGAATTTTGCCTGGTCGGCGCAGGGGCGGACCTGGGCGCTTCCGTCGGGGCCGACGTAGATCGCCCATTCGCGCCCGTCGTCGCACGCCGCGGTCCACATCGACAATTTGTTATATTCGGTGACATAGCCCGACTTGACCACCCGCTTGCAGGTCGAACCCGTATCATAGATCGCGCGCTTGAGCCCGATCGCCCGGTTGAGGTCGCTCAATTTGTGAAGCTCGTCCTGCGCCGCGCTTCGAACCGCGATCGGAGCGTCGGGCTTGACCGGGGCGGGCTTGTCGCACCCCCCCGCCGCCGCGAGCGACAAAGCCAATGAAAATCCGACAGCGCGCATAAGCATACATCCTTCGACCTGACTTTACGCCCGCGACCGGCGCTCGCGCAAGGTGTCGGCGACCGCTCCGGGGACCACCCCGTCGCGCAGCGCGACGAAGATCGTGTCGTCCCCCGCGATCGTCCCCGCGACCTCGGGCAGATCGGCGGCGTCGAGCGTGTTGGCGACGGCATTGGCCGATCCCGGCGGGGTCTTCAATATGATCAGGCTTCCCGCCGCCTCGATCGACACCACCCATTCGGCGAGCAATCGGTCGAGCGCCGCGGCCCCCGCCGCCGGGGCTTGCGGAAGCGCATAGCGCGGCTGGCCCTCGCGGCGCAGCCGGATCGCTCCAAGCTCGTCGAGATCGCGCGACACCGTCGCCTGGGTCGCGACCATCCCGGCGGCGCGCAATTGCTCGACCAGCCAGTCCTGGCTCGCCACCGATCCGCCGCGGATCCAGTCGGCGATCGCCCGCTGGCGCTGCTGCTTGCCGCTGCTCATCGCTCGGCTCGATTCACTCCTCCGCGCAGACCATCGTGCCGACCCCGCTGTCGGTGAACAGTTCGACCAGGATGGCATGTTCGGCGCGGCCGTCGATCATGTGAGCGCTCGCCACCCCGCCCTCGACCGCTTCGGCGCAGGCGATCAGCTTGGGGATCATTCCCCCGGTGACTCCCGCCGCCGCGATCCGCTCGCGCGCTTGCCCCGGGGTCAGCCGCTGGACCAGGCTCGACACGTCCGACGGGTCCTCGAGCAGCCCCGGCGCGCTGGTCAGATAGATGAGTTTTTCGGCCCCCATCGCCACCGCGATCGCTCGCGCCGCATCGTCGGCGTTGATGTTGTACGGCTGGCCGGAAATGTCCGACCCGACCGTCGAGACGATCGGCACCAGCCCGTTGTCGAGCAGTGCGTGGAGCAGTTCGGCGCGCACTTCGCCGACCTTGCCGACGAACCCCAAGGCGGGGTCGACCGGCTCGGCGGTGAGCAATCGCCCGTCCTCGCCCGCGACCCCGACCGCGACCGGTTCGAGCGCGTTGAGCGCGTTGACCAGCTCGCGGTTGATCTTGCCGACCAGCACCATCCGGACGATGTCGAGCGTGTCGCCGTCGGTCACTCGCAGGCCGTCGCGGAACTCGGGAGTCATTCCGAGCTTGCCCATCAATTGGTCGATCTGCGGGCCGCCGCCGTGGACCAGCACCGGGCGGATGCCGACGCTGTGGAGGAGGAGCACGTCCTTGGCGAGGCTGCGCGCGCGCTCGGGATCGGTCATCGGCAGCCCGCCGACCTTGAGCACCAGCGTCTTGCCGGTGAAGCGGCGGATATAGGGCAGCGCCTGGATGAGCAGGCTCGCGGTGTCGTTGGGGCTCATCATGATGTTGCGCTATTTTCCTTGATGTAGCCGGGCCCCAAGTCGACGCTGACCGCGCGGCCCTTTCCGGCGCCGATCCCGAGGTCGACCGTGATGGCGATCTCGCTGCCCCGCATATGTGCAGCTACCGCCTTGTGATCATGGGGAATTTCCACTCCCCCCTCGGCCACCGATATGCCTCCGTAGGAAACCCGCGCACTGTCCGGCCGGAACGCGATTCCGCATGATCCCGCCTCGGCCAGCAGCCGCCCCCAATAGGCGTCGGCGCCGTACCAGCTGCACTTGATCAGCTGGTTGTTGCCGATCGAGCGCGCCGCGCGTCGCGCCTCGGCATCGCTCGCCGCTCCAGTCACATGAATGAGCACCAGCTTGGTCCGCCCCTCGGCATCACGCGCCATCTGCAGCATCAGCTCCTCGCACACCTGCCGAACCGAATCCTCGAACTGCTTGAGGTCGGGCTTGCCGCGCCGCCCGCTGGCGAACAGCATCACCGTGTCGTTGGTCGATGTCGCTCCGTCGGTAATCAGGCAGTTGAAGGTTGCGTCGGCGGCCCGGCCGAGGATCGGCTGAAGCTCGCCGATCGCGACCTCGGCATCGGTGGTGAGGAAGGCGAGCATCGTCGCCATGTTCGGAGCGAGCATTCCGCAGCCCTTGGCCATCCCGCCGACGGTGAACCCTTCGCCCTCGACCAGAGCTTCCTTGGTCACCGTGTCGGTTGTCAGGATCGCCTTGGCGGCAGAGTGACCGCCGCGCTTCGACAGCCGCTTGCCCAGGCGCGGCGCCGCGTGGGTCAGCCGCTCGATCGGAAGCGGGATCCCGATCAGCCCGGTCGAACAGACCAGCATCTCGGCCGGATCGCAGCCGACCCCGGCGGCGGCCGCCGCGCACATCGCTTCGGCATCGGCGCGCCCGGGAGCACCGGTCCCAGCGTTGGCATTGCCCGAATTGACCACCACCCCGACCGCTCGGCCACCACTCGCGCTCAGCCGGTCGCGGCTCGCTTCCACCGGAGGAGCGGTGAACTTGTTGGTGGTAAAAACCGCCGCCGTCGGCACAGCTGCTCCGTCGTCGGTTGCCAGGATGGCGAAGTCGAGCCGATTTCGCTTGACCCCCGCGTGACATCCCGCCGCCACGAAACCCTCGGCTGCGGTAACGCTCATGGATAAATCCCTATCGTCGAAAGCCCGGCATGCTCGTCGAGACCGAGCATCAGATTGGCGCACTGGATCATTTGCCCTGCGGCCCCTTTGCCAAGATTGTCGATCGCCGCCAGAGCAACCACCAGCCCGGTGCGCGGATCGAAGCGCGCGGTGAGGAAGGCGGCGTTCGAACCGGTTGCCCATTTGGTCTCTGGCAGCGCTTCGCCGACATGGACGAATCGCTCACCGGCGTAGAAAGTGCGAAGCGTCTCGAGCGGCTCCCCGGCGCTCATCGGCTTCGCAGCGCGCGCATAGCAGGTGGCGAGGATCCCCCGGCTGACCGGAAGCAGATGTGGAGTGAACAGGACCTCGGCGCCGAGCATCATCTGCATTTCTGCGGTGTGGCGGTGCCCAAGCAGGCCGTAGGCGCGGAAATTGCCGTCGATCGCGCAAAATTGGGTCGCTGCGCTGGCGGCGCGGCCGGCGCCGCTAACCCCCGAGGCGGCATCGACGATAATTCCCCGGGGTTCGACCAGCCCGGCTTCAATCAGCGGCTTCAACGCCAGCGTTGCAGCCGTCGGATAGCAACCCGGAGCCGCAACCTGCTTCGCCCCCGCGATCCTGGCCCGGGCGAATTCGGGAAGCCCATAGACGAAGCTGTCGAGCAGGTCGGGCCGCGCGTGCGGCTCGCCATACCATCTCTCATAATCAGCGGCGCTCGATAGCCGGAAATCGGCGCCGAGATCGACCAAGGGAAGGCCACGGGAAATGATGTCCTCCGCCAGCCGCTGGCTTTCACCATGGGGTAGCGCGGCCATCACCAAATCGCACTCATCGAGTGCCTCGGGGGAATAGGCTTCGAACAGCCGTTCGCGATAGGCTAGCGCCAGATGCGGATGAAGCGCCGCGATCGGGTGACCCGCGTTCGACGCTGCAAACGCCAGATTGCATTCGAACGCGGGATGCGCGGCGAACAGCCGGAGCAACTCGCCACCGACGAAACCCGATGCTCCCAAAATTCCAACGCGAATGCTCATGCAGAAAACATACGACACAGTGTATATTTATGCAAGAATTTGCTATTGCTGCAGCCGATCGCGAACAGTCGAGGGGATTGAGCCTGGCCCGCTTCGCGCCGAGTTCGCATCGAAACACCGATCGTCGGAGTCGTAAGATGCTTTATTCCAACATATTTGTGCTTCCCGCGCTTCTCGCTCTCGCCGCCGCTCCGGCTCCGACCAAGCCGATCACTCCCGGCGACGTCGTCGCGGCTGCTCCGCATTCGTCCTGGCAAGCGATACGCGCGGAGGACCTTCTGCTGATCGATCTCGACGGCGGGGCGAGGGTCATCGTTCAGCTCGCTCCCGAATTCGCTCCAGTCCATGTCGCGAACATTCGAGCCCTCGCCCGGTCAGCCTATTGGCAGGGCGCGTCGGTCTATCGCGTCCAAGACAATTATGTCGTCCAATGGGGTATTGGCGATGTCGAGAAGGCATTGCCCCCAGGAGCGATCAGCCGGCCGCCTGACGAATATTCGCGTCCGATGGAGGGACTTTCGATCCGACCGATGGCGGGCCGCGACTCCTATTCACCCAAGACCGGTCATGTTGCCGGCTGGCCGGTCGCCTATGACCTCGGGGCCCGCCGCGCCAATCTGACCCACTGCTACGCCTCCGTCGGCGTGGCTCGCGATGTTGCCCCCGATACTGGTTCAGGAGGAGAACTTTACGCGGTTATCGGCCATGCCCCGCGCCAGCTCGACCGAAATATCGCGATCGTCGGACGGGTCATCGAAGGGATTGAGGCGGTGAGTTCGCTCCCTCGCGGAAGCGGGCCATTAGGGTTTTACACGAAGGAAGAGATCGCGAAGTCAGTCGTGCGAGTAGGGATTGCGAGCGATCTGCCGGTCGCGCGACGTCCGAGGTTCGAATATCTCACCGAGACCTCTGATTCCTTCGCGCGTTTCCTGCACCTGCGCGCCAACCGCAACGACGACTTCTACAAAACCCCGACCGGGGGCGTCGACTTGTGCAATGCCCCGGTTCCGGTCAGACGAAGCCCCTGAAACGGCCTCGCTCAGGCGGCCCAGGCGGGGCTGTGCTGCCGATTACGATGATGAATGATCGTTGGAGCATTGTGCGAGCGCATGCTGGCTTCGGCGAGTGGAAGCGCGGTCGAGCAGAAAGCGCATTCGGCCGACATCCGCCCGATCAGCCAGTGGGTCCGCCCGCAGCCGGGGCAATGATTGACTTCATGCTCGCGGTAAACCGCGTGATAGCCACGTCCGGCCAGGTCATGCGTAACGCGCATTCCACTCAAGGTCGTATTGGTCATCACTAAAATTTCCTTTCGATTGACGTGAACGACCGAAAACGGCGCAAGTTTCATTCAATCGCCTTAAACCGCGTTCTCAAAGCGAGCGCAGCGCCGCCGCCGGGGGCGCTGACAGAGCGCCAAGCGAGGCAATCAAGGCGGCGCTCACCGCGACCGCGATCGCGCCAAGCGGAAGAACGATCAGCCCCGCCCAATCGGGGGCGAAGGGCAGGTCGAACAGCAAGCGCACGATCCCCGCAGCAGCCCCGATGCCGAGGGCGAAGGCGGCGATCGCAGCCGCGCTGCTAAGCACCGCGAACTCGATCAGCTGGACCTTCAGAACTTCTCCGCGGGTCGCTCCGACTAGCCTCAGCAGAACGCTGTCGCGCTGGCGCGAACCGCGGGTCGCGACGACCGACCCGGCAAGGACAATCACCCCGATGGCGATTGCAATGCCCGTCGCCATCCGCACCGCTTGGTCGAGCGCGGCGAGGATCGAAGCGAGGCGATCAATCACCGCGCCCACCCGAATCGTGCTGATCATCGGCAATCGACTGATCAGCGTGCGTTCGACCGGCGCGATCGATTGTCCAGGCAGCGGAGCGATCGTCGCAAGCCAGGTGAACGGAGCCTTCTCAAGCGTCCCCGGGGCAAAAATGATCGCGAAGTTGAACTCGAGCGATCGCCAGTCGATTTTTCGAAGCGAAGCGATCCGCGCTTCGATCGGCCTTCCAAGCACCGAAACGGTCAGCCGATCGCCGACCTGCAGTCCGAGCAGACTTGCCGTTTCGGCATCGAGCGACACCAAAGGCGGCCCCGAGTAATTCTCCCTCCACCAGCTCCCGTCGACAATCCGGCTCCCCGGCGGCAATCTCCTCGCGAAAGTCAATCCGCGATCTCCTCGAAGCACCCACGCGCCTTCGGGAATCTCGGGCAGGTCGACCACCCTCGTGCCGTTGATCGCGACCACCGGCCCGCGAAGCGTCGGCACCATCCTCAGCCTTGCCCCCGGGGCCGCCTTGTCGACTAAAGTGATGAAGCGAGCGCGTTCGCCCGCCGGAATGTCGACCACAAATAGCGCCGGGGCCTGGCGCGGAATATTCGACTGCAATTCGTTCAGCAGGCTCGACCCGACCGCAGCGAGCATCGCCAGCAGAGCCAGCCCGAGCCCGAGCGCAACCGACAGCCGCACCGTCGCGGCTCCCGGGCGATCAAGCGCCGCGACCCCCAGCCGGACGAGCGGGCCGCCGAGATGCTTCAGCCGCCGCGCAAGCCGGCGCACTCCAAGCCCCAGCAGCGCAAACAGGCCCGCGACCACTCCCGCCCCGGCCATTCCGATCGCGGTAAACCATGCGTCGCTCGCGGCTGCGACCGCGAAAAGCGTCGCCGCGATCATCGCCGCGAGCGGGACCGCCAGCCGCCGAAGACCTTGACGATCGGGGTCCGCAAGCTCGCCGCGTAACACTTCCGCTGGGCGTTGGTCGACCGCGCGCGAGATCGGCCCCCAGCTTGCCGCGATCGTCACCAGCACCCCGAACAGCCCCGCCTGGCCGAGTGCCTCGGGCCGAAGCGAGCGATCGAGCGGGATTTGGATCAGGCCCGATGTCGCATCGGCGGCGAGCGCCGGCGCAGCGGCACCGACCGCCAGGCCAGCGAGAATCGCGACCAGTGCAATCGCCGCGACCTCGAGCGCGAGCATTGCAGCCACCACCCTCCGCCGCGCGCCGAGCAGTTTGAGGATCGCGATCGCGTTGCGCCGCGATTCGGCGAACGCGGCTGCCGCACTTGAAATGC
Organism: Sphingomicrobium sp.; assembly: GCA_046714555.1. GTDB lineage: Bacteria > Pseudomonadota > Alphaproteobacteria > Sphingomonadales > Sphingomonadaceae > Sphingomicrobium. The sequence goes on along the minus strand of JBKKAQ010000117.1, from coordinate 16,307 downwards.
CAAGCCCGCCGATCGCCAGCGCACTCAAGGCGATCAACAGCAGCATTTGCCCAACTCGGTCGGTCAACCGCCGGGTCCCGCCGGCCGCTTCGCTTCGGTCCAATGCGCGCCACCCGCCGCTGGCGAAGCGCCGCTGGAACGCTCGCGCCGCAGCCCCGGGATCGACCGACTGCTTGGTCAGGATTCGGTAGCTCGTCGTTGTCAGGCTCCCCGGCCTGACCAGCCGGGTCGCTTCGAGCCCGGCGCCATCGACCAGCGCCGGGGGAGCAAGCGCGAACCCGGACGAAGCGGGCAGGCTGCGGATGATGGCGCTCACCCGGAATTGGCTCGAACCGATCCGTACCGTGCCGCCGCGCCCGACCCCGAGCCGCTCGGCGAGTTCGGCACCGAGCGCGACCTCGCTGTCTCGTGGACGGGTCCCACCCGGCTCGAGTTCGAGTCGCCCGGCGAGCGGCCACGCCTGGTCCACCCCGCTCAATTCGGCGAGCAATGTCTGCTGCCCTGGACCGACCACCATCGCCCGGGTCGAGACGCTTCGCGACCATTTCCCGAGACGGTCGATCGCGGCACGCTCAGCGGGGGTCGCATCGCGCTGGGCGACGCTCAGCACGATGTCGCCGCCGAGCAGGCTCCGCCCATTGTCGGCCAGCGAGGCGCCGATCGATGCGCTGAGGCTGGTCACCGCGGCGATCCCCGCGACCGCGATCGCCAGGCAGACCAATAGCAAGCCGAGCCCGCCGGCCCCACCCCGAAGGTCGCGCGCGGCGAGCCGCCATGCGTTGTTCACTCCGCGATCCGTCCGTCGGCCATCCTGATCATTCGCCCCGCGCGGCCGGCGATCGCGGGATCGTGGGTGATCACCACCAGCCCCGCCCCGGACGCGCCCGCGCGCTCGAACAGTAAGTCAATGATCTGCCCACCGGTCGCGGTATCGAGATTTCCGGTGGGCTCGTCAGCAAGCAAGAGTCGGGGGCGCGGAGCGGTTGCCCGGGCGATCGCCACCCGTTGCTGCTCGCCGCCCGAAAGCTGCGCCGGATAATGCCCTTCGCGGGCCGCCAGGCCGACCGTTGCAAGCTCGGCGCGGGCCATTTCGCGAGCCCCGGCAACCCGCGCGAGTTCGAGCGGAACCGAGACATTCTCGATCGCGCTCATCGTCGGCAGCAGCTGGAACGACTGGAGGACGATCCCGATCGATCGCCCGCGAAGCCGTGCCAGCGCATCCTCGTCCATTGCGACGACATCCTCGCCGAGCAAACGCGCGCTTCCGCCTATTGGACGCTCGAGGCCGGCGATCACCGCCATCAGCGAGCTCTTGCCCGATCCCGACGGCCCGAGGATCGCCAGGGTCTCCCCGGAGTCGAGAGTCAGGTCGATCCCGCGCAAAATCTCGGTTCGCGAGGCACCGCGCCCGAGCGTCAACCGAATATTGCGAAGCTCGATCAAGGGGCCGGACACCGGCAGCGAGCTAAGGCGATTGCAGTGCCGGGGCAATGGCCTACATCGCCGCAATGCTTCGCACATCCGCAATGCTTCGCACTTCCATCGTCATTGCCGCGCTGGCCGGAGGATCGATCGCGTCCCCGGCGGCGGCTTCGCCTGCGCGCCCGCTGATTCTCGCGCTAGGTGACAGCCTCACCGCCGGACACGGGCTCGACAGCGGGCTCGGCTTTGCTCCGCAGCTTGAGTCGACCTTGCGCCGTCACGGCATTGCCGCGCGGGTTGCCGACGGCGGGGTTTCAGGTGATACCAGCGCGGCTGGGCGCGCTCGGCTCGGCTGGACGCTCGACGGGCTTGGCGAGCCCCCCGAGCTCGCCATCATCGAGCTTGGCGCAAACGATATGCTCCGCGGGCTCGACCCGGTCCAGGCCGAGCGCAATCTCGATGCGATCCTGATCGAACTCAAGCGGCGCAGGATCCCGGTCCTGCTCGCCGGGATGCGCGCCGCGCCTAACCTCGACCCCGTCTACATCGCTGCGTTCGAGGCGATCTACCCGCGGCTCGCTACGCGCCATCGAGCGGCGCTCTATCCCTTCTTTCTCGATGGAGTCGCAGCGGTTCGCGGGATGACCCAGGCCGATGGGCTTCACCCGACCTTCAAGGGGGTCAAGGCGATCGTCCTCAAGATGACCCCGATGGTCAAGGCGCAGCTCGGCAAGTAAATCCTCGCCCAGGGAACGATCAGCCGCCCAAAGCCGTGATCGCGAACGGCTGGGCGAATTCGGCGCCGAGCTTTCCTCCGCTGATCCATCTGACCACGGCATTGGCGCGCTCGCGCCCGGGGATCATCAGCCACACCCGCGATCCGACCGCGAACAGCCCTTCGGCTTCGGCCATGAAGCCGGTCGCCGAAAGGTTCAGGACTCGCGCCTCGACCCCTTCGTTACCCAATTCCCTCAATCTGGCATCAAGTTCGACTTGGTAGCGATCGGTGCTGCGTCGTTCGGCGCCGTCCTCAGCTTCGGCGATCCGGGCGGCGACGATCGCGAATTCCATCTTCATCGCCACGACTCCAGTCTGTTGGCGAAACTCACCCCGATCCGGCCGTCGCGTGCCCAGCGCACCTGGGCCTCGACCTGGCCCAGGTCGTGCATCTGGAGGGTGATGGATTCGCCGATATGAGGTACCACCGGGAAGGCGAGCATCGCGCCCGATTCTGACCAATTGAGAATGCGAACGACATGGTTTCGCCCGCGGTGCCCGGCCACCGCGGTTGGCGATGCGGGCGCTTGGCGCGGTTCGCTTCGCTCGTCGAACACCCGTTTGACGCTCCGCGGAATCATTGCGCCGTCGAGACCGAGCTTGCCAGACATGATTGATCACTCCCCCTGCTTCATCATCCTAAGCGCAGATACTTAAGAATTGCTTGGCAATTGCTCCCGGTGTGACCTTGGCGCCACTGGCAGGCCCGGTTCATCCTGTGTATTGCAGCGGCAAGTCATGTTGGGGACGGGCAGCCTGCAGGCCGCCTGCAAAAAGAATGGCTTGAGTGGAATGGGTTGTCCGAGATGCTTGTGAAGTTTCGATCGTTGCTCCTCTTTGCGGCGACCGCCGCGGTTCCGCTCGGGATGGCGGCCGCCCAGGTCGTTCCTGTTTCCAGCTCCGCCGCGCCGGCTCAGCCCGACGCGCTCGCGCCCGTTCCCTTGCCCGCCCCGGCCCCTTTGCCCGCTCCGGTGGTTCTCCCGCCGCCGATCTGGACGCTTGGCGATGCGCAGGAATTGCTTGCGTTCATCTCGTCGGTTGGAAGCGAAGGGCTCGATCCCGCCGATTATGATCCGGCCGGGCTGGTCGCCGCGCTTCGCACGAGCGATCCGTTGGCGATCTCGCGCGCCGCGACCGATCGCTTCAACCTATTATCGTCGGACTTCGCGCTCGGGCATGTGCGCGGCGACTCGCGGCAGCACTGGTATATCGTCGACAATGATATCGACGGCAATCGTCAGGCTCTGCTTCTCGCCGGCGCGCTGCAGCAGCATCGGATCGGCGATGCGCTCCGCGGGCTGCTTCCGCTTCACCCGCAATATGGAGCGCTCAAGAACGCGCTGACGCTTGCCGATCGGGCCAACACCGCGCTGATCCACCGCATCCGCCTCAACATGGATCGCTGGCGCTGGCTGCCGCGCGACCTCGGCGACCGCTATATCATTGTTAATGTCCCGGCATATCACGCCACCCTGGTCGAAAACGGGGTGACCCGCTGGAAGCAGCGGGCGATTGCCGGTGCGATCAAGACCCCTACGCCGCAATTATCGGCCTTAGCCACCGGGGTGATCCTCAATCCGTGGTGGGAAGTGCCGATAAGTATTTCAAAGGAGGTCGCGGGTAAAAAGGGGTATGTCGCGATCAGAGGCGAGGACGGCAAGGTGCAGCGCTGGCGCCAGCCACCGGGTCCGTCGAACGCGCTCGGGCGGATCAAGTTCGTCATGCCCAACGCGCATGCGATCTTCCTCCACGACACCAACGCGCGCGGGTTGTTCGACGCTCGCGCTCGCGCGCTCAGCCATGGCTGCATCCGCACCGAGAACGTCCTGGATCTCGCGACCGAGCTGCTCGGCGATCATGACGGCGAATGGGATCGCGCAAAGATCGACGAAACTCTCGCAAGCAAGAAGTCGGTCCAGGCAAGCTTCGTCAAGCCGTTGCCAGTCTATATCGTCTATTTCAGCTCGGCGGCGCTGGTCGACGGGCGGATTGTCGATTATTCGGACATCTACAAGCGCGACGACAATGTCATCGCGGCATTGCTCGACAGCAAGGGTACCACGCCACAAAACAAGGTCGCCACCAAGGAGTGATCGCAACGATCCTCGCCGCGTCAAGGGGGCAGGGGACCATCCGCCGGAAGGTGGGAAAAGGGTTCGGCGCCCGGAACCATCTCATCCCGGTTTGCCTGGCGACCTCCCCCAAACGCTTCGCGGCAGGGGATGCGGACCTAGCCGTGAAGCTTGTCGGCGTAGATCATCCGCCCTGAACCAAGCCGGCTCATCACCCGCCACTGGCTCGCGCGGCTGAACGCGAAACAGCCTTCGGAGCGGCCGAGCTTGCCGTGATCGGCGATCATCTCGGGCTCGGCGTACCAGGCGTTGTGGATCACGATCGCCCGGGTCATTGCATTATTGTTTGACCAGTCGAGCCCGCGGACCCGCATCGACACCCCATATTTGCCCACATAATTGTCGTCGGTGACATAGGTTCCGTTCGAGCTCGCCTCGGATCCGATCCGGTTGGAAAAACGCTCGAGCCAGCCCGAATGGCCGGGGTCGGAGCCGCGGCCGTGCGCCACCAGATGGCTCTCGACCCGACCGTTGAGCATGTCCACGAGGTGAAAACGCGGGTCACGCGACGCAAGCGAGAAATCGACGATCCCGATCACGTCGGTACGACGCAGCCCGCCGCGATGCGAATCGAGCGCTGCCTTGGCGCGGGCAAACAATTGCGGATCGACCCCGGCGGGAGCGGCGGGTTGCCGTGCCACTGTCGGCGAAAGCATCGGCGGAGTGCGGAACACCATCGCCGGGAGACCAACCGGGCTCGCCGCGCTCGACAGCATCGCTCCGCCGGCGCCAATCGCACCCCAACGCAACATTTCCCTACGATTCAAGGACATCATCTCTCCTCGAGCAAGCAATCCTTGTACCATCACAAGGCTTAAACACCGATAAGCAGAATCAATATGTTCCTCTTCTCATCGCTCGCGCGGCGCGGTTCATCGCAGAATTGCAACAGCTTCGGTGATTTCCAGCGAGCTTGATATCACTCGGGCCCGCTGCTAATGGGCCTGTCACCGGCGTGGGCTTGCTCGCGGCGAATAATGTTCATTGACGGCAATTGATCGACACGGTCGGGTGGTCGCCAGGATTAGCCGGCGAGATGCCGGTCCAAAAGGAGTTCGACGGCTTTTTATGCAAATCATCGTTCGCGACAATAACGTTGACCAGGCGCTGCGCGCGCTCAAGAAGAAGCTGCAGCGCGAGGGCGTTTATCGTGAGATGAAGCTGCGCCGGCATTATGAAAAACCGTCGGAAAAGCGCGCGCGTGAACGCGCCGCCGCGATTCGCCGCGCCCGCAAGCTGGAGCGCAAGCGGATGGAACGCGAAGGCACCGCTCGCTAGACACTCGCTCCTTTAGCTCTTCCTCTCCCCGGGGCCTTCGCCATCACCGTCACCCAGGTTCCACTTCGCCCGATGGCTCGCGGCTCGCTTGCCAAGCTGGGGCTTGCCTTCGTCGCGCTGGTCGCCTCGGCGTTTGCGCTGGCTTGGGCCGGCGCTGGGCAGATGCGCGGCGAGACTACCGCTTCGGGGCTGCTGTTCCGGACTATCGAGGCCGGCTCTGGCCCGGCGATCAAGCCGGTCGACGGAGTGATGATCGAATATGAAGGACGGCTGCTCGACGGAACGGTATTTGACACCAGCGAGGGCCGCGGCCCGGCGCCGATGATTGCCGGGCAGGTGATTCCGGGCTTCGCCGAGGCGCTCCAGAAGATGCAAAAGGGCGGCCGCTACGCGGTCCGCATCCCGTCAGCGTTGGCGTATGGCGCGACGCCGCCGCCAGGCCCGATTCCGGCCAACGCCGACCTCGAATTCGATGTCCATGTCATCCAGGTGGTTCCAGACGCCGCGTTGATGGCCGCGCAGCAGCCGCCACAGGGGTCACCTCAACCCTAGCCATCGACTCGCTCGGCGGCTCGATATTTGCTCAGTTCCTCAAGCGTGACCTTGATCGAAGCGACGATCGGATCGGCGAGAAGCAGCCCGAGTATCCCGAACAAGGCGCCGAACAAAAGCTGGGCGCCAAGCACCATCGCGGGGGCGAGGTTGACCGTCTTTCGGGCGATATAGGGCACGACCAGATAGCCATCGACGTTCTGTACGAAGAAATAGACGAAAATCGCCCATAGCCCCGTGGCAGGGCTCGCCGAGAAGCCGACCGAGACCATCAGGATTCCGGAAATGATCGCGCCAATGTTGGGCAGGAAGGCAAGCAGGCCCGTGATCATGCCGAGAAGTGCGGCCATCGGTACCGGCGGGATGCCGAACAGCTGCACGACGTAGGCGAGCATAAGAAAGGTGAAAACACCTTCAAACACCATCCCGACGATGCGCCCGAACAGCAGGCGGCGAAGGGTGAAGCCGACCCGCTCGGCGATGACGTAGAATTTTTGGCGGTGGCGAAGCGGCAACATCCAAGCGACGCCGCGATCATAAAGCCTCGGCTCGGTGGCGACGAAAATGCCGATGACGATGATCATCAGCACGCTGGCAATCACTCCGAGCGCGCTTCCGACGGCTGTGGTCAGTCTGCCGACCGAGCCGAGCAGCTCGCTGCGCAAGGAGCCAATTCCGCCTTCGGGGACGAGACCCATGGTCATTGCCCAGGCGATCAAGCGGGTGAACTGCGCCTCGACCACGGCGCGCAGTTCCTCTGCCTGCTCGGCAAGTGTTGTTCCGGCGTACCACATCACCCAGCCGACGAACCCGAAACCTAGCAGGATGACGATCGCCAGCCGCCAGCCCCGCCCGATCGGCAGCACCCGGCCGACCGCCCGAGCGCCGCCGTCGAGCAGGGCTGCGAATACCAGCCCGCCGATGATCAGCAGCAGCGGGTGGGCGAGAAAGATGATCCCGGCGATGACCAGCGCCAGACCCATCCAGACCGCGGCGCGCCTGAGTTCGTCGCGAAGCATCGGATCGCGAAATTCGGCGGGGCCGGGCCGTTCGACATGCGGTACTGGAGTCTTCGCGGCCACTGCGTCAGTCCCTGCTACCGCGAAGCGAGCGCCCGGCGCGGTCGGAACGAAGCGCGAAGACCCAGCTCAGCGGGTTGAAATACTGAGTCGAGCCATCAAACGAAAAGGTAATGAATTCGGCTCGCCCGCCGATATTTTCCCACGGGACCGGTCCGCCTAGCCCGTTTTCGGGAGGGCCAAGAGCAAAACGGCTGTCCGCGCTCCGGTCGCGATTGTCGCCCATCAGAAACAGGTGATCGGTAGGGACAGTCACCGGACCGAAATCGTCTCCGGGACTCGCACCAAGGTCGATCGTGTCGTAAGAGACGCCGCCGGGGAGAGTCTCGCGGACGATCGGCAACCGACAATAATCAGCCCCGTCCGACGTCGTCACGAGAAAACCGGAGAATTCGGTGGGCCCGCACGGAGCGTTGGGATCTCGCGGGATCATTGCCGGCGGCCGGACCTGCGAACGCACCGGTCGACCGTTGAGCATCAAGCGCCCGCCAGCGACGGCTACGGTGTCGCCGGGGAGGCCGATGACACGCTTGATATAATCGTCACTTTGACCCGGCGGGGTGACAATGACGATGTCGCCGCGCTCGGGCATCCGCCCGAACAATCGCCCGGACCAATGCGGCAGGACATGAAATGACGCTGACACCCAAGACCAGCCGTAAGGATATTTGCTGACCACCAGCCGGTCGCCCTTGAGGAGCACCGGCATCATCGATTCGGACGGGATATAGAAGGGTTTGGCGACGAAGCTATGGAACGCGAGGACCGCTAAGAGAACCCATAAAAGTCCCTTGATCTCGTGCCAGATCGCCGATCGGCGCGAAACCACAGGCTGGCGCGGAGAGGAGGAATCCGGTTCATCCAGGGTCACGCTGCGGCCTTGGTCGCTCAATCAAATCTCCATCTTGCGCGCGGTAAGGATGACAAACGCCTGCGCCCAGGGATGATCGTCGGTCATGGTCAGGTGAATGTCGATGGCGTGCCCCGGTGGCGCCAACGCGTCAAGCCGCGCCCTCGCGCCGCCGGTCAGGCGGAGGGTCGGCGCACCCGATGGCGCGTTGACCACGCCGATATCCTTCATGAAGACTCCGCGCCTGAAACCCGTGCCGACTGCCTTTGAAAACGCTTCCTTGGCGGCGAAGCGCTTGGCCAGTGTGCCCGCCCGGGTCAGCGCGCGCGATTCGGCCTTTGCCTTTTCGACGTCGGTGAACACGCGATCGATGAAGCGATCTCCGAAGCGCGCCAGCGAACGCTCGATCCGCTCGATGTTGCACAGATCCGAGCCGATTCCGACGATCATCTCGAGGCATCGATCGCTGCGCGCATTTGCGCCACGCTCGCCGCCAGCCCCGTAAAAATTGCTTCGCCGATCAGAAAATGGCCGATATTGAGTTCGGCGAGTTGCGGGATGGCGGCGATCGGAGCGACATTTTCAAACGACAGGCCGTGCCCGGCATGAGGCTCGATCCCGTTCTTCGCGGCAAGCGCGGCAGCATCGGCAATGCGTTTCAACTCGGCGGTTCTTTGCTCGCGGGCGATATGGGCGTAGCGCCCGGTGTGGAACTCGACCACCGGGGCGCCGAGCTCAAGCGCCGCCTCGATCTGTCGCGCGTCGGGTTCGATGAACAGGCTGACCCTGATGTTCGCGCTGAGCAAACGGTCGATGAAACACGCGAGATGATCGCGCTGACCGGCGGCATCGAGCCCGCCCTCGGTAGTTCGCTCTTCGCGCTTTTCCGGGACGAGGCACGCGGCGTGTGGGCGGTGGGCCAGCGCAATCCCGAGCATTTCCTCGGTCGCCGCCATCTCGAGGTTGAGCGGAAGGTCGATCTCCGCCATCAGCCGGTCGATGTCATTGTCGGTGATGTGCCGCCGGTCCTCACGCAAATGGGCGGTGATCCCGTCGGCACCGGCCGCCGCTGCGGCCCGTGCGGCGCGCAGCGGATCGGGATGGTGACCCCCACGGGCGTTGCGGATCGTCGCGACGTGATCGATGTTGACCCCAAGGCGAAGACGTCGGCTCATTTCGCTATACTATGCAACGCTGCGGCTCCCCGGCTTGAGCGCCGGGATCGCCGGGATCGCCGGGATCGCCGGGATCGCCGCGAGCGATTGCGGGAGGGCATCCGCGGCATAGGCCGGGACATCGATTCGAATGAGTGGAGTGAAGCGGACTCCGAGATCGACGGTTCCGCCGGAGCGGTCCACCAATGCGGCTGCGCCGACCACCGTCGCGCCCGTCGCCCTGATCGCGGCGATCGCTTCGCGCGACGAGAGACCAGTGGTGACGACGTCCTCGACCATCAAGACGCGCTCGCCAGGACAGAGCGCGAATCCGCGACGCAATTCGAAGACCCCCGCGGGCCGCTCGAGGAACATCGCGCGCTTGCCGAGCGCTCGTCCCATTTCATGCCCGATTTCACTCCGCCCATTGCGGGTGAGATCACCACATCGATCGACAAGACGATATCGGCTGGCAATTTTCTGGCCAGCGTGGTGGCCAGCCGTTCGGCGCGCGCCGCATCCATCAGCACTCGTGCGCACTGCAGATAGCGCGGGCCGTGCAAGCCTGACGACAGGATGAAATGCCCTTCGAGCAGAGCCTCGGCGGATCGAAATTCATCGAGGATCGCGTCTTCGGTCATAGGCTTCCGCACTGCGTTATGGCTGCGCCAATAGGCTGCGGTCCGGGCCTCTTCAACCTCCCCTGACAGAAAGCTCATCTGGCGCTTGAGGGCGGAGGACAGTGCGCCTATAAGCCCGCCCAATCCTGGCTGGCCGAAGGCGGCTATCCTTGCATCGGACCATAGTTACCGGGGTGCGAATGAAATTTCTTGGATGGGCTCTCGCCTTGGCCGCGGCCGGGCTTACTCCACTGGCAGCGCAGGGGCCAACGGCCGCGGCTCCCACTTCGGCCGCGGTCGCCGCCCCCGCTCCAGCGGTGATGGCTGCACCCGAAGTCCTCGCTCCCACCCCGGGAATCGGAATCCCCGACGGGCGCAAGGGGATTCAGGAACAGGTCACGCCGATCGGCCGCGAAGCGCAGGCCTTCCACGACAATTGGCTGCTTCCCCTGTGCGTGATCATCAGCTTTTTCGTCCTTGGCCTGCTCGGTTATGCGATGGTCAAATTCCGTCGCGGGGCCAATCCAACTCCTTCGCGCACCTCGCACCATACGCTGATCGAAGTGGTCTGGACGGTTGTTCCAGTGCTTATTCTGGTGGCGATCGCGATCCCGTCGATTCGCCTGCTGAGCCACCAATATTCCCCGCCCAAAGCCGATCTGACGATCAAGGCGATCGGCAACCAATGGTATTGGACCTATCAATATCCTGACAATGGGGGGTTCGAAGGCGTCGCCAACATGCTCAAGGAGCAGGCCGACGTTCCCGCGGGTCAACGTTATCGCACCGAAGCCGACGGACCGCCATTGCTTGCGGTGGACGAGCGGATCGTGATCCCGGTCAACAAGGTGGTGAAGTTCATCATTACGTCGAGTGATGTGCTTCACAGTTTCGCGGTCCCGGCTTTCTGGACCAAGATGGACGCGGTCCCTGGCAAGCTCAATGAGACCTGGGTCAAGGTCGATCGCGAAGGCGTCTATTTCGGCCAATGTTCCGAACTGTGCGGCGCTCGTCACGGGTATATGCCGATCGCGGTCGAAGTCGTGTCCGACGCTAAATATGCCGCGTGGATCGCGTCCAAGGGCGGGACCATGCCCGGAGCCAAGCCCGCGCCCGCACCCGACAGCACCGGATCCTCGCCGGTAAGCGTTCCCGCGGTTCCCGCCGCGGCTGCCCCCCAGCCGTCGACCGGTACGCCTCCGGACGCCGCCCCGGCACCCGACTCCACTCCCGCCGTCGCCGATCGCGCGACCGCCAATAACTGATCGAGCGGACCAACAGTATGACCGAGACGACCGCCAACGCTCTTCCGCTTACCAGCCACGAGCCGCACGACGCGCATCAAGGCGCCGATCACAAACCAGCGTTCTTCGCTCGCTGGTTCATGTCGACCAATCACAAGGACATCGGCACGTTATATCTGATCTTCGCGATCGTTGCTGGGGTGATTGGTGGCGCGATTTCGGGGATCATGCGGGCCGAACTGATGGAACCGGGAATTCAGGTTCTGACGCAGGGCTGGCCGATCGGCGCTGGGACGAGCAGTTTCGACGAGGCGCTTCATCACTGGAACGTGCTGATTACCGCTCACGGGCTGATCATGGTGTTCTTCATGGTGATGCCGGCGATGATCGGAGGGTTCGGCAACTGGTTCGTCCCGATCATGATCGGCGCCCCCGACATGGCGTTCCCACGGATGAACAATATTTCGTTCTGGCTGCTGGTTCCTGCCTTTCTGCTCCTTCTTGGCTCGGCGTTTGTGTCGGGGGGGACCGGTCTCGGTGCCGGCACCGGCTGGACGGTTTACGCCCCGCTTTCGACCTCGGGCTCCTCGGGGCCTGCGGTCGACATGGCGATCTTCTCGCTTCACCTCGCGGGGGCGAGCTCAATCCTCGGCGCGATCAACTTCATCACTACCATTTTCAACATGCGCGCGCCGGGAATGACCCTGCACAAAATGCCTTTGTTCGTGTGGTCGGTGCTGGTGACCGCCTTTCTCCTGCTGCTCGCTCTGCCGGTGCTGGCGGGGGCGATCACCATGCTCCTGACCGACCGCAATTTCGGGACGACCTTTTTCGATGCGAGCGGCGGAGGCGACCCGGTGCTTTACCAGCATCTGTTCTGGTTTTTCGGCCATCCCGAAGTCTACATCATGATCCTTCCGGGCTTCGGAATCGTCAGCCAGGTGATCTCGACTTTCAGCCGCAAGCCGGTATTCGGCTATCTCGGAATGGCTTATGCCATGGTCGCGATCGGAGTCGTCGGCTTCGTTGTGTGGGCGCACCATATGTTCACGGTCGGAATGGACGTGAACACAAAAATGTATTTTACCGCCGCGACGATGATCATAGCTGTGCCGACCGGGGTCAAGATCTTCAGCTGGATCGCGACGATGTGGGGCGGCTCGCTGACCTTCGAGACTCCGATGCTGTGGGCGATCGGCTTCATCTTCCTGTTCACCGTCGGCGGCGTGACCGGGGTCGTCCTCGCCAACGGCGGCGTCGACAACTATATGCACGACACCTACTACGTCGTTGCGCATTTCCACTATGTGCTGAGCCTCGGAGCGGTGTTCGGCCTGTTCGCTGGCTTCTACTACTGGTTCGGCAAGATGTCGGGTCGGATGTACAACGAGCTGCTCGGCAAGCTACACTTCTTCGTCACCTTTATCGGGGTCAACATGATTTTCTTCCCGATGCACTTCCTCGGGCTCGACGGCATGCCTCGGCGAATTCCCGATTACAGCCCGGCGTTCGAGTATTGGAACAGGATCGCGACGATCGGCTACATGGTGATGGCGGCCGGGATGGCGATCTTCTTCATCAACCTGTTTTGGTCGCTTTTCGCGGGAAAGAAGGCCCCCGGTAATTACTGGGGTGAAGGCGCGACGACGCTTGAATGGACGCTGTCGAGCCCGCCGCCGTTCCACCAATTCGAGACTCTCCCCAAGATCGATTAGTCCCAAGCCATGCTCACCACAGCCCTGCGAACCGCGGCTACGCCAATCACCGCGGACTGGCGCGACCTGTTCGCTCTGACCAAGCCGCGCGTGATGAGCCTCGTGGTGTTTACCGGGCTGTGCGGTCTTCTCGCCGCCCCGGTGTCGGTAGATCCGGTCCTCGGGTTCGCGGCGGTGTTGTGCATTGCGCTTGGCGCTGGTGCGGCAGGAGCGCTCAACCAATGGTATGAGGCCGACCTCGATTCGCGGATGCGGCGAACCGCTGGTCGTCCATTGCCGGCGGGGAGGATGGAGCCGCAGACCGCGCTTCACTTCGGGGTCGGGCTGGCAATCTTTTCGGTCGTGCTGATGGATCTTGCCGCCAATCATGGAGCGGCGGCGATCCTCGCTCTGTCGATACTCTTCTATGTGCTGGTCTATACCGTATGGCTCAAGCGGCGGACCGCGCAGAACATCGTCATCGGCGGTGCCGCCGGGGCCTTTCCGCCGCTGATCGGCTGGGTGGCAGCGACCGGCGAAGTCAGTTCGCTACCGGTTCTGCTGTTCGCGATCATTTTCCTGTGGACCCCGCCGCATTTCTGGGCGCTGTCGCTGTTCGTGCGGTCGGATTATGCCGCGGCGGGAGTGCCAATGCTTCCGGTGGTCGCGGGCAATCGCGCGACTCGGGTGCAGATCGCGCTGTACAGCGTCGCGATGGCGGCGGCGGCGGTCGCGCCGTGGCTGCTCGGACTGACCGGATGGGTCTATGGAGCGGCGGCGGCGGGACTGAGCGCGGGTTTCCTAGGACTGGCGTTGGCGGTGCTCGTCAACCGCGCCGAGGAGCCCGCGGGGATGCGCCCGGAGAAGAGGCTTTTTGCCTTTTCAATCATATACTTGTTCGTACTTTTCGCGAGCCTGGTGGCCGACCGCTGGGTGACCGGATGAGCGACGAGGAGACGGTCCGCGCCAAGCAGCGCGCACGCGCGGTTCTGATGGCCTGGCTGATGGGGGCGTTCGCCATCCTGATGTTCGCGATCAGCATCGCCAAGATGACGATCAACCGGTGACCAGCCTTGCCGCACGCAACAGCCGCACCGGAGCGACCATGGCGCTGGTCGCGGCGGCGATGGTCGCCCTCGCCTTCGCCTCGGTGCCGCTTTACCGCTTGTTCTGCCAGGTCACCGGGTTCGGCGGTACGACCATGCGCGCGACCGGCGACGCTCCGGGAGCAGTTTCGGCAAGCGCGATCGGAGTGCGTTTCGACGCCAATATCAGCCCGGCGCTGCCGTGGCGGTTCGAGCCCGGGCAGACCCGGGTGCGGATCGAGCCCGGAGCCCGGACGGTGATCCATTATGACGCCAGAAACCTGACCGCGCGAGCAACCACCGGTCGAGCAATGTTCAACGTCACCCCGGCGCAGGCGGGGCAATATTTTTCGAAGATCGAATGCTTCTGCTTCACCGAGCAGACGCTCGAAGCCGGCGAGTCGGTGCGGATGCCGGTGATCTTTTTCGTCGATCCGAAGCTTCGGACCGATCCGACCACTCGCGAGATCGACGAAATCACGTTGAGTTATACATTTTACCCGGTGGAAAAGACCCCGGCAGGCGGCTAAGCCGCGCCGACAGCGAAGGACGAGGGAAGCCATGGCCGCGACCAAGACCCACGATTATCATATCCTTCCGCCCGATCCGTGGCCAATCATCGGTGCGGTCTCGTCGCTCGCCTTGTTCGGCGGGGCGGTGATGTGGATGCACGACAACCCCTATGGTAAGTTCATCGCGATCGCCGGCTTTGTCGCGGTGCTGGTGGTGATGGCCAGTTGGTGGAGCAACACCATCCGCGAGGCCCATGCCGGGGACCATACACCGGTGGTCCAGCTTCACCTGCGCTATGGAATGATCCTGTTCATCGCTTCGGAAGTGATGTTCTTCCTCGCCTGGTTCTGGGCGTTTTTCGACGCGTCCTTATTCCCGTCGTCGGTCGAGGCGGTCGGAGCGGTGTGGCCGCCCAAGGGGATCGAAGTGCTCGACCCGTTCGGCTTCCCATTGCTCAACACCCTGATCCTGCTGTGTTCGGGAACCACGGTGACCTGGGCGCACCATGCGCTGATCCACGGGGACCGCGAGGGCCTCAAGAAAGGGCTGCTCGCGACGATACTGCTCGGGATGGTGTTCAGCGGCATCCAGGCTTACGAATATATCCACGCGCCATTCGCCTTCAAAGGCAATATCTATGGCGCGACCTTCTTCATGGCGACCGGGTTCCACGGTTTCCATGTGCTGGTCGGAACGATCTTCCTGATCGTCTGCCTGATCCGCGCCAACAAGGGCCATTTCACCCCGAGGCAGCATTTCGGCTTCGAGGCCGCCGCTTGGTACTGGCATTTTGTCGACGTGGTGTGGCTGTTCCTGTTCGTGTCGATCTATATCTGGGGCGGCTGGGGAGCCCCGGTCCACGGCTGATCGGGTCGGTCTTGGCGGGGCGATCGCGTCCGCGGTTGCCGGAGCGTGCCCCAAATGCGGAGCGCCGACCCTGTTCGCCGGAGCGATCCGCTTCGCCCCGAGATGCCGCGCCTGCGGGCTCGATTTTGCCGAATTCAACGTCGGCGACGGCCCGGCGGCGTTCCTGATCCTGATCGTAGGAGCGATCGTCACGGTCGGAGCGATCCTTGTCGAGCTGAGATATTCACCGCCTTACTGGGTGCATATCGTCTGGGTTCCGGTCGGAATCGCGCTGACCCTCGCCGGGCTTCGGCTGGGCAAGTCGATCCTGATCGGCCAGGAATTTCGCCACCGGGCGGGTGAAGGAAAGAGCGCCCGATGATCCGCCGATTGCCATTGGTCCCGACGATCCTCGTCGCGCTTGCGCTGGCGGCGATGATCGGGCTCGGCATATGGCAGTTGCAGCGCGGCGCATCGAAGGACGCGCTGCTCGAGCGCTACGAGGCGGCCCGGTCGCTCGAACCGATCGCCTATCCGTCGGTCCCGACAAGCGAGCCCCCCTTGTTCAGGCGAGCGTCGGGACTGTGTCTCGAGCCGGTCACGGTGCGGGTCACCGCCGGGCGCAACGTCAAGGGGGAGAGCGGCTATTCGCATATCGTCGATTGCCGCACCGGGGCCGAGGGACCGGGGATCAGCGTCGACATCGGCTGGTCGACCAATCCCAATTCGGGAAAGGGCTGGAAAGGCGGGCCGGTCGAGGGGATCATCGCCCCCGACAAGAGGATGATCATCCGGCTGGTGTCGGGCAAGGGGTTCGCCGGGCTTGAGCCGAGCGCTCCGCCGTCGACCGACAGCATCGCCAATAATCATCGCATTTATGCAATCCAGTGGTTCCTGTTCGCTGGCATCGCGCTTTTGATCTATGGGCTCGCGCTGCGCGGGCGGAGTCGAACGGGCGATGCGCCGAAGGATGGACAATGAGCGGATCGCTTCACCGGCTGAGCAATGGGCTGACGATCGCGATCGACCCGATCGACGGCGCCCAGTCGACCGCAGTCGGG
>JBKKAQ010000116.1:0-11124 GCA_046714555.1 Sphingomicrobium sp. | reverse complement strand
GCGACCGCGGTCAGATAGGTCAGATAGACCGGCACCGGCTCGGGCAGCGGCGCCGGCGGCGGCGGCAGCGGCGGCGGGGGCGGGATCGGCGAGGAGGCGCGGCTGCTCGGCGGTGGCCTCTCGCGCTTTGACTATCGCCGGCTGCGCGCCTTCGACGCTCCCTCGGGCCGGGCGCGGCTGGCGATCATGGTCGGGCCGGATGGGCGCGTGGCGAGCTGCGCGGTGGCCGATTCGAGCGGCGATCCCGCGCTCGATTCGGCGCTGTGCGCAATGCTTCAGCCGCGGATGCGCTGGGCTGCGGCGCGCGACCGTTCGGGCAGACCGATCACGGTCCGGGTCCATTACGTCGCGACTTGGGAGCGCTACCGCTAGCGGACCGCCACCCGAGCCGCGTCGCGCCCGTAAATATCGTCATAATAGACCACTTGCGACCCGCTCGCGACCGCGGTCAGATAGGTCAGATAGACCGGCACCGGCTCGGGCAGGTCGACCCTCTGCTCGGCCTTGGCGGTTTTCGCCTTGAGCGGTCGTCCGTGCAGCCATTCGCCGAGCCGCGGGGCATGCTGCAACCGGACGCAGCCTCCGCTGAACAGTCGCGAAGCCTCGTTGAACAAGACATCGTCGGGGGTATCGTGAAGATAAATTCCCTCCTTGTTGGGGAACATGAACTTCATCTTGCCCATCGCATTGGCCGGTCCCGGCAACTGGCGCATCCGAAGCTCGGACTGGCCCGCCGCGACCGCCTTCCAGTCGACCTCCCGCGGATCGATCAGCTTGGGCTTGTCGCTCCAGTCCGACAGCACCTGATAGCGTTTCTGCGCGAGATATTTCATTCCGCCCTTGAGCACGTTGGGAGCGATCCGCTCGGCCGCGAGGTCGGACGGGACGTTCCAATAGGGGTTGAGCGAGGTGAAGCGGATCATCGCCGCCATCATCGGGGTCGGGTTGGCCGGCTTGCCGACCACCACCCGCATCCAGTCGACCACCCGGCCGTTCTCATACATGTACAGCCGCTGTGCCGCGGCGTTGACCAGCACATGGCGGCGGATGTTCGCTCCGGGAAGTGCGCGCGCGCGCTCCAGGTTGAGCACCAGCCGCCGCCTCTCCTCGGTTGACGCGAAGCTCCCGCTCGCCAGCGCCCGGCGGAGCTCGCCATAGGTCGGATGCATCCATCCCAGCCCAATGATATGCGCCTCGAGCGACGGCGCAGCCGCCGCGCCGTCGAGCAGCTTGCGCGGCGAAGGCACGGTCGGCCGGGCCTCGGGGTCGACGTAGATTGTCCCGAGATCGGGAGCGCGCCGCAGATCCTGGGCATAAGCGACGAACGCCGCGCTGAGCATGGCTTCGGCACGCTGCACCGAACGCGGGTCGCGCCCGCGAACTTGCCGCAGGGCCTTCGCCAGCGGCTTGACCCGGTATTTCGCCTGGTCGAGGCCGTCGAGTTCGGCGCTGTCGAGCAGCGTAAGCAGCGCCATCGCCTCGGGCCGCGGCCGTCCGCCCACCAGCCACAGCGGCCGTCCGCCGCGCGCCATGTAGAAATCGGCAATCGACTGCCCGGCGCCCGGAACACGGAGTCCCGGCGTTGCCGCATATGGAAACGCTTGAGCGGCCACCGGTGCCGCCGCTAGCGCAAGCGCCGCAGCGGCCCCGAAACCGAACAGGCGCGCCGCCCGCACTTGGCGGACGGCGCGCGATTTACGCAAGTCGATCATTCACGTCCTTCGGTTCAGCCACGCTCGCCGCTTCGGGCGGGAGTGGTGTAGGGCTGCTGGTAGGTCGGCTGGGGCTGCGCGGGCGGCCCACCCGGATAATATTGGCCGTTCTGGACATAGCCGTCGGCGCGGCCGTCACCGTCATTGTCGGTCCACACCGCTCCGGCGAGACCGCCGACCGCGGCTCCGATCACCGCGCCCTCGAGCGTGCTTAGCCCGGGGACCACCGCGCCCGCGACCGCGCCGAGCGCAGCGCCGCCAAGCGCTCCGGTGGCGACCCGGCGAAGCGTCGGATCATAGCCCGACGGGGTGCCCGAAACATATTGGCCGTTCTGGACATAGCCATCGGCATAGCCGTCATTATTATTGTCGGCCCACACCGCTCCGGTCAGCCCGCCGATCGCCGCGCCGATTGCGGCGCCCTCGATCACATTGACTCCGGGAACGATCGCTCCGACCGCCGCGCCGCCGGCTGCGCCGACCGCTGCGCCCTGCGCAATATCACCCGCGGTTTGGCTGCTGGGCGTCGCGCAGGCGCCGAGCGATACCGAACCGGCCAGCACGATTGCCATCATTGCCTTTTTCATTGTCATTCTCCCGTTTGTCTATCGAGCGACTTTGCCTCCGGGGATCGAAATTCCCGGCATTTGCCGCAAAAGTCACGGGCTCGAAACGATGGCGCGAGCGGTTCGTTCCTGCATCCCGCCTTCTGCACCACCCGAGCTTGCTCTAGCATGACCGAACTGAACCGGCGGAAACAGGCGCCGGCGCGTTGGACAAGGTCGGATTCACCCTCTGCAAAAGCCTTGTAAAAGGCGCCGCGATCCCGGATGCCTGTGGTTCGAGCCAGAGACGGGCGATCATGAAGGCGACCATCTTCCACAATCCGGCGTGCGGCACCTCGCGCAAGACCCTCGCCATTCTTCGCGATGCGGGGGCCGAGGTCGAACTGATCGAATATCTCAAATCCCCGCCGAGCCGCGCCGAGCTGGTCCGGCTCTACGCGCGCGCCGGGATCACTCCTCGCGACGGGCTACGCTCGAAGGAGCCGCTGGCGGCAAAGCTTGGCCTCGATCACGCCACCGATGACCAGATCCTCGACGCGATGGTCGCTCATCCGATCCTCATCAACCGTCCGCTGGTCGAAACCGCCAAGGGCGTCCGCCTGTGCCGGCCGCAGGATGAGGTGCGAAGCCTGCTGTGAGCCGGCTCGACCCCCGCCTGCTGCTCAGCGGCTATGCCTCGGGAGTGTTCCCGATGGCCGACAGCCGCGACGCCGACGAGCTTTTCTGGGTCGAGCCCCAGCATCGCGCGATCCTCCCGCTCGACCGCTTCCATGTCTCGCGCTCGCTCGCCCGGCGGCTGCGCTCGGGGCAATTCTCGGTGACCCTCGACCGCGCCTTCGCCGAGGTCGTCCGCGGCTGCGCCGACCGCCGCGAGACCTGGATCAACGGCGACATCGAACGCGCAACGCTCGCGCTTCACTCCAGCGGCCATGCCCACTCGATCGAATGCCGGGACGGCACGGGGGGGCTCGTCGGCGGGCTCTACGGGGTCAAGATCGGCCGCGCCTTTTTCGGCGAAAGCATGTTCAGCCGCTCGACCGACGCTTCGAAGGTCGCGCTCGCCTGGCTGGTCGCGCGATTGATCGTCGGGGGCTACCGATTGCTCGACTGCCAGTTCATGACCGAACATCTTGGCTCGCTCGGCGCGGTGTCGGTCGAGCGCGACATTTATGTCGAATTGCTCGGCGCCGCGGTGTCGGCGGGCTCGGGCGGCTCGGGGGCGGGCGGCGCAGGCGCCGGAGCTTCGCTGTCGGCAGGCGCTTCGGGGCCCGGGGCGGGCGGTGATGCATTCGCTCCCGATTTCTTCGCGCTCGACCGATTGCTCGATGCGACCGGTGCCGCGGGCTCGTCCGCCGCGGCCGGAAAGGTCATCGCGCAGCTTTTGGGCCAGACGTCATAGACCGGATGCTCGACGACGTTGAGCGACGGCGATTCCTTGTACAGCCACCCCGAAAATTTGCGCTCCCAGCGGCCGTCGGGCTGCTTGACGTCGAGCTGGACGAACGCCCCGGTGAGGCGCTCGCTGTCCCACGGCGCGCTCGCCTCGCACGCGCGCAGCCGAACGATCGCATCCTTGTCCCGCAACGCCTCGCCCGGCCTCATCGTCAAATTGCGGACGATTCCATTGCGCTTGTTGAGCAAGCCCAGCACCGCGACCCGTTCGGCCATCGGAGTGACATCGGTCAGCGAAGCGCGGCGCGGGCCGACCGCGACCGATTTGGCCGCATCGCTATTCGGCGCGCCGTCACACGACCCGGCGGCAAACGCGATCAGAACCCCAAGACCCGCGCCGCGCACGCTCAGTCGGGCTTCCACGCCTGATAATCTCCGGTCGCCGCGGCCCTCGTCCCGCCGCGTTCCATTGCTCCGCCCGGGCGATAGGCCCCGACGGTGCCGGTGACGTTGGGCAGGGGCGCGGTCTCGAACCCTCGGCGCGCCGGAAGCGATTTCTCGGGAAGCGCGTCGATCGTTCCGCGCAGCCATGCCGACCAGCCCGGCGGCACCCGGCTGGCGTCATTGCTTCCCGGATAGATCACCCAGCGCCTTTGCGGGTCCCTGCGATGCTCGAAATAGATATTGCCGAGTTCGTCGCGCGCGACCTCGCGGCCGAACCGCCTGGTGAACAAGGCGGTGCCGAGGGTCGCCCCGTCCCACCAGGTGAAGATGCGTGCCAGGATTCCCATCGCCCCGCGCGTTAGCCGCGTTCGAACCGGCGGGGCAAGCGAATCAGCGCGGCCAGGTCACCATGTCGCCCGGCCTGACCCCCAGCTCGGCCGAACGCCCGCCGGCGATTTCAAGCACCGCCGCGACCGGCTCGCCCGATTCGATCGGATCGAGCGACAGCGGCACCGTATTGGCCTCGATCCGAGCGATTTTCCCGTCGCCGCGAATGAAGATCAGGTCGAGCGGGATCACAGTGTTTTTCATCCAGAACGACGCCGGCTGCGGCGGGTCATAGGGAAAGATCATACCGTGGCCGGATCCGAGCGACTGGCGGAACATCAATCCGCGCGCCTGTTCCTCGGGCGTGCGGGCGACTTCGACCTCGAAGCTGTGGCGACGCGCGCCCGATGCGATCGACAGCTCGACCTGCTCGAGCCCCGCCGCCGAATTTTCGAGCGCAACATTTTCTCTCGCCGGCTGGCATGCGACCAGCGCCGCGAGCAGCGGCGCTGCAAGCGTGCGCCAGATCAGTCCGCGGCGCGCAGTTCGACCGCGGTCAATCCCTTTTTGCCTTGAGCGATCCGCGCTTCGAACGCTTCGCCAGGCTGCGGGTCGTGAACCCCCGCGCTCCGCACCGTCTCCATGTGGATGAAGATATCCTGCGTCTCCCCGGGCCGGTTGACGAAGCCATAGCCCTTGACCCGGTTGAACCATTTGACCTCCACTTGCTCAAAATCGCCCGCGCTCCCGACCATCGCCTTGCGGTCGGGGCGGTCGGCCGCCGGAAGGGGGGCTCTGGCGGTCGAGGGCAAGGCTTCGCTAAGGTCGATCGCGAGGATCCGCCCCGCCTGGAGCCCGCGCTCATGCTCGACCAGGACAAAGTCGCACCAGGCGCCTTCGGGAAGGCTTCGCCGGCCATGCTCGCGAAGCACGCTGAAATGAACCAGCACGTCGCGGTCGCACTGATCGCTGACTAGAAAGCCGAACCCACGGGTTCCGTCGAACCATTTGACTCGCCCGCGGATTGCTGGGCCCTCCGCATCTTCGTCGGCGGCTTCGCCGGCGTCATCGTCCTTGCCGGCAAACGACAGCGCTTCAGGCGCGCAATCGGGCTCGCTGCCAACTGGCGCCGGATTGTCGCGGTTGTCCTCGGCTTTGCGCTGCACTCCCGTACGATAGCATGGGTCTAATCCGCGTTAAACCGACTCTCATCGGCGCGCGCCAGCCCACTCGCCTCGGCCAGCCGGTCATGGTCGATCGCCTCGCCCGGCGCCAAAGCGAGGATCGCCCGGGCAAGCGCGAAACCATGTCCGGCGCGGATCATCGCGCCAAGCGCCTTGTCGCGGGCGCGCGGGTCGCTCGCCTCGCCCGCGAACGGGCCGAGCTTGCGCCGCTCGGCGAACCTTACCGCCGCGGCGACCGCAGCGCTCGCCGCAAGCGCGCGCGCCTCGCGGGAATCCTTCTCGCCGATCCCCGCCGCGTGGAGCGACTGGCGCACCCGCCCCGCGCCATAGCCGCGGGTCGTCAGGCTTCGCGTCTTGGCCAGAGCGAAAGCCGAATCGTCGATATAGCCCAGCTCCGCCAGCCGCTCGACAACCGCTTGCGGATTGGGCTCTCCCACGCCGTCCCAGCCGCGCTCGGCAAGCTTTCGCTTGAGGTAAAGGCGGAGCCTGGCGCGCGAGGTGGCGAACCGCCCGACATAGAAAAGCGCCAGTTCGTCGAGCCGCCTTTGGTCGAGTGGCGGGCGGGGCTTGCGTCCATGTTGGTGCGCCATTGCGCCATGTTTGTGCCACACTCGAACCGGAATAGGAAAAGGTGGCGGCCGCTGGCCGTCCGGCCGGCGCTGCGCCGGAACAAGGACCGATCTATGCGGGATATTGGCGTGCTCGACCGAACGATCACCATCGACGACGATCTCGCCCCTCCCGGCGCCACCCCTACGCTCGACCGGCAGCCACGCCGGGTGGCCGATTTCGCGACTCTCGGCAAAGCGCTCGATTATGCCGCGCAAGGGCTTCGCGGAATGAATTTCCACGATGCCCGCGGCACGCTCACCCGCGCCTACCCCTATTCGGAGCTTCGCCGCGACGCGCTCGATTTCGCAGCGCATTTCGTCGCGCTGGGGCTCAGGAAGGGCGACCGCCTCGCGCTGATCGCCGAAACCGGTCCCGAATTCGCCGCCTGCTTCTTCGGCGCGATCTATTCCGGGCTGTGGCCGGTGCCGCTGCCGCTGCCGACCTCGTTCGGCGGGCGCGAAACCTATGTCGATCAGCTCGTCGTCCAGCTTCAGAGCAGCGATCCGGCGCTGTTCCTGTTTCCGCCCGAGCTTGCCGAATATGCCGGCGAAGCCGCGCTTCGTCGCGGTACGATCGCGCGCGACTGGACCAGCTTCGGCGAAGCTCCCGAAGCGCTCGAGCTTCCCGTCGCCGACACCAACGACATCGCCTATCTCCAATATTCAAGCGGATCGACCCGCTTTCCCCACGGGGTCGCCGTCACCCACCGCGCGCTGATCGACAATTTGCGCGCCCATGCGGTCGGGCTCGAAATCGGCGGCGACGACCGCTGCGTGTCATGGCTGCCCTGGTATCACGACATGGGGCTGGTCGGCTGCTTTTTGTCGCTGATCGCCAACCAGGTTTCGGTCGATTATCTCAAGACCGAGGATTTCGCCCGCCGCCCGCTCGCCTGGCTCGACCTCATCAGCCGCAATCCCGGGACCACGCTGAGCTACTCGCCGACCTTCGGCTACGACATTTGCGCGCGGCGCATGTCGAGCCAGACCCGCGCCGCCGACCGCTTCGATCTGTCGCGCTGGCGGATCGCGGGCAATGGCGCCGACATGATCCGCCCCGACGTCATGCAGGCGTTCGTCGACGCCTTCGCCGACGCGGGCTTCAAGGCCTCCTCCTTCTGCCCGAGCTACGGGCTTGCCGAAGCCACTCTGGCGGTATCGCTGATGCCGCCGGGCGAGGGCATACGGCTCGAACTGGTCGAGGAAAGCGAATTGTCGGGGGTCGGCACGTCGGCCCAGGAACGCCCGCGCCGCTACCGCGCGATCGTCAATTGCGGCAAGCCGGTCAGCGGGATGGAAGTCGAAATCCGCGGCCCCGGGGGCGAATTGCTCGCCGACCGCTCGATCGGCAAACTGTTCTGCCGGGGCACCTCGGTGATGGTCGGTTATTTTCGCGATCCCGAATCGACCGCGGCGTGCCTGTCGGACGACGGCTGGCTCGACACCGGCGACATGGGTTATCTGTCGAACGGCTACATCTTCATCGTCGGCCGCGCCAAGGACATGATCATCATCAACGGCCGCAACCATTGGCCGCAGGACATCGAATGGGCGGTCGAACAACTCCCCTGGTTCAAGTCGGGCGACATCGCCGCCTTCGCGATCACCGGCCCGTCGGGCGAGGAAACCCCGGCGGTGCTGGTCCATTGCCGGACCAACGACCCGGGCGAGCGCGGCCGGCTGCGCGACGACATCCACGAGCGGGTGCGGGCGATCACCGGGATCAGCGCGGTGATCGAGCTCATCCCCCCGCGCACCTTGCCACGCACCTCGTCGGGCAAGCTCTCGCGCACCAAGGCGCGCAACCTCTATCTCAGCGGCGAAATCCAGCCCTACGACATCGCCGCCTGAAGCCGCTGAGGGTTCTGCTCGCGTCCCGCTCCTCCCGGCTTTTCTTCTGCTTGTTAGATTGCTCCGTCATCGAGCAAGCTCTGGACCTGATTGATCGTCGCCTGGAGGGAGGCGCCAACCTCCGGCGGAGCGCTGGCGCGGTCTAACAGTTCGAGCGCTTCCTCCAGAAGCACTAGCGCGCGCGCGACTCGCTCTCCGCGACCGCCGTCAACGAAACTGCTTTGCGGCACGTCTTTGCTCGCCGGTTTCAATATGCACCCCCTGCCTTTGCTCGGTATTACAAAGCGTCATTCGTCTATTGGATTTCAGCTTTTGCGCCAAACGGATTTGGGTCATATTGCGAGTGAAACCGACGAGAAATAGTTATGCAACGCCTCGCGCGCGATATCGGTCAGTTCAATGAATACGATGCGCTTGTCTGTCGGAGACGACGCACGCGCAATCAATTTAGCCTGTTCGAGATAGTCTATCCAGCGCAGGGAGGTGCTCATCGGCGCTCCCGCTAACTCAGCTAGTCCGCCGATTGTCTGACGCCGTTGAGTTCCTTCGGTAATGAACAAGCCGAGGAGCATGTCCCAGGCCGGCTCACCAAACATGCTGGTCTTGAAGAATGACGAGCGCTGCTTTCGACTGATGAACAGGGCCTTTGCCAGAGACATTCGCGTTTGAGCGCCCAAGTGCGAGCTACTCGCTGCAAGAGAATCCCCGGCTTTCATCGGCGCATACGATTTCGGTACGTCTTTGGGGTCGTCCGATTGACCTTCCAACGCATTAGCCCTTTGATGATCTCGGGTAATCCGTTTCCTATAAGCCCGCTTTGTGGGCGAGTTCCTAAAAGCCCTCTTTGAGGGCGAATGACCTATTGGAAAGTGAAATGAGCTCTTGGAACCCTATCGCGCCCGGAAGCGATTCGCGCGTTTCCAAGGCAGATAACGCGAAGCGAGAATGGATTGCTCCGAAAGTCACGACCATGTCGTTGACCCCAGCCCTTCTCAAAAGGCTGCGAGAGCAGAATCCAGGCCGGCCATTCGCCGCAGCGTAACCTAGAGCATTCCGCCTTTGATCAAGCGGCGGACCTGGTCGATCGTCCCTTGAAGGCACGCCCCGGCCTCGGGCGAGACACTGGCGCGGTCGAACAAGGCAAGCGCCTCCTCGAGCAGCGACAAGCCGCGCGCCACCAGCGCGTCGGGATCAAGGTTTTCCTGATCGCCGCTCTGCGGAAAATGGGGGATCGTCGACTTGAGACTCATGGATCGCGCCTTCGCTCATCCCGCAAAGACGTGATCCGTTATCGTAATTTAGATCAATTCACCAGTCGATCCCGATTCAGATCCCGTAAGTGACCACCGAGAAATACTCATGGAGCGCTTCGCGTCCGGTATCGGTCAGCTTGACGTACACCACGCGCTTGTCGGTGGTGCTCGATCCGCGAGTCACCAGCTGCGACTGTTCGAGATAGTCGAGCCAGCGCAAGGCGGTGCTCATCGGAGCTCCCGAAAACTCGCTCAGCCGGCTGACCGTCAGTTGCTTTTCGCTTCCCTCGGTGACGAACAATGCGAGCAGCATATCCCACGCGGGCTCGCCGAACATCGGGCTCTTGAAAAACGACCCGCGAATCTTTCGGCCGAGCAGGACCGCCCGGGCGAGCGACACCCGGGATTGGCTACTTGACTCGTCCGAACGCTCGGCAACGCTGCCCTCGCCCGCCCCTTCGAGGGTGGTTGGCCCCACGTTCGACTTGTCAGGCTGCCTGTCGAGAAACTCCGCAAGAAGACGAAGGGTATTAGAAATGTCCTGTTGTGACAGGGCGACATGCTTGTCTCCAATCTCTTTGGACAATTCGTTGGAGTTATTCGCGTCGGACATTGTCTGTAACTGGGCTCCACTGCAAAGACCCGACAGCGACTGTGACGCAGGCGTGTCGCAATTACCTGACGGAATGTTATCATACCGGACCGAATACCGTCTTAATCGGCAAATTTTATCATCACAAGCGATTTTGTGGCGGGTTTACCGCTCCGATGGCCCCGGTAAACCCGACACACACAACCAGTGTTAAAGCCGAACTGGATGCAAATTCTTTCCATCGTTGAAGTATTATCGAGCTTATTCGCTAGTATGTGGGACGAAGCCTTTTGCTGAAATGAGGATCAGATGAGCTTTTTCATACCGATCAAGGCAGCTCACATCCCCACCGCGCCCGACCTTCCCAGGGGCAAACGCCAATGGGTCACTCCGAAAGTCCGTCCGTTCCCGTGCACCGAAGCTGTCCTTGAAAAGTTTCGTCAACAGGCTCCGCCGTCGCCCCCGGCCGAGCGCCGGCGGCGCCCATCGATCATCGCTGCGGCACCGCCGCGCGAGACTCCGGATGCGTGCTCCTCTCGCCGGACGCTTCATTTCGCTGGTCTGCGCTCGCCCGGGCGCGACGGTGCGCTCCGCCCACGCTTCGGTGCGCTCCGCCCATTAGGCTGACGCGGCCCACCTGCTGCCGGCCGCACGACCCCCCGCACTTGCGCGGCGACCGGCGGGCGGCTATTCCGCGCCTCGCCCGGCGCTAGGAGTGTAGCTCAGCTGGTAGAGCATCGGTCTCCAAAACCGAGGGCCGGGGGTTCGAGCCCCTCCACTCCTGCCAAGCCGCTTTGATCCAGGATTCGGGCACCCGGGCATTGGCCGACGGCGATCTTGCCTCGGCCGCCCGGTTGAGGGTAAGGGCAGCGCTGACGAGGTCCGCAGCGGTGCCAGACGAAGCGCGCGCGGACCTTTTTTTATTGGCTTTTGGGGAAGGCACGGGTTTTCAGGTGGCGAAGGTTTCTCCAGGCGAATTCATCCGGCAAGTCCGCGCCGAAACGGCCAAGGTCGTCTGGCCGACCCGCAAGGAAACCGTCACCACCGCGATCATGGTGGTGATCATGACGACCTTGCTCGGCATCTTCTTTTTCGGGGTCGATTCGCTGTTCAGCACGATCGTCCAGTTTCTTCTTCGCCAACTCGGCAATTGATTGGGTCGACGTAACCTATGTCCCGCTGGTACATCATT
>JBKKAQ010000115.1:0-15032 GCA_046714555.1 Sphingomicrobium sp. | reverse complement strand
CCGAGCGAGCCCATCGCCCTTGCAAGATCGGTCATGTGTGCGCGGACCGGCTCACCGTGCCAGTTCCACATGGCATGTTTGAGATCGAGCCCATAGGCCGAGGTGTCCTGGCTGATCACGAGCAATTCGCGAGTTCCCGCGGCGACCAGCTTCTCGGCCTCGCGCAGGATCGCGTCGGGGCGGCGGCTGACGAGGTCGCCGCGGATCGACGGGATGATGCAAAAGGCGCAGCGGTGATTGCAGCCCTCGGAAATCTTGATGTAGCTGTAATGGCGCGGAGTGAGCTTGACCCCCGGCCCCGAGTCCCTGCCGCGAACCAGGTCGAGATAAGGCGAAGGGAACGGCGGGGCGGCTTGATGAACCGCCGCGACGACCGCTTCATATTGCTGCGGACCGGTGACCGCGAGGACTTGGGGGAAGCGCGCGCGGATGATCTCGGCGTCATTGCCCATGCAGCCGGTGACGACCACCCGGCCGTTTTCGGCGATCGCCTCGCCGATCGCTTCGAGGGTTTCGGCCTTGGCGCTGTCGAGGAAGCCGCAGGTGTTGACCAGCACGACGTCGGCGCCGGCATAGTCGGGCGACATCCGATAGCCGTCGGCGCGCAACCTGGTGAGGATCCGCTCGCTGTCGACTAGCGCCTTGGGACAGCCGAGCGAAACCATGCCGACGCGCGGTGGGGTGGGGAGTGAAGTCGCCATGGGAAGCGCGCCCCATAACCCGGATTTCGGGCAAAAGCGAGGCGGATGCTCTATCGACAAGCGCTGAACGGGTCGGAAAGTCACTAAGGTCGCACTCCTCGCGTGGGTGCGCGTGGCGAACGTGTCAGAGGGAATGGGCGGCGGCGGCGGAGTGCAAGCGAGGGCCTGGCGCATCGAACGAACCATGCACTCATCGGGGGATGTAGGAAAGCGAAATGTCGGCTTTTTGCCCAAATTGGAGAAATTAATTCATAAAACAGAACCAGAACGGCAAAAGTAGAAGGGAAAAACAACGAGCTGGATTCCCGCTTTCGCGGGATGACGGGCAGGGGCATTCGGGAATAACGGGGGCGTGGGATTCGCCGGTCCGGCGCAAGGGGCGACTCTATCGGCGCTTGAGCATCGGGCGCGCGCGCGGCTAAGGGCGGCGCTCGCCGTGGCGGCGTGGAGATAGGTGATGCGGATCGCGATGATTGGGGCGGGCTATGTCGGGCTGGTGTCCGGAGCCTGCTTTGCCGATTTTGGACATCATGTGACCTGTGTCGACAAGGACGAGGGCAAGATCGATGCCATCAACCAGGGGCGGATGCCGATCTGGGAGCCGGGGCTCGAAGCGCTGGTCAGGGACAATGTCGAGCGTGAAAGGCTGAGCTTCACCACCGCCCTGCAATCGGCGGTCGCCGAGGTCGATGCAGTGTTCATCGCGGTCGGCACACCGGCGCGGCGCGGCGATGGCCATGCCGATTTGACCTATGTGTTCGAAGCCGCACGCGAGCTTGCCGCCGCGCTGACCCGGCCAGTGATCGTGATCACCAAGTCGACGGTCCCCGTCGGAACCGGCGACCGCATTGCCAAGATCCTTATCGAAGAGGGCGCTCCTGAGGGAACCGCGGTCGCGTCCAACCCCGAATTTCTTCGTGAAGGCGCGGCGATTGCCGATTTCAAGCATCCCGACCGGATCGTGGTCGGGGCCGAAGACGAGGCCGCGCGGGCGGCCTTGCGCGAAATCTATCGCCCTTTGTTCCTTAATCAGGCGCCGATCCTGTTCACCGATCGGCGAACCGCCGAATTGATCAAATATGCCGCCAACGCCTTCCTTGCGACCAAGATCAGCTTCATCAACGAAATCGCCGATTTGTGCGAAGCGGTCGGCGCCGAGGTTCAGGATGTCGCGCGCGGGATCGGGCTCGACAATCGGATCGGCGCCAAGTTCCTCCACGCCGGGCCAGGTTTTGGCGGGAGTTGCTTTCCCAAGGACACGCTGGCGCTTTTGCGGACGGCGCACGAGGCCGGGGTCGAGCAACGGATCGTCCAGACCGTGGTCGAGGTCAATGATTTGCGCAAAGCGGCGATGGCCGAGCGGGTTCGCGCCGCGGTCGGCGGGGAACTGGCCGGCAAGCGAATTGCGGTGCTCGGGCTGACCTTCAAGCCCAATACCGACGACATGCGCGATGCGCCCTCGCTCCCGCTGATCGCCGCCTTGGAGAACGCCGGGGCGCAGGTCTGCGCGTTCGACCCGGTCGGACGCGAGCAGGCCGCGCCGCTGCTTGCCCACACCGAATTCGCGAGCGATGCCTATGGCGCGGCGCAAGGTTCGGACGCGGTCGTCATTGTCACAGAATGGGACGAATTTCGAGCGCTCGATCTCCAGCGGCTTGCGTCGGTGATGCGCGGTAAGGCATTGGTCGATCTGCGAAACATCTATGATCGCAAGGAAGCGGCGCGGGCCGGGCTGATGCATACCGGGATTGGTCGGGGGACCCGGAACAGCTGATCGAGCAAGCCCGGGGGGCGGCAAGGACATGGCGCGGTTCGTCGCGAGCCGCATTTTCGAGTGCAATGTGAATGACGCCCAAGTCTGAAATTGTCGTGATCGGTCTAGGCTATGTCGGTCTTCCGCTCGCGGTCGCGCTTGCCCGGCAGTTCGCGGTAAGCGGCCTCGATATCGACGATCAAAGGATCGCCGAGCTCAAGGGCGGGCATGACCGGACCAACGAGGTCGAGCGCGAGGCGCTTGGCGAGTCGACGCTTGCGCTGACTTCTTCGCCCGACGAGTGCCGCGGCGCGGAGGTGTTCATCGTCACCGTGCCCACCCCGGTCGACGAGGCCAACCAGCCCGACTTGTCCGCGCTCCTCGCCGCGACCCGGACGGTCGCCAGGCTGATCGAGCCCGGGCGCTGCGCGACGGTGATTTACGAAAGCACGGTCTATCCCGGGGTCACCGAGGATATCTGCGGGATCGAATTGGAGCGCGGATCGGGGCTTCGCCGCGGGCGCGATTTCCGACTCGGCTATTCCCCCGAGCGGATCAATCCGGGCGACCGCGAGCATAGTGTCGACCGGATCACCAAGGTCATCGCGGCAGAAGACGAAGCGACGCTCGACCAGCTCGAGCGGATTTACGGTGCGATCACCAGCGGCGGAGTGTTCCGCGCGGCCTCGATCAAGGCCGCCGAGGCGGCCAAGGTGATCGAAAACGCCCAGCGCGACATCAATATCGCCTTCATGAACGAAGTCGCCCAGATCATGGCGCATGTCGGGGTTTCGATCTGGGACGTGCTCGCCGCGGCGCGGACCAAATGGAATTTCCTCGGCTTCGAGCCGGGACTGGTCGGGGGCCATTGCATCGGCGTCGACCCGTTTTACCTGAGCCATTTGTCGCAGGCGATGGGGCATCATCCGCAAGTCATATTGGCCGGCCGCGAAACCAATGACGGAATGGGCGGATGGATCGCCGACCGGCTTCACGAACGGCGCGGGGGCGAGCCGGGAAGCGTTCTGATGCTCGGGTTGACGTTCAAGGAAAATGTTCCCGATTTGCGCAACAGCCGGACGTTCGACGTGATTGACCGGCTGGCCGAGCTTGGCCATCGGGTTTCGGTGGCCGATCCGCTGGTTCGGGCCGAGGACGTCGAGCGCAGCCACGGCCTGACGCTGAAAGCGCTGGGCGGGGAGCCGTATGACCTGGTGATTGGGGCGGTCGCTCATGATTCGTACCGCGACCTCGGGGCCGAGGAGCTGGCTTTGCTGGTTGCGGCGGGCGGGACATTGGCCGATCTCAAGGGAATGTGGCGCGGGTTGAGGCTGGACCCGTCGATCGACCGTTGGTCGCTGTGATGTTGCATTCGAAAATCGCCCAGGCATCGGCCGACCGGACAATTCTCGCTCGGCGGCGGGTCCAGCTCGTCGGGGCGCTATTCCTTGCGGCGCTGGTGCCTTATCTCGTTCGGCTGCTGCTGTGGGACGTCGCTCAGGACATACCGGCGGCCCAACACGGGCTGATCATCAACGCCTGCGCGGTCATTCTGGCGTTCTGGATGCGGCTGTCGATCGAGACCTATCCGGGAATACGATCGAGCTATGTCATTCCGCCCACGATCCTGGCGGCGCATGCGGTGGTCATCGCGGTGGTCCTGCTGTTGCGGATACCCTATGACCGGCTGAGCCTGATACTCGGGATCGCGCTCCACGCCGGCTGGTATTACACGGTGTATTTCGTCGTCCAGCGCCGATCGATCCTGCGGATTGCAGTGATCCCGTTCGGCGAGATCGCAGCTCTGCGCGAAATCGAGCGGGTGCAATGGCAGATGATGGACGAGCCGCGACTCGACAAGGTCAATGGTTGCGACGCGATCGTTGCCGATTTCAGCGCCGACTTGCCCGACGAATGGGAGGCCTTCCTTGCCGATGCCGCGCTAGCCGGACGGATCGTCTATCAGGTCAAGCAGCTTTCGGAATCGCTGACAGGGCGGGTCGAATTGAGCCGTTTGTCCGAAAACAGTTTCGGCTCGCTCGTCCCCGCGCGAGGCTATTTCCATTTGAAGGAAGTGGTCGACTTCCTGTTCGCGCTGATCATCCTGCCGCTCGCGATCCCGCTGATGCTGCTCGTCGCGCTTGTCATCCGCATCGGTGAAAAGGGGCCGGTTCTGTTTCGGCAGTCGCGCATCGGCCATGCCGGCAAGCGGATTTCGGTGGTCAAGTTCCGGACGATGCGCGCGCTGGTGCCGGGGGCGTCGGAGGATGCCATCGCCGATGCGATCACCGACGAGGGCGATGTCCGGATCACTCGGGTGGGCCGCTTCCTGCGGCGCTCGCGGCTCGACGAGCTGCCGCAAATCTGGAACATATTGCGCGGCGAGATGAGCTGGATCGGCCCGCGGCCCGAAGCCGAAGTCCTCTCGCACTGGTATGTCAGCGAATTGCCCTTCTATCGCTACCGGCACGTCGTCAAACCGGGCATTTCGGGCTGGGCGCAGGTCAATCAGGGGCATGTCGCCGACGTCGAGCAGGTCAATGAGAAGCTTCAGTACGACTTCTACTACATCAAATATTTCTCGCCCTGGCTCGATCTGCTGATCTTCGTCCGGACGATCAAGACGATCCTGACGGGCTTCGGTTCGCGCTGATTCGGCTCAGGTGTCGATGATGCCATCTTTGGCCTAGACCCCCGGGCTAGGCGTCGATCATGCCATCTTTAGCCTAGCCCCCCGGCTAGGCGTCGATTGCATCATCGTCGATCGCTGCGGCGCGGGTCTGGATGAAGGCGAAGCGATGTTCGGGGTTGCGGCCCATCAGGCGGTCGACCAGATCCTTGACCGGCTGGCGATCCTGATATTCCGCCGGGAGGGTGATCCGGATCAGCGAGCGCGACTGCGGGCTCATCGTGGTCTGCTTGAGCTGGTCGGGGTTCATCTCGCCGAGCCCCTTGAACCGTCCGACGTCGATCGTCTTGCCCTTGAACTCATTGGCCTCGATTTCTGCGCGGTGGGCATCGTCGCGCGCGTAAAGGCTCTTCGCTCCGACGGTCAGCCGGTAGAGCGGGGGCTGGGCGAGGAACAGATGGCCGCGGCGGACCAGCTCGGGCATTTCCTGGAAAAAGAAGGTCATCAGCAGGGTCGCGATATGCGCGCCGTCGACGTCGGCGTCGGTCATGATGATGATCCGCTCATAGCGCAGCGAATCCTCGTCGAACTGGTCGCGCAGCCCGCAGCCGAGCGCCATCGTCAGATCGGCGATCTCGCTGTTGGCGCGGATCTTGTCCGCGGTGGCCGAGGCCACGTTGAGAATCTTGCCGCGGATCGGAAGGATCGCCTGGGTCTTGCGGTCGCGCGCCTGCTTGGCCGAACCCCCCGCGCTGTCGCCTTCGACGATGAACAATTCGGTTCCCGCCGGAGCGTCATTGGCGCAGTCGGTGAGCTTGCCCGGAAGGCGCAGCTTGCGCGCGCTGGTCGCGGTCTTGCGCTTGACCTCGCGTTCGGCGCGGCGCTTGAGACGCTCGTCCATCCGCTCGAGGATCGCTCCGAGCAGCGCGCGCCCGCGATCCATATTGTCGGCGAGAAAATGGTCGAAATGATCGCGCACCGCGGCTTCGACGAACCGCGCCGCCTCAAGGCTGGTCAGCCGGTCCTTGGTCTGGCTTTGGAATTGCGGATTGCGGATGAACACCGAGAGCATCAGCTCGACGCCTGAAAAGACGTCGTCGGCGGTGATGTCCTTGGCCTTTTTGTTGCCGACGAGCTCGCCGAAGGCGCGCGCCCCCTTGGTCAGCGAGGCGCGAAGTCCGGCCTCGTGAGTTCCGCCGTCGGGGGTCGGGATGGTGTTGCAATAATAGCTTTGGGCGCCGTCCGACCATAATGGCCAGGCCACCGCCCATTCGGCCGATCCCTGGTCGTTGGGAAAATCCTGGCGGCCGATGAACGGCTGTGCGGTGACGCACTCGCGCTCGCCCAATTGTTCGGCGAGATGATCGGCGAGCCCTCCCGGGAACTGGAACAGCGCCTGGTCGGGAACATCGGGGCCCGCCAGCGAGGGGTGGCAGCGCCAGCGGATTTCGACCCCGGCGAACAAATAGGCCTTGGAGCGCGCGAGGCGGTAGAGCCGCGCCGGCTCGAAGCGCGCCTCGGCGCCGAAAATTTCGGCGTCGGGAGTGAAGCTCAATGTCGTTCCGCGCCGGTTGGGCGCCGCTCCGACGGTTTCGAGCGGCCCCATCGCCAGCCCGCGCGAGAAATGCTGGCGGTACAAGGTGCGGTCGCGAGCGACCTCGACCAATGTGTCGGTCGACAAGGCATTGACCACGCTGACCCCGACCCCGTGAAGCCCGCCGCTGGTCGAATAGGTCTTGCCCTGGAATTTACCGCCCGAATGGAGGGTGGTGAGGATCACTTCGAGCGCCGACTTGCCCGGATATTTGGGGTGCGGGTCGATCGGGATGCCGCGGCCATTGTCGCTGACGGTTAGCCGGTTGCCCGGTTCGAGCTGGACCTCGATCCGGCTGGCGTGACCGGCGACCGCCTCATCCATCGAATTGTCGATTACTTCGGCGGCGAGGTGGTGGAGCGCGCGGGCATCGGTCCCGCCGATATACATTCCCGGACGCCGCCGAACCGGCTCGAGCCCTTCCAGCACCTCGATCGACGAGGCGTCGTAGCTGTCAGGCTGAAGTGGCGATGGAGACGAGAAAAGATCGGACATCTGGCATTGCTATAGGGCTCGGCCGAGCGCCGTGCCAAGCATCTTGAAATCCAATTCCGGCTTCCTAACTCACTACTCCCGGCGCCATTTCGGGCCGGGGAGCGGGACCGGCAGTTGCGGGTCCTGCCAGTCGCTCAATGGAGGACAGGACAATGCCCAGTGCTTTTGACTTTGCGCCATTCCGGCGCTCGACGATCGGCTTCGACCGGCTGTTCGACATGCTCGAAACCAGCGCGGCGAGCCAGAATCAGGAAAATTACCCGCCGTTCGATCTTGTCAGGGTCGACGACAATAAATTCCGCATCAGCCTCGCGGTAGCCGGGTTCAAACCCGGCGAGATCGATATCGTCTCGCAGCAGAACATGCTGGTGGTGTCGGGGCGCAAATCCGAGGAAGAGAGCGAGAGCTTCATCCATCGCGGAATCGCCAACCGCTCGTTCGAGCGGCGCTTCGGGCTTGCCGACCATGTCCAGGTCAAGTCGGCCGACCTCAAGGACGGACTGCTTTTGATCGAACTGGTTCGGGAAATCCCCGAAAACCTCAAGCCGCGCAAGATCGCGATCGGCGGCGATTCGGCCCAAACGACGATCGAAGCGAAAGCCGATCACTACGAGAGCGTCGGCCTTTAAATCGACGTTCGAGATTGGACGAGCTCCGGAACGGCGACGGCTGCTCCGGAGCTCTTTTTTTAGCGGACCCGCGGGCCGCCGAACGGAAGCGGCGGGGGCGGGCGGCGGTCGCGGCGCGGAAGCTGCGCCTGATAGGCCACTCCGCAATGCGCCACGCAATAGGGAAAGCCCGGGTTCGACGGGGCTCCGCAGAAATGGAAATCGGGCTCGCCCGGATGCCCCATCGGCCATTTGCAGATGCGGTCGTTGAGATCGAGCAGGCCGGTCTTGCCGGCGACTTCGATGTTGGGCTTGGCCGGGACCAGCCGGCGCGGCGGAGCGGGCGGGATCGGTGCCTGGGTGTCGCCCGGACCCTGACGGATGAACCCGCCGGGGCCGACCGAGCGATATTGCACGGTGGTTTCGACCGCGTCGGCCTTTGGGGCCGGGGCGGGGGGCGGGCTGGGTCGCGCCGGCGCTTCGGCGACGGCTGGCGGAGGGGGTGGGGGAGTTGCCGTGGTCTTCGCGACCGGCTTTTCCACCGAAGCAGGGACCGAGGCCTGGAGGTCTTCCGCTTTTTCCTTTTCTTCGCCCGGCTTGACCGGGGAAGGGCGCGATTCGAGGCCGAGCCGATGCGCCTTGCCGATCACGGCATTGCGGCTGACCCCGCCGAGGGTCTCGGCAATCTGGCTGGCGGTGGAGCCTTCGCCCCACATCGCGCGGAGGCGTTCAATTCGCTCGTCGGTCCATGACATGAAATGCGATTCTCCGATGGTAGGTTGCCGACGGGGGCACCAGCCGATAGGCGATTGCTCCGTGAACGACCAGACACCCCAATGGGTAAGACACCAGCCCGGCGACCCGAGCCTGAGCGGGATCAACTGGGGCGGCCTCAAGACCCTCTATGTGAAGGAGGTACGGCGGTTCTTCAAGGTCCAGACGCAGACGATCTGGGCACCGGCGGTGACCACCCTGCTGTTTCTGGTGATTTTCAGCGTCGCGCTGGGCGGGCAGAACCGCCTTGTGATGGGGGTTCACTTCGCCGACTTCATCGCCCCCGGGCTGATCGTCATGGCGATGATCCAGAACGCGTTCGCCAATTCGAGCTTCTCCTTGCTGGTCGGCAAGATCCAGGGGACTATCGTCGATTATCTGATGCCGCCGCTGTCGACCGGGGAATTGATCGCCGGGCTGGTCGGGGCGGCGGTCACCCGAGCGCTGCTGGTCGGGGGCGCGGTGTGGGTGGTCATGCTGATGTGGCCGGGGGTTTCGGTCGAGGTGCGTCATCCGTGGGCGGTAATTTTGTTCGGATTGATGGGGTCGCTGCTGCTCGGGCTGCTGGGGCTTCTGACGTCGATCTGGGCGGAAAAATTCGATCATGCGGCGGCGGTCAGCAATTTCCTTGTTGCGCCCTTGTCGCTGCTTTCAGGCACGTTTTATTCGGTATCGCAATTGAGCCCGGTTTTCCAGGCGATCAGCCACGCCAATCCGTTCTTCTATATTATCTCAGGCTTCCGCTACGGCTTTCTCGGGCAGAGCGATTCGCCGCTGCTGATCGGTGCGCTCGGCCTGTTCGGCCTCAACGTCGCGCTGTGCGCGCTCTGTTACGGTTTGCTGAGAAGCGGCTGGAAGATCAAGAATTAAGGCTCGAATCGGATGAACCTTCGATAACGCGGCCGTTCAGACTGGGCTCAAGCGCCAGTCCCTAAAGCCGTTGCATCGCCTGTTTCGAAAAAGGAGCGAGCAATGCACGGCTTCCTCATTTCAACCGCAATTGCGGTGGCGGCCCTGGCGGCCGCAACCCCCGCCGCGGCGCAATATTTTCCGCAGCCGCAGGGCAATGCCTATGGCTATTACAACGACAATCGAGGTCAGGCTCGCCGGCTCGAAGCGCGGGTCGACCGGATTCGCCGGCAAATCCATGCTCTCGACCGTCGCAACCAATTGTCGAACCGCGAGGCGCGCCGGCTCGACCGTGATGCGGTCGAGTTGCAGTATCGGGTTCGCCGAGCGTCGCTCAATGGCTTGAGCCGCCACGAGCGCGATAAGCTCGAGCATCGGATCTTCCGGCTTGAACGCGCATTGCGGAGCGAGGCGAGCGACGGAGATCGCCGCTGGCGGGATCGCGACGGCCGCTGGCATTATCACCCCAGTTAGGGTTTTGGGCGAGTTTCTGCCCCAGTGAGCGTAAGGAAAGGCGTTCCGGTCTTAGTAGCCGGGGCGCCTTTTCATTTTGACGCGCCGAGCCGCTCGGATATAGCGCGACGAGGCGGCCACGGGTCGCCTTTTTCTGTTTTGAAATGCGAAGGACCCGAACCCATGGCAATTACGCCGCTCATGCCCGTTTACCCGCGGTGCGCAGTGCGGCCGGTGCGGGGCGAAGGCGTCTATCTGTACGGCGAGAGCGGCGAGAAATATCTCGATTTCGCGAGCGGGATCGCGGTCAATCTGCTCGGCCACGGCCATCCTCATCTGATCCAGGCGATCCAGGATCAGACGGCTCGGCTGATGCATGTGTCAAACCTTTACGGCAGCCCGCAGGGCGAAGCGCTGGCACAGCGGCTGGTCGATCTTACCTTCGCCGATACGGTATTCTTCACCAATTCGGGCGCCGAGGCGGTCGAATGCGCGATCAAGACCGCCCGGCGCTACCATCATGCCAAGGGCAAGCCTGAAAAGCATGAGCTGATCACGTTTTCGAACGCCTTTCACGGCCGGACGATGGCGACGATCAGCGCGACCAACCAGGAGAAATTGCGCGACGGCTTCGCGCCGCTGCTGCCCGGCTTCACCGTGGTCGAGTTCGGCGATCTCGAAGCGGCCAAAGCGGCGGTGACGGGTCACACCGCGGGTTTCCTAGTCGAGCCGATTCAGGGCGAGGGGGGGATCAGGGCGGCAAGCGTCGAGTTCATGCAGGGCCTGAGGAAGATCGCCGACGAGCTTGATTTGTTGCTGGTGCTCGACGAGGTGCAGTGCGGGGTCGGGCGCACCGGCAAGCTCTATGCCTATGAGCATTACAGGATCACACCCGACATTCTCGCTTCGGCCAAGGGGCTCGGCGGCGGGTTTCCGCTCGGCGCCTGCCTGGCGACCGAAAAAGCGGCGTCGGGAATGGTCATCGGGACTCACGGATCGACCTTTGGCGGAAACCCGCTGGCGATGGCGGCGGGGCAGGCGGTGCTCGACGTCGTCGCCAATGAGGCGTTCCTCGCCCATGTCACCGCGATGGGCGAGCGGCTTCGCGCCGCGCTCGAGCAGATGATCCCCAACCACGACCAATTATTCGACAACGTCCGCGGCACCGGGCTGATGCTCGGCATCAAGATGAAGAGCGACAGCCGCGCGTTCGTCGGGTTTTTGCGGACACGCGGGCTGTTGACCGTCGCTGCGGGCGAGAATGTCGTCCGGGTGCTTCCGCCTTTGATCATCGAGGAAAGCCACGTCCGCGAGTTCGTCGACGCCTTGTCGGCGGCGGCGGCCGATTACCAGCTTCCGCAGGCGGCATGAGCGTTCGGCATCTGCTCAACCTCGCCGATGCCGGAGGCGAGGCGATCGCGGCGATCCTCAACGACGCTCAGGAGCGGAAGAGCGCGCGCGCCGGTTGGCCCAAGGGGCGCCCCGATGCCGACCGCCCGCTCGACGGGCATGCGCTGGCGATGATCTTCGAAAAGCCTTCGACCCGCACCCGGCTGAGCTTCGCGCTGGCGATGCAGCAATTGGGCGGGACCAGCATGGTGATGGAATCGGGGACCAGCCAGCTTGGCCGCGGCGAGACGATTGCCGACACCGCGCGGGTGCTGTCACGCCTGTGCGACGTCGCGATGATCCGCACCGACCATCACGACAAGGCCGACGAGCTTGCCGCGGCGGCGAGCGTTCCGGTGATCAACGGGCTGACCGATTTGTCGCATCCGTGCCAGATATTGGCCGACATGCTGACGCTGATCGAGCGCAAGGCACGGCTCGCGGGGAGCCGCTGGGCGTGGCTCGGCGACGGCAACAACGTCTGCAATTCGCTGATCGAAGCGGCATCGCTGATGCATTTCGAGCTGAAGGTCGGCTGTCCCGAAGGCCATCGGCCCGACCCGGTGATGCTTGCCGCGGCGATGGCGCGCGGAGCCAAAGTCGCAATCGTCGACGACCCGGCGCAAGCGGTCGCGGGGGCCGAGGTGGTGGTGACCGACACCTGGACATCGATGGGGCATGACGACAGCGAGCAGCGCCAGGCGTCGCTGGCGCGGTTCGCGGTCGACGAAGCGCTGATGGCCAAGGCCGAGCCCGGAGCGATCTTCCTCCACTGCCTGCCCGCGCACCGCGGCGAAGAGGTCAGCGACGCGGTGATCGACGGGCCGCAATCGGCGGTGTGGGACGAGGCCGAGAATCGGCTGCATGTCCAGAAATCGCTGTTGCTGTGGTGTCTGGGGAAGCTCGGGTGAGGGTTGGCTGTGACGACATATCGATCAACATTTTCCGTTCGTCCTGAGCGAAGTCGAAGGGCGTCCGCGCAAGGTTGATGTCGTTCCGGGAAGGCGAGCTTGAGGTCACCGTTGCGCCTTCCCCTCCACCACGCTTCGCGGTCCTCCTCCCCATCGGTGATGGGGAGAATCTGGATTGCTTCGTCACTTCGTTCCTCGCAATGACGACCTGCAACCCGGTTGGTGAGCGATTGATGAGCGCGAACGAAACATCATTGCTGATCGACGTGGCGCTCGGCGTGACCGTTCCGGCTCGGCATGCGCGGGGGCGGGCGGCTCGGATTGGGCCGGCGCTCGATGCGATTCTGGCCAATCATGATTATCCGCGAGCGATCGAGTGCCTGCTCGCCGAAGCGCTGGTGCTGACCGCGCTGCTCGGAGCGCTGCTCAAGGATGCCAGCGGGCAAATGACCTTGCAGGCGCAGACCGAGAATGGGGTGATCGATTTGCTGGTGTGCGATTATCTCGACGGCGAGCTTCGCGGCTATGTCCTTCACGATCCCGAGCGGCTCGCCGAGGCCCCCGCCGAGCCGTCGCTGTTCGCGCTTTTCGGAAAGGGCTATCTGGCGATCACCTTCGACCAGCCGGCGAGCGACGAGCGCTATCAGGGGATCGTCCCGCTCGAGGGCAACAGCCTGGCGGATGCCGCGCAAAGCTATTTTTCGCAGTCCGAGCAGATCCCGAGCATCGTCCGGCTCGCGGCGCGCAAGGACGATCGGGGATGGATCGCGGGCGGGCTGCTGTTCCAGCATCTTCCCGAGGGCGAGGAGGGGCGCGAGCGGCTTCATACCCGGCTCGATCATCCCGAATGGGCGCATGTCGCGGTGCTTGCCGGGTCGGTCAAGGCGGACGAGCTGACCGATCGCGCCTTGCCGCTCGACGAACTGATGTGGCGGCTGTTCCACGACGAGCAGGAGGTCCGGACATTGGAGCCGGTCAGGCTGAGCAAGGGCTGCCGCTGCGACGCCGATTATGTCCGCTCGGTGATCGAGCGGTTTCCGGTCGAGGAACAGGTCGCGATGGTCGGCGACGACGGGACCATCCGGGTCGATTGCGCCTTTTGCGCGACCAGTTTTCCGATCGCGATCGACTTGCCCGGCTGAGCCTGGGGACTCGCGCGGGTCGGGCCTTATATGGTAAAAGCGAGCATGCCCGGTGTTCAACTTCATGCACTTGCGCTGGCGGGGGCGGTGGGGCTTGGCGGTTTTGCGCTGGGCGCGGCGCAGCGGCCTACCGCACTGGCGAAGGTCAGCGGCGGGTTGTGGGAAGTCAGTTCCTCGGCCGCGGGGATCAACGCAGCCAAGATGTGCTTTGCCGATCCGGCGGCGCTCGCCCGGTTCGAGCATCGCTCGGCGAAGTGCTCGCTGGCGGTGATTTCCGACACCCCGAGCGAGGCGGTGGTCGATTATCAGTGCCCCGGCGGAGGATTCGGCCGAACCCGGCTGACCGTGCTTACCCCGCGATCGATGCGGATCGAGACCCAGGGAATTTCGGGCAATGCCCCGTTCGCCTACACCCTCCAGGTTCGCCGGGTCGGCGATTGCAGCGGGCGTTAAGCAAAGGTTTAACCATTCACTGCCACAGATGGACATCGTGCCGAGCAGGCACGCTAACTCCCTCGGGCGCCTGGCGCCCGCTCCTGGGCCGCGTCGGGCAACCGCGCGGCCCTGTTTTTTAAACGATCACGGTCTAGACTAGGATTAGAGGCTGATTCACGCCCTCGGTGGAAGTGCAGAGCGCTTCCACCTCAGACGATCAGCCTCTATTGAGCCGCGATGCTGTCGTTTTTGATCAAGGCGCTGATTTCGGGATTGATCGTCGCGCTGGTCGCGCTGGTCGCGCGCAAAAGCCCGGGGCTTGGCGGGCTGATCGCGGCCCTCCCGCTGACGTCGGTGCTGGCGATGATCTGGCTGTGGCGCGACACGAATGACGCGATGCTGGTCGCGGCGCTTGCCAATGGCGCTTTCTGGTTCGTCTTGCCCTCGCTGCCGATGTTCCTGGCGATTCCGGCGATGCTTCGCTCTGGGGTCAATTTCTGGGTCGCGCTGGCGATCGGCTGCGTCATGACGATGGCGCTGATGGCTTTGGT
This sequence comes from Sphingomicrobium sp., assembly GCA_046714555.1. Lineage (GTDB taxonomy): Bacteria > Pseudomonadota > Alphaproteobacteria > Sphingomonadales > Sphingomonadaceae > Sphingomicrobium. The sequence goes on along the minus strand of JBKKAQ010000115.1, from coordinate 688 downwards.
CGCCTGGCTTGGCCCAAGGCTTGGGATCCGCTTGTGAGCGCGATGCGAAAAGCGGTGGTGCTGCTGTCGGGCGGGATGGATTCGATGGTCTGCGCTGGAATTGCCCGCGAGGCGGGGTTCGAGGTGCTCGCTCTGACGGTCGATTATGGCCAGCGCCACCGGATCGAGCTCGACGCCGCCGCGCGGATTGCGGGGCTGATCGCCGGGCGGCACATCGTCGTCCCGCTCGACCTTCGCGCATTTGGCGGATCGGCGCTGACCAGCGACATGGCGGTTCCCAAGGACGGCATTGGCGCGGGCGGCAGTGCGGGAATTCCGGTGACCTATGTCCCCGCGCGCAACACGGTATTTCTGAGCCTGGCGCTGGCCTGGGCCGAGGCGGAAGGCGCGCGCGACCTGTTCGTCGGGGTCAATGCGATGGATTATTCGGGCTACCCCGATTGCCGCCCCGAGTTCGTCGCGGGGTTCGAAGCGCTCGCCAACCTCGCCACCAAGGCGGGGATCGAGGGGTCGCGCTTCGAGGTACATGCGCCGCTGCAGAACATGACCAAGGCCGATATAGCGCGCGAGGCGGCCCGGCTCGGGCTCGATGCCGGGCTCAGCCACAGCTGCTACGATCCCGCCCCCGACGGAGCGCATTGCGGATGGTGCGATGCGTGCCGGCTGCGCGCGAGGGGGTTTGCCGAGG